>JACCVY010000049.1 GCA_013697915.1 Blastocatellia bacterium | reverse complement strand
GCGTGACCTTTGCAGTCATCGATTTGATTAGGGCTCGACCTACTGAGGTTTCCGTCCAAACTTTCCGTCCTTGACTGTCTTCTTCACGAATCGTTACGTAGTCGCGCGCCATAAATCGATTCATCAGACGTGTGTTCCTGACCTCGATGCGCTTCAACCATTTGACGTTAGCGATGCCAAACCACCCCGGGGCGATCAAACGAAGCGGGAACCCATTGGCTGACGGGAGTGGATCGCCGTTCATCTCATAACAAAGCAAGTGGTGAGGATCCATTGCATCGTCGATCGACATGCTGCGCGCGAAGTTCTGCTTCATCTTAATAGGGCGAATGTCGTCCAGGAATTCACGAATCTGTTCTTCGCCTTCGTCGCTGCCGGTGAAGACAACCTCGAGAGCGCCTGGCATAACTCCAGCTTCTTTCAATAATGGCGCCAACGCTGTGCCCGCCCACTTCGCGTTGCCAACTCCGCCTCTGAACCATTTGAGACCATCATTGCCGGAACACTCCATGGTGAAAATTGTTTCCTGGCGTTGCCGAGCCTTGATATCGGCGAGCGATAAAGTCATCGGTCGCTTGACCAGACCGGTGATTTGAAGTTTCCAATCTTTTTCTGAAAGGACCGGTTGGTCGTAGTGCCAGGCATAAAAGAATTGCGGGTTGGGTGTAATCCATGAATTCAAGTCTTCCCATTTGAGCAAATTCATGCCGGCGTCTGCCGGCGCGGGCGCCGCTGGCTGGTCCAGAAAAGGAATGATCCGCTCGCCTTGCCCAATGGTTGAAGTTTGCGCCATGAGCGATGGATGGAATAACGCCATTCCCAGTGCAGCCGCGCTGCCTTGAGCAAGTAATTCCCGGCGGGAAACTTTCCAATCGCTCTTCATAGTTCCTCCTTATTCTTAGGCCAGTTGAATTTATGCCAGCGGCACGGACTGCCCTGCCTGCACGTACGCATTTTCGTAAAGCTCATTCCGGTTAATGCGAGAGGTGCGCCGCCGATTGCGAACGATATTTAGCACACCAACGATATTTAGCACACCAAGGAGAGCAAGCGCCGGCAGTAGTCCCCCGACTAGCATAACGCAATGCCAATCCAGAAATCACCTTTATAACGGTTGAAGGCAGAAGAACGCTGGTGACATGACGCATCCGACTGCCCACGATCAAGCACCTCATCCTCACGGGATGTACCACGAGTGTTTGCGTGGACTCGACGATCAGAGATGCGATGTACCGTGATTATCAAGCCATCTTGCTTGCGGATTGCACGGGCGAGCCAATCGGATATGAATTACCAAGAAGTAATCACGAAGCGTCTCTATTAACTATTCAGGCGCTGTTAGGCTGGGTTTCAGGCTCGGACGAATTCCTAAAGGCACTGGGCGCTGCCTAGTCGTTAGGCGCGCATCCGATCACGTCGGGTATGAAAGTCGGAGTCAAGCGCAGGCGCTCATATTGAATACTGCTCGCTCCACCTTGCAGCTCCTACTCTTTGACGAAAACGACGTGACCCATAGAGTCACCACTCCCGCAGAAGATGTAGTTCCTATTGTCTGACGTGGCGAAAGTGATTCTGAGGGAAACCTGGTGAAAGCGAGAACGGATTCAGGCCTTACAGACATGAAAGATTCGCTAAGCCACAGGCTCGTGCATCTCCTATTTTATCGTAAGCCGTCCGCAGCTCATGAACATGATCCAATGAAAGATTGACATTACGGTGCGACGGAGTTCTCAGGCTCGCCGCTTTCTATTGCCAACCACACGAAGCAGTGATATATCCCTCGCGTTGCTAATCGCCGCGCTCGGTCAATTCTGACGTTATCCCGCTCCTTGCTAACTCTGCGAATGGTGCCATTACAATGAGTGACTTTCCTTGTCCCAATTGCGGAGCTCGATGTTTCCCGAATGAAACTAATTGTCCGAGTTGCGGCGTCAACATCAACGAAGCCACCGCCGAAGCGGAACGTTACATGCCAGCTCCGAAATATCCGGCTTTGCGCTCTATCGGGACCGTGTACCAAATTTTCGCCGGTGTCATTGCTCTCGTCACCTTAGTTGCTATCGTGCTTTTTCGTCAATCGGGACTTGTTGTCATCATTTGTCTCGTCACTGGACTAGCCGCTGTGATTTCATTCTTGGCTCTAGCCGAAGGGATAAAGGTCTTCGTTGACATTGAACATAACACTCGAACCATAATTGCCAGGCTCGAAGCTCGCGACGACGACAACGCGGGATAACAAGTCGGGACCGGAGCGCGGGTCGCGTGTTCTTTATCTTGCTTCGTGCGGCGGAGGGTGCTTTGATGGTATTGTCAGGTTAACGAGCAGATCGTGCAAGACAGCGGCGGCTGCAGCATAATTAGCTGATGAATGTCTCTCCGTCGTTGTATCGTCGCCACCGGTTTCCCGCTGAGATCATCAGTCATTGTGTCTGGCTCTATTTCCGCTTCTCGCTGAG
>JACCVY010000029.1 GCA_013697915.1 Blastocatellia bacterium | reverse complement strand
GGACTTCTTCAGGGCATCCCTTACGCTTGCACTTGCAGATTCGTCACACCCACTCCGCATGTTCCTTGCAACCGCTGCAACCCTAAGACAGAAAAACCGGACTACAAAGGTGAAAAGGAACCGCGTTAACCAACAAGCCTTGCAGCTGACGGCGCGACAGCGTGCTTCTCAAGTAATCTTTTCCCTTCAGCTTGAAGGCTGAGCGCGCGCCGCAGCTGAAGGCGATCGTTAGACGCTTTTGTGTCACAGGGAGAC
Organism: Blastocatellia bacterium; assembly: GCA_013697915.1. Lineage (GTDB taxonomy): Bacteria > Acidobacteriota > Blastocatellia > Pyrinomonadales > Pyrinomonadaceae > PSRF01. The sequence goes on along the minus strand of JACCVY010000029.1, from coordinate 1,858 downwards.
TTATCGGAGCACCTCGCGTGTGGGCACAGGTTGTGCCGTCGAAGGAGACATTATGAGGAAAGCGGAACTGACATTGCCGGAGATCGCGCTGATCGGCGGTACTCGCGGGCTGCTCGGGGCCGGGGTCGCCCTCTTGCTCGCTGACAGGCTGAGCCATGGGCAGCGGAAGGCCGTCGGGTGGGCTCTATTCCTGATCGGTGTGGTTAGTACGATCCCGCTGGCGGCAGATGTGCTGAGCAAAAGGCGATAGCTGTCGGGCGCGGGAGTGTTGATTTCCGGCAGGCCGCGTCTAACTGATATATGAAAGGGCGCCCCTCAAGTGGTAGCTTGGAGTTGTTCCGACTCTAAGTTTTCCACTGATAAGGAGAGCCCTATGCGAAAGTACTACGTTGGATTGGATGTCCACAAGGTAAGCATCGCGATTGCGGTGCTGGACGTGCACGGCAAACTCATAACTCGAACGGTGATCGAGACGTCGACGGAGGCGGTGAGGGATTTTTTCGGGAATCTGCGGGGAGAAATTCATCTCACTTTCGAAGAAGGTAACCACGCCGCCTGGCTCTACGACATCGTCGAACCACTGGTCAGACGAGTGGTGGCCTGTAACCCAAAGCACAACCGGATAGAGGGCAGCCGCAGCGATCGAGTCGACGCAGTGAAGTTGGCGGAACTGCTGCGCCTCAATGCGCTCAAGCCGGTCTACCACGGTGAGCATGGGACCAGGACCCTGAAACACCTGATGCGGTGTTATGAATGTCTGGTCAAAGACATCACCCGGGTGAAGAACCGGCTCAAAGCGCTCTACAACAGCCAGGCAATCAAGCAGCGAGGGCGCGAGTTGTATCATGCCAGCAAGCGGCAGAGCTGGCTGGAGAAGCTTCCCAACCAAGGGCAGCGGACGCGAGCCGAACTGTTCTTCCAGCAGTTGGATGAGCTGAAGGTGATCAAACGAGCGGCGCAGAAGGCAATGGTGGCAGAGAGCAAGAGGCATCCGGCCTATCGGGTGTTAAGCCAGGTAGCGGAACTGGGGCCGGTGCGGATTGCGCAGATCATCCCGACCGTGGAAACGCCCTGGCGCTTCAGGACCAAACGCCCGTTCTGGCACTATTCGGGCTTGGCGGTGGTGACGAGAAGCACAGCCGATCATGAACTTGAGAACGGACGAGTACGGAAGCGGAGAAAGCAGGTGATCCAGACCAGAGGATTGAACCAGGACTACAACCGACGGCTCAAGTCGATCTTCAAGAGTGCGGCGACGCATGCGAGTCATTGCGGAGCGTACCGAGAGTATTACGAAGGGTTACTTAAGACGGGCATGCGAGAAGAGATGGCCAGACTGGCGGTAGCCCGCAAACTGTCGGCGACAGTGCTGGCGGTGTGGAAGAGCGGGGAGAGCTTTGATGCGGGGAGGATCCTGAGGAAGACAGCTTAAAGCGAGCTCAGATACCGGCCGGCGGATCAAAGAAAAGCCACCTCCCTGCAGGAAGAGATTCAAACAGGTTCGGGGGAAGTATCAAATGCCGTTGTGTCACATGAGTAGCGCGCCGACGAACCAGGCCGCACCTAAGGACCAAGCCTAACTGTATGCCCCCTGGCACGACCTGAGATAGCAGTAGGCGAAGACTCGAGTTGAGTCGAAGTCTCAGATAAAACAATGGTCGGCGCTTTCCTTTCAAGGAACGTCAGATCAAAGGTCGCTCAGAAAAGTCTCTAAAGAATTGCTGAGGTGAGGATGGAAGAAAAGAACCCTGGCGGCGCGAGTTGAAGAGTCACGGATACGTTGTGGGGCTGGCGGCCAAAGAAAGGACGGTCAGCAAGTAGGAGTGTTTTTTTCTCTTGACGCCCTTTCATAAAACAA
>JACCVY010000008.1 GCA_013697915.1 Blastocatellia bacterium | reverse complement strand
CCACCAGATAGCGTCGCTCAATATGCGGGTGCGGAGCGTAGGGACACAGTGCAGAGCTGCAAGCGTTCCAGCCAAAGTGGTGCAGCTCGTCTCCTGCCGTGGGCATGTCGAGCCGTCCAACGAGCTGTCCATAAGTTGGTGAACCAGGAACCACGTCAACGACCGTCAACGCATCGGGACGGCCATCACTATTCGGATTGAAGGCTACGACATAGGCGATCTTTTCGGGAGGTGCTTGCATCGCCAGAAGAGGCGAGGGATAGAACGTTGGATCCGGTTTCCACTGTGCCATCGAGATTCTCCATTAGAAAAGGATCTGAGCAAGAAACAGAATTGATGATCGCGATTTACCAGCGAATTCGCGACAACGCTTCTCACAAACTGTGCTCGTGAGCTCTACAATATCAGTTAACGATCTTCCTTCTTCATTTTTGAATCGTACCAGAACAACCAGGAGATGCGAAATGTACCACTCGATTCCGAGCATTCGTCTTCGGGTGAATCCATATCGTTCGCTGTTGACAAAACCAATGCGTCCACAATTGACGAAACTCGCCGGCCTTTCGCCCAATGTCACTTACATTTTGGGGAGCGAAGGGAGATCGGCGAAAAAAAGTTCTGGACAAATTGTCGGAGTTGAGGTTGACTAGGTTGTGTAGCCAGGAGGCTGCACGGCCCGATGACCCTTCCTGCTCCGACCATTATTCTGCAACTGTTGCTGCGAATCACAGAAGGGGATTTTTTCGAGCGGGTGAAAGCCCAGATCGGATGGAAAGAGAACCGCTGCATTTATCGGTTTGGGGTGGTTTTGACCTTGATGATCCTGCAGCGGGCCAGTGGCCGCAAAACGCTGTCGCGCGTGGTGGGTCTGACCGCCGTGGTGGCCGGCCTCGAGCGGGAGTGCGAGCGTGGCCTGTCGTCGAACACGGGTGGCTACAGCCGAGCCCGCAGTCGGGTGCCGCGGCGAGCGGTGGAACGGGCGATGGAACAGATGCTGGAGCAGTTGCAACAACAGGATCTGGCTGGCCAGCCGGGGCGCGGCTATATTCTGGATGGATCGTCGGTGCTATTGGCCCACGAGCCGGGGTTAATCGAGGCGTTTCCTGCCGGCTGCAACCAGCATGGGACGTCGCATTGGCCGGTGCTGAAACTGGTGGTGGCGCATCAGTTGGACAACGGGTTGGCGAGCGCGCCGGCCTGGGGCCCGATGTATGGGCCGCGAGCCGTCAGCGAGCAGGCTTTGGCGGCCCAGGTGATGAGTGGCTTGCCGGCTGGGAGCGTGATCCTGGGGGACTCGAATTTTGGGGTGTTCTCGGTGGCCTATCGGGCGGGCCAGCTCGGCCAGAGGGTGTTGTTGCGGCTGACCGAAGCCCGGGCCAAGAAGCTGTTGGGGAAGCTGCCTCCGCCGGGGTTCGAGGGGCCGATCCAGTGGATGCCCAGTCGCGCTGACCGCCGCTCCCTGCCGGGACTCCCCCGCCACGCCTGCCTCGAAGGACGCTTGATTTGTCGGCCTCTGACCTATGGAGCCAAAACCATCCGCCTGTATCTGTTTACCACGCTGGGAGAGGTGGTAGCCGAAGAGCTGGTCAAGATCTATGGCGAGCGCTGGAATATCGAACTCGACATTCGGAGTTTGAAGCGCAGCTTGAACCTGCACGCGCTGACGGCCAAATCCGTGAGCATGGTGGAGAAGGAGCTGTGGGTCGGCGTCATGACCTACAATCTGGTGCGGACGGTCATGGTGCAAGCGGCCGCGAGGGCCAATCTCCTGCCCCGCCAACTGAGTTTTATGCGCGTCCTCGACCTGGTGGAAATGGGGGCCTTCGGTCTGGCCATGGCAACCACCGACCAGCAACGCCAGGAGATTTATGAGCAAGTGTTGCGGTCAGCGGCCCAATGTCGTTTGCCGCAACGGAAGAAACGCCGGGTCGAGCCCCGGGCGGTGTTGCAACGTCCCCGGGGACACCCCATCCTGAAAGGCTCGCGCCAAGCTGCCCGGGACAAGCTGATGGCTCTCGGTTGACCCTTTTGCACCGAATCCCAACCGCACCAAAACCTATGACAAATTCCAGCTGCTGCATTCGAAAAATGTAAGTGACATTGGTCGGGACGCCCGCGCTCCCAGCGTCACTATTGCGACTTGCTTGCCGGTACCAAGCGGATGACTTGTTCTGTCTCTCGCTCGACGGCCTTGCGTGAGTAACGCAACGGGAAATATTCCCCGCGCCGCCACAGCGGTGCGAGATCCCGATAGTGTGGATTCTCCGGATCCCCCGACTGTCCGGTATGGTTCATCGCTCGCGAGTTGTCCCAGTTCCCCACGTCCACGACGATTCGGAATGAAGG
>JACCVY010000214.1 GCA_013697915.1 Blastocatellia bacterium | reverse complement strand
AGGATTCGTCCGAAAATAACTTGAACAGATTGTGGTATGCTTGATCGCATCCTTTGCCAGAGGAGGTCAAGCACCCATGTCCACCTCGGAACGCCGTCGCATTCACCGTTGTGCTTGTGCAACGTGTCAGCAGCATCCGTACAGTTTGATGGCACAACAACACAAAGCCATCAATCGCGTGCTGGCGTCGCTTGATGAGAAGAACCGTCGTCGCTGTGTTGGGTTGCTGGCCATTCAATGGGGCTCGCGCAGTATTTCGCTCTTGTCCCGCATTACGGGCTTGAGCCGTACGACCATCCATCGCGGCAAACACGAGCTTGAACATCCGGATGCCAGAGAGCGCGGTCGCGTTCGCGCCCCTGGCGCAGGCCGCCTCCCGGTCGAAAAAAACAACCCGGCGTTGTTGCGGCGTTAGACGAACTGCTGGAAGATACTACGGCGGGCGATCCGATCACGGGTCTAAAGTGGACACGTAAAACACTCGGCGCGCTCACCCGCAAACTGCAAAAGAAATTTAAAGTCGGCCATACGACGGTCGTGCGCCTTTTAAAACTCAAAGGCTATGCCTTGCGCGGCAATCGCAAACGCTTGAGTCCGCGCCAAGACGCCCAACGTGACCAACAGTTTCGCTACATCGCCCGACAACGCCGCAAGTTCGAGAAGGCAGATTTGCCCAGAATAAGCGTAGATACGAAGAAAAAAGAGCTGATTGGTGCATTCAAAAATCCAGGGCGCACATGGCGTCGCCAAGCGTTGGACGTTTTTGCAACTGACTTTCCGCAGGATGCCGAAGGCAAAGCGATTCCCTATGGCATTTACGATCTGGGACGCAACGTAGGCTATGTCGTGGTGGGCACCTCGCATGAAACAGCCGCCTTCGCCATCGCCGCGATTCGTGCTTGGTGGCTCGCGGTCGGTCGGCATCACTACGGTGGCAAGAACGAATTGTTGATTCAAGCCGATGGCGGCGGTGCCAACGGGCATCACGCGTGGCTGTGGAAATGGGGCTTGCAACAACTCGCCGACGAATTTAACTTGACGATCACGGTGACGCACTATCCCACAGGCACATCGAAATGGAATCCGATTGAGCATCGCTTGTTCTGCCACATCAGCAGCAATTGGGCCGGACAACCGTTGCGCACTTATGAGACCGTGTTAAAGTTCATTCGCACGACCACCACCGAAACCGGGTTACGCTGTCGTGCGCGCTTGGATCGCACCGCATACGAAACGGGATTGAAGATTACGCGCGAACAAAAGAAACAGATCAACCTGCAACCGCACCGCACCCTGCCAAAGTACAACTATACGATTCGACCGCACCCGAACAAATAGCAAAACTGTTCAACTTATTTTTGGACGAGTCCTAAGCGTTCGATTGCGCGCGCGGATGAATTTTCAGCGGGCGGCGCGCAGTTGCTCGGTCGCCGGCCAATCAATGCCGTACGACTGTGGTGGGCGCACCAAACTTGTCGCGTCGCCTGTGTAACGAACGGCCACGCCATAGTCTCGCTCCGCCGCTGCGAGCGAGACGTAGCCGTTGACCACATCGTCGCGAACGCGCTCTGGGTCGCGCGCGAACGGATCGCCGTAACCGCCGCCGCCCGGCAGATTGAGTTGCACTCGTGTTTGTGGCTCGAACCAGATGACAGTCTTGGGCTGCAAGTGTTTGTCGTCGTCGGCCATGAACTCGCCGAGCGCGCCGGGCTGGCCGCCCTCGATCCCTTGCGCCGCGAATTGGGTGCGGTCAATGATCGCCGACACACTCCACAGCCCGCTGCCGCGATAACCGATCTCCGTCGCCTGCCCCAGTCCGCCCCGATGCTTGCCCGCCCCGCCCGAATCCATCCGCAATTCGCGCCGCGATTGGACGAGTGGCGCCAGCGTCTCAATCACTTCGGCAGGCACACCGGCGACCCCACTGGGGAAGCCCGTCGTGCTCAGGCCATCTTTGATCGCGCGCCCGCCAGTGCCGCCCACTTGAAACATGCTCGCCATGAACGGGTCGCCCGAATGTTTCCACGTCCCGCGCCAGATGCTCAACCAGATCGGGTC
>JACCVY010000212.1 GCA_013697915.1 Blastocatellia bacterium | reverse complement strand
GATGTGTGCCGGCGCATCTCGGCTTCCTCGATACGCTTGCGAGTTTCGGCATCAGAAATTCGCAAGGTTTGCAGCTGGGCCACCAGGTGTTGTTCCTGCTCGGCTCGTTGTTTGCCGTCGGCTTCTGTCTTCGGGCGCATTTCTGAGAGTTCTTTCAACCGTGCTTGTTCTTCTTGCGCAACGCGTTCAGTCTCCTCGCTTGCTTGCGCAACTGTTCTTCTTGGTCGCGACGGGTGGCGGCTTCCGTTCTTAGTTTTGCTTCGCTTTCGATGTGACGCCGGATTTCTTTCTCGGCTTCCTTGCGGGCTGCAATCGTTTCGAGAATTTGGCTTTCAAGTCCCTGCAATTTCGTTCTGACTTCGTTTTCTTCGACGAGCAGTTGTTGCGGATCCTTCGTTGCAATGGTTTCTGCTACTGATTGCGAAACCGACGCAGTTGGTTCGTCAACTTTAGGCTGGGTTGGGTGAGACTTACTCCCCTTTGCAGTTTCAACGGCTTGCGATTGCGTTACTGCCGGAGGTTTTGCAGCGGTCGCTTTTGCAATACCTTCCGAGGTGGCACTGTCCGGGGACGCTCGAATTTCCAAACTGGGCCAATATCTCCTTAGCCGTTGCTCGCACCGTGGCATCAGCGTCGAAAAGTGCAGCAATCAAATGCGGTGTGGCGCGCTGACTGCCTGCGCCCAAAAGAAGCCGAGCGGCCGCAGCACGAACCTCGGCAGATTCTCCGGCGCGTAAATCGCGAACAGCCTGATCAAAACCCTCAGAAGGCGCAAACTCGCGCGAGGCTTCCTCAGTCACCGGCGCAGTTGGTGTTTGATCGGTCGCCGATCCTTCCGTTTCCGACTGGTGTTTTTGCGGCGTCGCATCTTTAGGATCGATTGTCTGTTTCCATTCTCACTTCTTCAGCAGCGGGCCGGGTATGAGGCATATTCTCCGCGGAATTCCGGTCAACAAGATTTTCCGACACGTTTTCTTCATCCTCCTGGTACCCGCCAATAAAGTCGCGCACGGCTCCTAACGCTGCCTTGACGGACGACTTTGACTTTGGTTTTGCAGAAGACAAGCTGACCCCGGTGTTTTAGCGGCTGCGCAAGGACTATGAATAAAGATAGTCCGATTCGCCGATTTCTTCTAGAGAAAACGCGAAATTTCTCTCTTTTCTCTGAGGGAAACCAGGTCGGCGCGCCGTTGGGCAATGCTTGCTTCGCCAGTCTGCTTGCCGGTTGGGTATCGAAGCCCTGTTCGCTACAATGTTATTACGCATCAAGGCTAACAGTGCGTGGCGCCATCAATTCTCGCTCTGCCGAAAGATCATTGGCTGGCGCAACAAGGGCCTGAGTCGAGTTGAATGATAGGGTTAAGATGACTTTCAATATTCAGAACAAAGTATTTGTCGCGGTCAGTTTAATTTTTCTTTTCGTTTCGATCGGCGTCGGAGCACGCAAAATGCGAAGACTGAGTAACGGAACCTGGGGTGGTCAGCACATTCAATTCCAGGTCAACAGTGGATCGGTCAATATCGAGTACGACTGCGCTCATGGCTCAATCGCGGGCCCTTTAACATTTGATGGTCAGGGTCGCTTCAGTTGGCGTGGCACTTTTACCGCGGAACGTGGCGGGCCAATTCGACTGGGCCGCAAGGTCGAGGATCAGGCGGCAACCTATTCCGGCTCGATTAAGGGAGACACGATGACACTTACATTGAGAACGAGTAACTCGAGCATCGAGCCACAAACATTTACGCTCACACGTAACAGCATCGGACGAATTTGGAAGTGCAAATGAAATGTGGAGGGCGGCGGCTCGACGCCTCTTTATTTCCCGCAATGTGAACGTCAAGAAATGGACCAGGCTGCGTACGAACTCCTTCGATTTACGATTCAAGATTCACGAACTCATGGCAAAGGTGGCGCGAAAGTTTTTGATTCGAGGAGACGTGCAAGGGGTGGGCTTCAGATTCTTCGCGCAACGTGCCGCGGCAAGGCACCAGGTTTTGGGTTATGTGCGCAATTGTCCGGATGGGACTGTTGAAGCGCTTGCCGAAGGATCGGCTGTTAATGTCGATGAATTTAGGAACGACCTGGTGACTGGGCCACAGTGGTCGCGCGTCGAACAGGTTGAAGAAATCAGCCTTGAACCTACGGGGTATTCGAGTTTTAGGATTGAACGATAAACCGTTAGTGGTCAGTTGTCGGTTGTTAGTTGTTAAAACATCGCGATGACCACTGACAATCACAACTGACCACTAACTACTGACCACTGACCCCAAACCAATATGGACGATCTGAAAAAACTAATTCGCGAAGTGCCGGATTTCCCGAAACCCGGCATTAATTTTTATGACATCACCACGCTGCTAAAACATCCAGACGGGTTGCGCAAGACGGTAGACGCATTGGCTGCGGAATATGAGGGTGAAAAGGTTGACACGGTGATTGGCGTGGAAGCGCGTGGCTTCATTTTTGCCCCGGCATTGGCCTATCACCTGGGCGCCGGGTTTGTGCCGGTGCGCAAACCGAAAAAATTGCCGGCTGAATGCGCGTCCATTTCCTATGATTTGGAATACGGACAGGACACGCTCGAGATTCATCGCGACGCTGTTGGCAACGGCCACAAAGTCATCATTGCGGACGATTTGCTTGCTACCGGCGGCACAGCCAGGGCGGTTTGCGATCTGGTGGAGCAACTCGGCGGAACTGTAGTTGGCTTAGTGTTCGTGGTGGAACTTGAATTCCTGTCGGGACGTGCGAAGCTTGATGGCTACGATGTTAGATCGCTGATTAAATATCAATCTTAAAAACTGTTAGTAGCCAGTTGTCGGTTGTTAGTAGCACAACCTCAACCGACGACTGACAACGGACCACTGACAGCTTTACCGTTCACCATTTACCATTTACGATTCACTGGTTTTTGCTCCCGTAGCTCAGTTGCATAGAGCGTCCGCCTCCTAAGCGGAAGGTCGCGCGTTGGAATCGCGCCGGGGGCACCACTTCTCAGGAACGAAGAGTTAGCAAAAGGTGATGATGAGTTGGTTAGCTTATCTCTGAAAAACCGTTCCCCCCTGTAATCTCTAACGCGGTTCCCTCCCCTCCCCTAAGTACCTATCTAATGGCCAAAACCAGAAAGACCAAGGCGCGCGCAAAACCGCGGACAGGCATTTGGCTGATCGTTGTCTTATTGATCAGTTGAAGGGACAAATCCGTCAGTTACGAGCGACGCGTAAACACAGGTAGGGACAACATTACGCTTGTCCTGGGGCCACGCCATTTTACGCGTGGCCTATTTTCTTTTGCTCATTCCAGAAATTTTGCACGATGTTGGGGTTCCGGCAACATGCAAGATTCGTATTTACCGAAGACTCGATAGCGATTGCGTGCGACCAGTTTGTAAATAGCATCGCGCAGTGTGCGCGGCAAAAACTTGCCCACCGCAGCCAGCTTCCAAATTCCGCCGAGCTCCTTGAGCAAGAACAGGATCGCGTCTGAGCGCGCCAGCAGGCGTTGGGTTGCTAGAGCGTAATCAACGACCACGTAAACTGTATCAAGGTCGTGTGGGTCGAGGTTGTGCCGTTGCAACAGGGTGCTGGACCAGGCGCTTTGCAGCGATGCAAAACGAAAGTAATCCTGCTTGTCGCGCTTTAATATGAATTGGACGAGTCGATTGCAGAGACCGCAAACTCCGTCGTAAAGAATTATTGGGTTGGACTTGGTTTCAGACAATGTACAGCGTGGTGACGTACGGTCTGGTTGCAGCCTTGCTTAGATCACTTATTGAAACCGAGAACGTACTTGTCGGCATTATTTGAATTCGAAAGATTTGATGTAGTCAGTGTAAGCCTGGTCCCAATGGCTGACTGTCTTTTGTGGCCCAGTCGATTTAACAAAGTAAGAACCTTTTGGGGTTTCAATAATCGCGGCGCGCATACGGTAGTTTGACATGTCGGCCGGCGTAGCGCTGGGTGCGGCGCCAGGTGACGCCATGCCGCCATTGTATTTACCTAACACGTCAACTGTCGTAACCGGCATGCCGTTGACGGTCATGTTTTCGATCTTTGCCTTTTCTTTTGAGGGACTGCCGTCCGGCTGCTGCATTTGATTGAGCCACCGGTCGATGTTCGCCTGTGCCGAACCACCCTGGCCCTGACCAAAGTAATAAACAACAAGCTCCGCATCAGCGCTGTCGCCTTCGGCCTTTGGTAACTTGTATTGCGCCACGCGCATGTTGGAATTTGGTTTTTCTTCCCGCCAACCTTCGGGCACTTTGTAGTGCAACTCGCCATTCGCCGGTGCAGCTTTGTTACCAGGAGCGGTTGCCACAGAGTTTTTTCCGCAGGCGCAGCAAATGAGCGCAACGGCAACGAAAAGAATAATAGTTTTCATAGTGCTATCAATTTAAGCCCACATTCAGACGATGTAAATGCACCAGGCACGCCGAACTCCGTCAGTTTCCCGGCAAGTGTCCGATAAATTTTAGTTTGCGCGGCGTCACGACAAGCTAAAGCTTATGGACAAACTGAACCACCGGCACGTTCTAACTCCCTGCCCTAAGTCATTTCCCGATACTTTTGAATTGCTCTTTATGGTTCCGGCGTCGAAAGCAGGAACACCGCAAACGATGCCAGCCAATGTTCGCCGGCATAGTCGCCGCTGGCGACGTGGGCCAAGGCGTCAGTGGCATGCGCTCGTGCTGACTCCGCAAGAATGCGGCGCGCGGGATCGTTTGTCGGCAGGGCGGCGGCGATGCTGCGCATACACCAGGCACGACTTAGATTCAGACCATCCAGATGGACCAGTTTCGGGTCGGTTCGATCCGTAACAACGGCCGGTCGCAACAAACTCTTGAATCGCCGAGTCGTTAGCTGAGGCAGAAAGCGGTGGAACCAACCTTGAAATTCCCCAGGCTTCATGATCCGTCGCATGAGATCCGCCTCCATCAATGCCGGTGAAAAGAAATCTTCGCCACCGGGTTCCCAGTTACCGGGATAGTTCACGTCCTTTCCAAAATAGGTGCGGCTGCGTTCTGCGATCAGTGTCGCGAGTTTTTCATCCCTGCCGCTCTTCGCGTAATCGAAGGCGAAAGCCAACCCAAAAGCGGTGTTGGGATGTACGCCGGTTCGAATTGGGTAGGTTTGTTTCGGCAGAAACGCAAGGTACTGACTGACCATTGCGTTAACGAGCGGCTGGAGATTACGTGACCACTCTTTGCCATCACTATCGTTCCAATTCGATAGTTCTTCGGCGAGTTTCAACAACCAGGCCCACCCGTAAGTACGCTCAAAAGATTGCCGGTTCGGCTGTTTCAAATATGCGACTTCGACGGTAATGTTTTCGGCCTTCAGGTTCGCATCAAGAGCTTTCCGAATCTGCGCGGCTTCGGGAAGATTGGGAAAGGTCCGCAACAACCGCACCAGCATCCAATGGCCATGGACCGACGAGTGCCAATCGAAACAGCCGTAGAAAGCTGGATGGAGTTTTTTTGGATTGTCGACGTCGTGGCCGTCATTCATCACGTGTTCAGGTTTGTTTGGATATTCGCGGGAGATGCACTTCAATGCAAGACTTGCAAAGTGCGACGCCTGGGATTGAGTTAGCGAAACGGTTGGTAACTTCTGATCCATTTGCGCGACTGTTGAGACTGCACCAAAGACAAGGATTGTGATAGCGAAAAGGGTTGCAAATATTTGCGTAAACACCACTCCTCCGGTTTCCTCTTGGACAGGATTTAGAAGCTGAACGGGATCAATTCTTTTCCAGTCGCATTCGTTCGACGTCCGCAAACTAACAGTTTGCTTTACTCTTCAGTATCGATACGACGGCCGGCCAATGTGAATATGCGGGCCGGTTGCTGTTCCGGGTATCGCCGCGCGAAACGCCAAAAACGGAATGCCATTGCTGCGCAAAAAGCTCAGCAGCGCCTGTCCCTCCGCGCCATCGGGATGCAGCGAGACGTCCATCGCGTTGTGATGGTCCAATCGCCAACGATCGTGAATCGAGCCTTGCCCGAAAACCGCGATAGGCAGCGGCTTCTTAAAAGCATCAAGGAAAAACCGCTGCACTTTCCACGCATCGGATAAAGCCCAGGACGCGCCGCCATTGTAACGAATATACGCCGCGGTTTTCAGGAGCGAGCCCTTTGCCATCGGCTTGCCCTTGGCAAGCGACTTTTCTGCTTCGGCCTCAACCAATGTGTCGGCTACCTGCGCGTCGGCACTGTTCATGCGCAGTTTAGTCTCGGTCACTTTATCGTTAGCTTCGGCTAGTGTGCGTTCGCTGACGGTAACATCATTCCTGGAGATCAACCCTTGCGCAAAGAGTTCTCGCGATTGACTCAAACGCGTTTCCGCTTTAGCGACATTCTTTTCATAGCTGGTTAACAGCTTTTCCAAACTGGCCTTGTACTCGTTTGTGGCCTTAATGAATTCGTCTCGTAATCTTGTCAGTTCATCGACTGGCTTGCCCTGGACCGGCTTCGCTTTTGTTATCGGCTTCTTTTTCTGTGCAGTGGCCGGCAGGCAGCTAAGCAACACTGCGGTCACAATCACGGCAGCGTGTGCCGCGCGAATCATCAACCTTGCTCGCGTTTTGGCGCCACAGTTAATCAAGTCGGGTCTGCTCCAGCTCGGAATTAATCTCTCCGCCGATCAAAATTGCGAGTCCGGTGAAGTAGAACCACAACATCAAGACAATCAGCGCACCGAGCGAGCCATAGGTGACGCTATACGAGTTAAAAAAGTGCAGGTAGAGCCGGAAACAAAATGAAACCAGCAACCACAATACGACAGCGGAGATGGCGCCCAGGTTCCACCACTTTCGCCCGCGATGCCGATCGTCGGGCGCGAAATAGTAAATCAGATCGAACGTCAACAAGATAAACACAAGCGCAATGGGAAACTGCAGGATTTTCCAGGCGAGGGTAAACACGTTGCTGAAACCAAAGTGCGCAGCGATTGCGTCACCGATCCGGCCGCCATAAAGCACGATTGCCAATGCGACAACGATCAGAATTGACAACATGATGGTAAGACCGACCGACACCAGCCTTACCTTCCACCAGGGCCGTCGTTCCCTCACGCCATATGCGACATTTAGCGTGTCGCTGATTGCACCCATTCCGTTTGACGCGGCCCACAGCGCTGCGAGTATGCCCAAAGAAATTTTGCCGCCGCCGGTCGACTGGCTAATCTCGTCCAGCGTGGTATGGACCAACGTGACGGCCGAATAAGGCATGACCGTCGCCAGATAGGTGAGCAGCTTATTACGCAGATCGGAACCGGCCTGGGCGAAATAACCAAGCAAGCTCATGAGAAAAAGCAGAAGTGGAAAAAGCGCCAGCAGGAAATAGTAAGAGAGCTGTGCAGCGCGACCGAATATGTCGTGATCACTTATGCGCGTCCATAAGCGACTGATGAATTTTTTCAAAGGCAAGGCGGACCATTCCCCTGTGAAAGTGAAACTGATGGCGCGCCACGGATTCTAGCACGCAGCCCGAGCCTAACAGTCGAATGGGGAATAGGGGGAAGTACGTTGGCGGAGGGTCGGAAACTCTTGAATATTGCACGCGAACTCGGTCGCTTATTTAACCATGGTACCGGTGCGGCTCCAACGCGTGTTGTTGAAAAAGTCCAGTATAAAATTGCCGCTGGAGGTCGCGCTCTCGTCATAGGACCAATAGACAAACATCGCTCTGCCGATGACTAGTTCGCGCGGAACAAAACCCCAGTAGCGGCTGTCTTCACTGTTGTTGCGATTGTCTCCCATGACGAAATACTTGCCGGCCGGTATAACGATTTCCTTGCCGTTCCCCTCAAGTCGAAAGATCGGATAATTCTCTTCCGTGAAATCGGGGTTGTAGTAAACGTCGTAAGGCTCGCCTGGCTTGCGCGGCGATGGGTTCTTGAGGTTGAGCGGAGCTTTGTCGTTGTTATCTACCGCTTCAATTTGGTGTTCGGGCAGCGGCTTGCCGTTAATGATCAGGTTCCTGCCTTCCATCCGGATGCGATCTCCGGGAAGACCGATTACTCGCTTTACGTAATTGGTCGTTATCGGTTTATTGTCAGGTCGATCATCGCGGCTGGGATCATAACGGTTGCCGGGATACTTAAAGACGATGATGTCTCCACGTCTTATCTCGCGTTGCGGCAAAAACGGCAACGACTTGCCGGGCGCGAAGATGAACTTGTTGACGAGCAGGTGATCGCCGATCGTAATGGTGTTTTGCATTGAGCCGGTCGGCACCTTCACCGCTTGCACAATGAAAGTCATGCCGAAGAGGGCCATGATCACTGTGACCACAGCTGACTCGAAATATTCGCGCCATACGGATTTTGGCGGACCTTTGGGTTTGGTTTCTACCGGCGGCGGGCTGTGACCGTTGCGATGGAAAATTTTTGAAAAAGAAAACGGCGCTGCTTCCGTTTTCGTTTCGACGCCGCCTTGTTTGCTGCGACCGCTGGAAGGGTTACTACTCATCTTCAAAATTATCCTAGATACCTTGTCTGCGATGGTCAAGTGCGGCTTAACAGGTTCCTGCGCCTTTCTGGAAAGCTTGCCTTCGTTACGGCCGCATCTGGAACAGGATCCTCACAGCGGGACTGTCCCAGGTTGTCGAGTGAGTCACGCATCGCCCATGGCGCTTTGCATACCCTTCAATGCTTTCTTCGCCGCAGCGGTTTCTGCAGCCTTAATTGAGTGGCCCTCGCCGCGGATGCTGCCACCATCCCAACTGACTTCGACGTGAAAAGTGCGTTTGTGCGGTGGCCCGACGGCTTCAACTACTGAATATCGCGGTGCAGCTCCTCGCTCTGCCTGAAGTTTCTCCTGCAATATCGTTTTGTAGTCGGCCTGCGCTGCTGCCTTAGGCGTTACTACCCGCAGCTCTTCCCCGATTGCACGTTGCACAAAATCGGTCGCGGCAGCCAATCCGCCGTCGAGAAAGATTGCGCCTGCCAGCGCTTCCAAGACATCCGCAAGCAAAGCATCTTTCCGCCGCCCGCCACTTCTTTCTTCGCCGCGACCAAACTTTAGAAAGTCACCGAGCTGCATACGCGCAGAAGCTGCAGCGAGCGTCGGCGCACTCACCAGGCGGTGCTTCATGCGAGACAATTCACCTTCGGTAACTTCCGGGTAGGCCTTACATAAATAGTCGGCCACTATCAGTCCGAGCACCGAATCGCCCAGAAACTCCAGCGATTCATTTTGGAGTCGCCGTGCTTCATCTTCAGCGCCCGGAGCCACCTGTTCGTGGGCCCAGGAACGATGCGTGACTGCTCGCTCGAGGAGGGGACGATTCTGAAACGTGTAAGACAGAATTATTTCCAGCAGATCCAGATCGGGAAGTGGTTGCGGTTGCTTAGCGGTCAGTCTCGCCATAAAAAAGCCGGAAGACTCGTCGATGTCGGACAAGCTTCCGGCGCTTTCGGAAAGTATGTTGAATGATTTCAGTGACGCCGGTGATTGTTCCGCGTCTTCGGTTTAGTAGCGGACTTTGTTGATGCCGTCGTCGTTGTCTTCGTTGTGGTTTGGGTCACCGGTGTGACCGACGTAGCCGCAGCGCTCGCTGGTTTCGCTCCAGGCGAGGCTGCTGCGCCACTCGAAGAATTAGCGCCTGCCGCGCCTGAATTTCCGGTAGTCGGAGTTGTAGCGGCCGGAGTTGCCGCGGGCAATGTCATAATCGGCGTCGGCAACGGCGGCAGCGGCTTGGACAACACGCCGGCAATCATTTCGTTCAAACCTGCGTCGGATGAATTGTGGCGGTATTTGTACCAGGTACTCAACGCATCCAACCAGTCTTTCTTGTTGGCCTGATACTTCGCGTCGCTACCGGCCAAGGCCACGGCGCGCGCATAGGCATCGATCATGCGATCCACAACCTGGTTAACGTTTTCAAGTGCCAGCTTGCTCTCAGGGGTTTCGTTTTTACCAGCAAATCTGGTCTTGTAATCCGCCGACAGGGTGGCGTACGGACCGCTCTCATAAGAAGCACCGATGAAATAGTAGTTCCACGGATCTTTCTTGAGCTCAGTTTCCATTTGTACTGATTTGATCAAAGCATTGAGCGCTTCAGCAGGATTAGATTTAACAGCCTGACGGCCGACAACATTGTAAAGATAGGCGAGCGTTTCTTCTTTGGACTTGAATGGAGCCCAGCTCGCGGGGGCTTTGTTGGCCTCGATAAGCTGAATTGCTTTCTTCGCATACGTCACAGCATCGGAATTGAGACTTTCATTCTTCAATGCCACAGCGGCCAGGTAACTGCCCCAGCCCATATCGATTAACACTCTAAGGTTCTCAGGTTCTTCGGCCAGGATTTCCTTACCCAGCCCGAGTGCCTCTGTGTACTTCTTCTCGTTATAAAGCAGTGGCTGGAATCTTCCCTGGCGAGCTCCCTTATCGTAAGCTGCGATCCACTTCTTCAAATAGGTGGGAATGTCACCCTGTTCTTGCGGACAAGCAGCTAAGTACTTCTTGCCGGCTTCGGCAGCCTTCGCCGGATCAGTAGTACGGAACTTTGTGAAGTCAGTGTACCAGGCGCCCTTGGCCTCATCGGTGCACTGGCCCTGTGCGGCCGCGGCAGGGGCTGGCGTCTGCGCTGTGACTGCAGTCATCGTGAATGCAGTAGCCAGGACGGCCAGGCTCGCGGAAGTGGCTAGTTGCCTAATAATCTTTTTCATCAGTTGTCAGAACCTCCAAGCTCTCTTATCCAATCCCTGGCAAGACAATTCGCATGCCGCATTGGGACGCACTAAGATGCGCGCTTCCAATAACCAGTTGCCGTCCGCAGGTTTGTCAGGAGTGAGCCACCGTCTCATCAATCAATAGAGTTTTAATAAATAACGTCCGCAATATTCCTGCAACTGTTGCAGACCTGTCAAGGCGGCAGCTGCGTTTGAAAACATCTGGCGAATGTCTCATAAAAGACCACTGCGCCGGCGGTCATTCACGACCCACCGGCGTAGTTGATGTAAAGGAATTGTAAACGCCCCGTCAGTTAGGGCCGCGGCGACTGAGTTCTCCGAAGCCGATCGTCAGGTTGTGTCGTTGGCTTGACGGCGTCCTTGGTGGCGGTTGGAGGTTTAGAATTTGCCGCATTTGAGGGTTGACTCGTACGAGATGGTATTGGCATCAACACTCTTTTCACGTTGTCCCGCTGCGCTGGGTTGTTCACCAGCGGCATCGGAGTCGGGGAGGTCGAGGGCTGCGTGTTGCCGCTAGTATCAATCTGTGCGGTAGCCGCGTCCTCGTCGTTCTCTTCGTCATCCGGCGCCGAGGCAAGTTGCAAATGCGCAGGCGTGCCAAAGCGACGGCTAAGATCACGATAGATCTGGCCGGCGACGGCCGCGGGTAAATGCCGGTGGGCATCTGTTCCCCGGGTTATCACGACAACGGCTAGTTTTGGATTGGCTATCGGAGCATAGGAAGTAAACAAACCTACCCAACTTCCTTCGCCGCCATTGCAAGTGCCCGTTTTTCCAGCAACCGTTTGTGTTGGATCGTAAGCGCGACGGCCCGACCCGTAGTTTACCGCGCCTACCATACCCGGAATCATGCGTTGAAAAACGGCGCTGTCGATGTTTAGTTTGCGCCGAACTTTTCCTTTGAAGCGCGCCGCTTCCTGTGCACTGCGAGGAACCTGTGGCTCGTAGAGTTTGCCGCCATTTGCCATAGCTGAAACGAGACTGCCCAGTTGCAGCGGCGTGACTTCAAATCCATCGGCGTAAGAAAACATGCGGCGCACCGTGAAACCAGGTTTCATTTCAGGTAGGCGGCCCGGATATTCGAAGGGAACATTGAGGCCCGTCTTTTCACCGAGGCCTAGCTCGCGCGCGTAATGGACCATCTTGTCAAAACCGAGACTGCTGCCAACATGTTCAAAGTAAGAGTTGTCTGAGTGGGCCAGGGCTGAGGTCAGATCCATGCGCGGGCGATCCGAGGTCAATGCTGACTCTGACGGCGAAATGATGTTTTCCGAAAGGCCGGCAACGCCGGTCACCAACTTTATCGTTGAGCAGGGTTTGAAACCGCGTCGCAAAGCCCACTCCTGGTTGACTATCGAATATACCTTGCCATTCATCGGATCCATCACTACGACTGTACCCGCGTGATTTCCCAAAGCGTTGACCGCTACACGCCGTACTTCAGGGTCTTCGCCAACGATGTTGTCACGAGCGATCATCGTCTGTACTTCGTTGCGGAGAGCTTCATCGATCGCGCGCTGCCGGGCGATAGCCGCCAAACGGGCTGCTTCCGCGCGCCTGCGTGCCTCAAGGATTTCGCGCCGGCGTTGCGCTGCCAGGCGACGCAATTCAGCGGCGCGTTCTCGTCTGCCCATCGGCCGGCGCAGTTTACGCTCGAGCTCTTTGAGTGATGTTGCTTGTGCGCGTGCGGCCTCATGCCGTAGTTCACGTTTGGATAGTTTCGAATTTACGCCACGTCTGGAATCGCGTCGCGAATTCCGAGCGGACAAGCGTTCCTCGCGCTTGGACGCGCGTCGCTCCCTGGCCGAGAGCTTTCTGCCTCGGTCGTTCCTGCCCCTTTCGACGCGCGCTACTTTGCGAGGAGCGTCAGCGTGACGTTTCTTGGCAAGAACTGAAGCTTGGAGTGGGAGAACGAGGAGAACGAAAAGTATAAGTGCAATATTAAAGGTCCGAGGGTATCGGTTAATCAATGTCATCGAGGGTAGTTCACCTTTCCTGGGGTATGTTGTTCGCTCACCTTAGTGAGCGTCGCCGAAACTCGCGCCGCCTGCTCTAATCACTAATCCAAGGCTGAAACCTTGAACGAACCCAAAACGCATCTGCTGAGTCTTAAGAGTTTCAAACTTCTCCTAAACTTTAGCTTCCAAATGGACCTTCGGCCCGTTTTCGATGAGGCGGGAGAATTCCCTGAATTGGCGGCCCCTGGGGACATTGATTCGAGACCGAGCCAAATATAGCATCGTGATCCCTGAGCGGCAACACAAAAGTAAGCTTTTGTACACAACTCGTCACATTGAAATGCAATTTTGCCTCCGTGTAGCTTTTCGCGTCAGTGCTTACAACGTATAAACTACTAAGTCCGTCAAAAAGCTATGAGAACACCCCAAGTTTTAAACAGTTTTCGAGCCCGCCTAATTCTCTTGCTGGTCGCATTGTTGGGGCTAACGCTTGGTGTGCAGTACTACGTCAACGTCCGTTCGGTGAGGCGTAACGCCAACATGCTGGTCGAACAAGAACAGGCGATTATGGTGGGTGTCGCGCTGGGGGTGAACAGTATTTCCAGTGGTGAGTATCTCGACAAAATGCAGAAAGAGGCAAAGCAGCCATTGCTGGACGAGCAGGCCGGACGCGTTAAAAACGTCCTGGTGGTTGATAGCGAGGGAAACGTACAAGACAGTCTCAACGGCGACTACGCCCCGACCACGAATGCCGACGGCTCAACGAACTATGTGCGAGTGAAAGATGTTAACTTGCCGCCGCTGAGCAGCGCCGTTGAACTTGCCGATAGCACACCTTTACCTGAAGGGATGAGCACCGCCACGCAATTGAAAGCCGGAGATCCGGGTGCTTTTTATTTCCCTGTAGAGACGACTAAGGGTCGCTGGTACATCATTGTCGTACTTGGTTCGGCAAACACACTCACAAACCTTCTCGAGCGCCAGGCCTCACGCTCTGCTTTCTATACGTTGATGTTGTTGCTTGCGACCACACTGGTCACCGGCTTGTTTGTTTGGCGGTTTACGCGCCCGATCAAAGATTTATCGATGGCGGCGCGACGGGTAGCCAGCGGCGACTTTGATGTGCGCGTGCCCGCAGCCCGCAACGATGAAATGGGAGCACTGGCAACCGCTTTTAACGAAATGACCTCTCGGCTCGGCCGCGCTCGCGAGCTCGAGTTACAGCTTCATCAGGTAGAAAAAGCAGCCGTCGTCGGCCGGCTCGCGGCGGCGATCGCACACGAGATTCGCAACCCGCTGAATTACATCAACCTCACCCTGGACCATCTGCGTTCGTCATTCGCACCCGAGGATGCTGCTAAGCGCGAGATTTTCGAACGGCTGGCCCTGCAACTAAAATCGGAAGTCGGCCGCATCAATCGCCACATTACGGATTTTCTTAAGTATTCGCGCCCTTCGGCTCTGGAGCTTCAATCGCTCGATTTACGCGCCGAAGCGGAAGATGCCGTGCGAGTGGTTTCAGGCCAAGCGGCGGAAAGCGGGATTCAGACAAGTGTGGTACAGCACGGCGATGTGCCGCCAGTGTTTGCGGACAAAGATTCTTTACGATCGGTTTTTACTAATCTGCTAATTAACAGCGTCGAAGCGATCGATGGCGCCGGCGGTAAAGTTGAGATCGACCTGTGGCCCGAACCGGCGAATCGGGCCCGCGTCGTCATCAGCGACACCGGTAAAGGTATCGCGCCTGACGATATTGCTAAAATATTTGAACCCTATTATTCCACGAAAGACACTGGTACGGGCCTCGGCCTTGCTATTGTTAAAAAAGCAATCGATGATCATGGCGGTTCAATCAGCGTCAGTTCGAAACTGGAAAGTGGCACGACGTTCACAATAATTCTGCCGGCAAGAGCCAGCGACGGAGGTGGGACGGAAAAGGCAGAAGGATGAAGGATGAAGGCGGAAGGCTGAAAGAAAGAATCTTTCGGTATGACTCCGCGTTCATGCTTCATCCTTCATCCTTCATCCTTTAGATACTATGGCGCGCAAAAGCATACTGGTAGTTGATGACGAAAAATCGCAACGCGAAATACTCGAAATGATTCTGTCGGGCGAGGGATATGACGTTACCACCGCTTCTTCAGGAGAAGCGGCAATCAAGTTTGCCAAAGAAAAACGATTCGATCTGGCCCTGACGGATCTGAAAATGACGGGCATGGATGGGATCGAGCTGTTGCAGCACCTGCTGGTCCTCGACTCATCAATAATCGTCATTCTTTTAACTGCGCACGGTTCGATCGACTCAGCAAAAGAGGCTTTGCGGCGCGGCGCTTTTGATTATCTGGAAAAGCCGTACGACAAGACTGCGTTACTGGAAACGATCAACCGCGCACTGCAGCGGCTGGACGCCCTGGACACCGAGATCATTTCCGCTTCGCCCAAAATGGAGTCAGTCAAGCGCATGATTTTGAAAGTCGCGCGCTCGAATTCCACAGTGCTTATTCGCGGCGAGTCAGGCACCGGCAAAGAGTTGATAGCGCGCGCCATTCACAACCAGTCCCCTCGCGCTCAGGACATGTTTCAGGCCGTTAACTGCGCCGCGATTAATGAAAACCTGCTCGAATCCGAACTGTTCGGCCACGAAAAGGGTTCATTTACCGGAGCGCATGCCGAGAAAAAGGGATTATTCGAAATAGCAGATCGCGGCACTCTATTCCTGGACGAGATCGCGGAACTCGACGTCGCGATGCAGGCGAAACTCTTGCGCGCCTTACAGGAACGGAAAATCAGACGCGTCGGCGGCACTCATGAAATCAGCGTCGACGTGCGAGTGATCGCAGCCACCAATCGCGACTTGCGGGCGATGGTTGCAGACGGCCGATTCCGTGATGATCTTTACTACCGAATAAATGTTTTGTCAGTTGATGTGCCGCCGCTACGCGAACGCCGCGAAGATATTCCCGTGCTCATCGACTACTTTGTCAAGAAACACACGCGCAACACTTCAAGATTGGTGCGTGGGCTGACTCCGGAAACGCGCAAGCTGATGATCGATTACAGTTGGCCGGGCAACGTGCGCCAGCTTGAATCGGCAATCGAACGCGCGATTCTTCTTTGCGAAGGCGATCAAATCACCATTGACGATCTGCCGCTCGAGGTGCGACAGGAATCGCGGCCAGTTGCGGAAGGCGCGTTCAAGTTGCCGCCGGAAGGGATCAGTTTTGAGGACGTCGAACGCGATTTGATAATGCAGGCGATGGCACAGACGGATTACAACATAACCAAGTCAGCCAAGTTGTTGGGCCTGACCTTCCGCACCCTGCAATATCGACTGGAAAAGTTTGGCATCAAGCGACCTGAAGGAAAGAAAGAGGCGCAGGATGAGCAAGGGATCAAGTAGTTTAGAGTCCAACCTTTAGGTTGTTCTTTGGCAACACGAAAGCTGAAGCTTGTACTCTAAACTGCTTGAGCCTAGGTGCGTATTTTAAAGTCGGAGACACACAATGAATCTTTCCGCTCGCATTCGTATTGGTTGTTTTCTGTTTTTGTTCATTGCTTCGGCGTGCTCTAAACCAGCCCAGAATTCCGTCAGGCAGGCGGCGAGTGGTACTACTCCATCTCCGTCAACTCAAAGGATCACATCCGAATCCGTCGTGAAAGCATTGGCAGAGCCTGTCGCTATCGCGGCTGGCGGATCAACTGTGGCGATCATTCGATTGGCGATCCAGAGCGGCTATCACGTCAACGCAAATCCGCCGACCTTCTCATATCTTAAAGCAACGCAATTGGACATTACCGCGAGCGATGGCATCGCTGCGTCGTCTGTTTCCTATCCGGCCCCGCTCACCAGGAAGTTTGCCTTTGCTGATAAGCCACTGGCTGTCTATGAAGGCGAGACTGAAATAAAGGCGAAAATCAAAGCAGACAATGCCGCCAGCAAAGGTGAGCATTCAATTGCCGCGCAGTTGCGTGTACAAGCTTG
The DNA here is from genome assembly GCA_013697915.1 of Blastocatellia bacterium. Lineage (GTDB taxonomy): Bacteria > Acidobacteriota > Blastocatellia > Pyrinomonadales > Pyrinomonadaceae > PSRF01. Next base: position 26,426 of record JACCVY010000212.1, on the reverse strand, counting down.
TGACGATCAAGTGTGCTATCCGCCGGGCCAGATTCAACTGCGCATTCCAGTGACGGTGAAATGAAGCCTGGTAACCGATGAAGATTTTTTGGATGATTGTGGCCGGTATTTGCATCGCAGTGGCGGCGTTTTACATGCTGCGACGAGATTTCAACACCGCCTTTGTCGTGGCCGCACTCGGCATGATTTTCTGGTTTCTCAATTATCGCGCGCAAATGAAAGAAGTGATCGCGGCTGCTGATGCGGCAAATAACGAGGGGGAAGAAACAAATGAAGACTAACTACAGTCGCTTGAGCAGAGCAGCATTCGCCGCATTCCTGGTGCTGATTACCGCATCAGCTTCGTTTGTCGCGCAGTCGTCAGAAGAATCTGCCGTGCGCGCCGTGGTCCAGCAAGTGTTCTCGCAGTTGCAGTCACACGATTACGGTTCTGTTTACGATTCCCTGCCCTCGTCCACCCGCACCCGTTTGCCAAAATCACGTTTCATCAGCGCACTCCAACGAGCGCAGGATCGTTATGTGCTCGATCGCATTAGCATTGGGAAGGTTCGCGTAGCCGGCGATCTTGCGGTCGTCGATACTGAGCTTTTCGGCCGCATTAGTCAGCCATTTCCAGCCGAAGGGAAAATTGTCGTGCAGCAGTATCTGGTGCGTGAAGACGGCAAGTGGCGCGTCGCAACCGGGGACAACGGAACCATTCAACGATTCCTCAAAAGCAATCCGGGGTTCGCTCGCAGATTTCCCATCCGCCAGCCGCGAATCTACGTGAAGCAGAATAATAATTGGGTAGAGTTCAAGGGCATAGGGGTTAGCGGATAGGGTTTCGGAGGTGCGGAGTTTGTTGTTGTACCTTGGTCGCGAACAAACCGTAACTGCCTGACCCTAACTGCCCGCGCTGTGCGCCATCCCACCTAAGGTCAAGTCGTCAAACGACAACTGCGCATCGTCGACCGGCTCGTCATATTCACCGTGCCGGATTCGCGAACGCGGCACGTCAAGCGCCTCGCGCACGGCATCGAGGTGGAAACGAATGATATGCGGCGTCACGCGCACCGAAGGAATGCGGCGCTTGCGGGCGAGGCGCCGGACGGTTGACTCACTAACCTGCAAAATCTTCGCAAGCTGACGAGCAGTCAGAAACTCTTCACGTTCTTCCATGTTTTAGTTGCCACAATCCTATAGCAACTTCAAATCCCAAACCAACCATAAAACACAACCGTGAATCGTAAATAGAAAAAGCGAAGATAAGTCGATGGTCCCAATGGAACTAATCACGATTTACCATTTACCATTTTACGATTTACTCAGTTTGTGCTGGGTTTGAGTGTCAAAGCCACGCGATAAACAGCGGCGCCATCAACGTCAACATCTTTGCTGACGGGCTCAGAATCCTTCGCTTTAGCGGTAACGCGATACTTCGCGACGTCGGGCGTGAGCCGAAAGACAAACGAGCCAATTTCATTGGTAATCCGGCCATCAATTTTCTTTACGTTTCCGTCAGCTTCAATTCTGGCGAGTTCTACGCGCGCGTTGGGAACGCTGCGCCCGTTTGGATCAAAAACGCTGCCTCTGATGAAGGCGATTGAGCCTTCATCAATCGTTAAGATTAGCCGGTCGCCCAATGAACGTGTCTTGCCTGCTTTGACCTCAATGTTTTCTATTGTGCCAACGCTTAAGCCGGGTTTTCGCAGGGTGACACCGTAAAGCCCAGGCCTGAGGCGATTGACAGCGAACTCGCCATTCTTGTCCGTCACGACGCGCCCAACCTCGCGCTCTTGTTGTCGAACAACAACGGTAACGCCCACCGGCGTACCTACTTCAACGCGAACTTTGCCTTTGAATCCGCCAGTCGATTTCTCTTGCGCGACGACCGATGCGGTAACCAGTAATGCCATTACGAGGACAACTAGAATTGATCGAGTTTGCAGCATGTCTAAATAATAACACTGCCGGCGACGTAGGCAGACTTTGGGAACGTATTGTTGATGCTCAGCCGCTGTGAACCTGTTGCCAAGGTAAATAATTATCCCGGACACCTGAACAGGCTTGGCGGGTGTTAACCGCCAACGTATAATCCTGCTCAAGCTAGTGCCGGATAAGGCCGCGAATGTCTCAGTTTTACCCATTCACTAGACCCATTCGTATTCTGTCGCTTCTCATTCTTGCGACCCTTGCAGTTGTGTTTCCAACCGCCGCGCAACAATCCGATCCCAAAGCCGTGCGACCGCGCCAGGTGTTTCCGAAAAATGAACAGTCACCCGACGAGGTCTTAAAGATTGACACCGACCTTGTTTCAGTTGACGTCAGGGCAAACGATTCAGAAGGTCGTCCGCTGCGCAATCTGGGGCAGGAAGATTTCAAGATTTATGTGGACGGAACCGAACAACCGCTTGCTTTTTTCCAGGTTGAGCGACGCAGCGGCGAGCCGCGACCGCTGGCGATGGTCTTTGCACTCGACATTTCCGGCAGCATGACGCCGGAAGAAATGAATCGTTTGCGACGCGCGTTGAATGCCTTCTCCGAGAGGCTGGCGGATCATCCGGCGCTTTATGCTGTGATGTCGTTTGGCATGAATGTAAAGACCGTACAGAAGTTTACTTCCGAAGCAGACAAACTAGACCGCGCGATCGAGCGCCTGACAAAAGAGCCAAACGGATTGTCAACCCATACTTACGATGCGGTTGATGATGCAGTCCGGATGCTGGTGCGTCATGCGCCGCGCACGCGCGAGGGACGTTTGATAAAACGCGCGGTGTTGGTTGTGACTGACGGGTTTCCGGTTGGTGATACAGTTTCGGCGCCCACCGTCATCGAACGCGCCAACGCCGCCGAGGCGAGCATCTATGTCGTCACTCTTCCCTCCTACTCGCGAGTGTTGCCGGCCGCTTTGCAAAACCCGCTGCCGACGCCGTTGGACGTTAGTGGGTTGGCGGAACTGACTGGAGGAAGAAGTGTCTACGTTGATGAGACCAATTACGAAGCACTTTTTCGCGCCCTGGCAGAAGAAGTGACGTCGGCTTACGTGCTCGCGTTTTATCCGCCCGAAGAAAAGCGCCATGATGGACGATTCCACACTATCAAGGTTGCGGGTCCGAACGGCGTAACGCTGAGCCAAAGTCGTCCGGGATTCCAAACCGCAAAACAGTAGGCAGAAAGCAGTAGGCAGAAAGCTCGCATCTTCCGGTGCGCTGTGTTTTCTGCCTACTGCCTACTGCCTACTGCCTACTGTTCTTCAGAACTCGTCTTCATCCTCATCGTCGTCCAAATCATCTTCTTCGACGATGTCCAACTGTACTGGATCCAATCCGACTACTTCCAGATCCGTACCACACTCTTCACACGAGACGAGTTCGCCTTTGTCTGTGTCAGTATCCACATGGACATCCGCATCACATTCGGGACATGTTCCGATCGGCACTTAATTATCCTCCGCAAAATCTACTTGCCAGCGATAGGCCGCTAAAATCTTCTTGGCGAACCTATATTGACCTATATGATTGGCCCCGACAATCTAACTGCGCTCGCCGCTTTTTGCAATACTCTTTTCTACTATTTTGGGGTTATGAAAAACTCGCTGATATAAGAAGGCGCACCCGCCGACCAGGGAAGCTTATTTCGTTTGAGCCGTGAGCCAGTTGACTGCGAACTGTGGGTTCCCACAGCAACAGAATCAGTGGCAAGCGCCGACTCTGGACGTGTTAACATGGCGCCCGACTGATTAGCGCCGCCTCGTTCATATTCTGTCCGGGATCGATAATTCCCCCATGTTCGCGTTCCTGAAACGTCGACAAGTTACGTTCGCATTAGTGCTTTGGTTCGCACTGGTCCTTTTGGTTTCCTACTTCGTGCTCGGCAGGAACCGGAAAAGCGCAACCATCGCGGCGGTCTCGCCGTCATCCAAATCCTCCGGCACAACGATCTCGCCGCTCGCCCATTCGGCCCACACACCTTCGCTTGATTCAGACAACGACGGCCTGCCGGACGCGGCGGAGCTGCAAAGTTTCATGGACCGCCAAAACTTCCGGCAATGGTTCACCCTGATTGCTGAAGGCCAGTTTTACCATTTAAGCGATCAATGGAACGCCGAACAGCGCGATTGTGCCGGCCTGGTGCGTTTCGCCTGGCGCGAAGCACTGCGCCGTCATGACCGGGCGTGGTTTCAAAAAATGGGGCCAGGATATCAGGCGATTGCACCGGACGTAGGCAGGTACACCCTCGAACAAGGACCACTGGGCGAAAAACTTTTCCGTTCCAGCTTTGGCGTTTATAAGGACGGTGACTTGTCCAATGGCGCATTTTCCGACTTTGCCGATGCGCGGACGCTCAAGAATTTCAACGTTAAGTTTATCGGTCGCGATCGCCACAACGCCGAGCCGGGTGATCTGCTCTTCTTCTATCAGCCCTGGGTGCAAAAGTTTCCTTACCACGTAATGATTTTTCTTGGGAGCGCGAAGCTCAGTAACGAAGCGGCAAGCGATTGGGTCGTCTATCACACTGGCGCGTCGCCAACCGATGAAGGAACAGTTAAGAAGGTCGAGCTGTCCGTGCTCGATCATCATCCCAACAAACGCTGGCGGCCGCTTGACAGCAATTCCAACTTTCTCGGCTTCTATCGTCTGAAAATTCTCGACTAGCCCAAAGGAGGCTAAGCCGTGTTAGACACGAATTCTCGTTCTTACCGCATTCTGATTACGTCGCTGGTCTACGTTGTAGCCATCGCCGCTGCGCTTACCGTCGCAACCTTGCGCTCTCGGGCAAAGGCCGGCGCCGCGCCGACGGCGCCTGATGAGGAAGTTGAGCGGCCAATTCCCAGCAAACCATTCTTTTCACTATCAACGCATCGGACCTACGGAACGAACGACAACGCGCGGCTTTGGGTTGATTATCAGGCGGTGGACCATCTCGACTTTCGTGTCTATCAGGTAAAGGATCCGCGCAAGTTTTTTACTGACCTGAAGAATCCGCATCAGGTTGGTGAAAACGAACAGGAACAGGTAGCCAGCTCCGTGCCGCATCGCAAATCGTTTCTTGAACGGGTGCGCGGCTTCAAGCGCTGGGCCTTTTCCGGTATCAAGACTTTCGTCCGCGAACAACTGCAACACGACTCGCGCCAGGCTTTTAATCAAAAGTTTCGCGCCGAAAAAGAAGTTGTGCGCACGCCTTTGAATGTTTCCGATTACGCGCGCGTGCCGCTCTTGAATCCTGATTTGCTGGTTAGCAGTTGGCGCGAGCCTTTGCCGCCGCTTGAAAACGAATACGACCAACGCATGATCCCTTTAGGCAAACGCGCTCCCGGCGTCTACCTGGTTGAAGCCGTCGTCAATGATTTGCGCGCCTACACGGTAGTGGTGGTCACAGATTTGACTATGCTCGATAAGACTACCCGCGACGGCGATATGTTGATCTACACGGTCGATCGCAAGACTGGTGAGCCCCGGCCCGGCGCGCAAGTCGAGATCATAAAAGAGGAGAAAGTGGTCGCCACTGGAACAACCGACAGCCAGGGCGTGCTGCGCACCAAGGTAGATAAACCAAAAGCAGCGGCAGGTGATGAGGCGGCTGACGCTCCCGCAGCCGACGAAGACACTGACTCCAAATCCTATCTGATCCTCGCCAAACAGAGTGGCAACTTTGCAATCTCGGATCTGGGCTCGCTGTTCTTTAGCGGTTATGACGGCGAAGAGAATTCCGAAAACGTTAAGGGATACGTCTACACGGACCGTCCGGTTTACAGACCAGCGCACAAGGTTTCATTCAAAGGAATCGTTCGGGCGATCGACTCGTCGGGCGCTTACAAGTCCGTCGGCGACAGCACAATCAACGTCACAGTCACAGATCCAAACAGCGCCAGCGTCTTTACCAAAGAACTGCCGCTTTCAGCGCGCGGCACTTTCAACGGTGAAATGGATATTTCCGAATCAGCTCCGCTGGGCACCTACACCATTGCGGCCGAAATTGCAGGCGGAAGCGCAAGCGGCAATTTCGAAGTCGCCGAATACAAAAAGCCCGAATACAAGGTAACGGTTTCCGCGCCCGCAAAATTCGTACAGGCCGGCCAGAAAACAAGTTTCTCGATCGCTGCCAAGTATTTCTTTGGCTCGCCCGTAGCCAATGCGGATGTTCATTACTACGTCTATCGTTCACGCTATTACGCCTGGAATTTTGGAGAGGACGAAAGCGAAGACACTGGCGACGCTTCTGATCGGGAAGATGAATACTCGTCTTATTACGGTGGCGGCGATGACATGGTCCAGGAGAGCGACGGAAAGTTGGACGCGCGCGGGCATTTGAATGTTGCGTTTGATATACCCGCCACAGACGAGAACGATACGAACGATTACAGCTACCGGCTCGAGGCTCAGGTAACCGATTCAGCCCGGCGCACGATTGATGGCAGCGCCAGTTTTGTGGCCACGCGCGGGACTATTGTCGCGAACGCGGACCCCGATCGCTACGTTTACAACAAAGGCGACATCGCTAAAATTCGCGTCACAACCAGCGATTACGAGGGCCATCGCGTTTCCGCTAAGGTACAACTCAAGTTTGTCGAACGCACCTGGACCAAAAAGGAAAAGAAGGAGGATGAAGAGTATTCCTACCCTGCGTATGAGATGCACGAACGCGAGATTGCTTCGGCCGAGGTGCAAACCGATTCCCAGGGCCAGGCGAGCTACGACTACACAACTACAGAAGATGGGAATCTTTCGATCAAGACGATTATCGACGAGTCGGGTAAGAAAGTTGCCTCAATCGGCGGTTATCTTTGGGTAACTGATTGGCAGTATTCCTGGACTGATTCGTCGTACTACAGTGAAGACTACAATTCCATCAAACTCGTTCCGGATAAAAAGTCATATCGTGCCGGCGAAACTGCGCATGTGCTCGCCATCCTGCCGACCGACAATGCTCACCTGCTGGTCAGCACGGAATTGACCACCGTCATGGATCTTCAGCACGTGAACTCCACGGGAAGATCGATTGTGCTCGACATTCCGATCCGGACAAACTATGCGCCCAACGTTTTCTTGAACGTTTCCTACGTGAAGAACGGCGACATGTTTACGAGCGACCAGCGGCTGGTCGTGCCTGCGCGCGACAAGATGCTGAATCTGGAAATCATCTCGAACAAGAAGGAGTACAAACCGCGGGAGTCGGCGTCATATACGATTCTTGCCCGCAACTCCGATGGCGCGCCGGTTTCTGGAGCCGAAGTTAGTCTTGGCGTGGTTGATGAAGCTATCTACAGCGTGTCTCCCGATTTTGCGGGTAACATCAAGAATGAGTTTTACGGCATGCGCTACAACACGGTCGAAACTCATCTCTCGATCAGCTATTCATTCACCGGCTTCGCGGGCGACAAGCCGCTCTACCTCGCGCGCAACAAACCGACCTATCAGCTTGCGGACTTCAAAAACGAAGGCGAGCTGGTCCAACCAACAATCAGAAGAAACTTTAAGGACACGGCGTTTTGGCAGCCGGACGTAATCACCGGACCAGACGGCAAGGCCACGGTTAACGTTACCTTGCCTGACAACCTAACTACCTGGCGCGCCACAGCGCGTGCTGTAACCGCGGACACGAAAGTCGGCGCCACAAAGTATAAAGTGGTCGCTCGCAAAGACGTAATCATGCGCCTTGAGACGCCGCGCTTTGTCACGCAAGGCGATACCGTGACGCTTTCCGGCATCGTTCACAATTACCTGAACGCTGACAAGTCAACCCAAATCTCGCTCGAAGTCAGCGGCGCGCAATTACAAAATGCGGGCACTAAAACTGTGACCATCACCAAACAGGGCGAGCAGCGTATTGACTGGCAAATCACCGCGCCCAACGTCGGCGAAATTAAACTGCTGGCAAAGGCGCTGACCGACACCGAATCTGACGCAGTTGAACTGCCGCTGCCGGTCGTGCCGCGCGGACTGCATCAGGTTAAGAACGAGAGCGAAACCTTCTCGGATGAAAATACCGACAAGACGTTTTCGCTGAGCATGCCCGCCGACGCTGATCAGCGCGCGCGCAGTTTGCGCATCGAAGTCGCCCCTTCGGTGGCCGGTACGTTGTTTGGCGCTCTCGATTATTTGACCAGCTATCCTTACGGGTGCACCGAACAGACCATGTCCAGTTTTCTCCCCAATGTAATCGTCACGAAAGCCTTGAAAGATGTGAAGACTTCAACGATCCGCGGCTCAAACGATCTGGAAAAGAAAGTTCAGAAGGGCGCGGATCGTCTTTATGCTTATCAGCATGACGATGGCGGTTGGGGCTGGTGGAAAGATGATCAGAGCGATCCGTTCATGACCGCTTACGTCGTTGATGGCCTGACGCTGGCCAAGAACGCCGGTTACGAAGTGAACGCGGACCGGCTTAGCCGCGGACGCCAGAAGCTGAAGGAAATGGTCGAGGCCGGAAAGACCGAAGCCGGCACCGCGATAGATCTGGAAACGCGTTCATTCATGGTCTATGCATTGGAAGAAAGCGGCGGCGCCGACAACCAGCAGGTTGAAAAGGTCTTTGGCGAGCGCGGCAATCTGCAACCTTATGGCCGTGCCTTGCTGGCTCTAACGCTCAAATTGAAGAAGGACGACAAGCGCGCGAAAGATATTGCCGCGGAGATCGAAAGAACAGTCATCGCGGATAATTATTCCGCACACTGGGAGTCACGCCGTCGCGCGATGCTCGACTTTGCCGAAGAGGACGACACCGAAGCCACCGCACTTTCGCTGAAAGCACTGGCGCGCATCAAGCCAGACAACTATCTATTGCCGCGGGTAGCTCGCTGGCTCGTTTCGGATCGGCGCAACAGCTATTACTGGGAATCAACCAAGGACACGGCCTTCGCAATCTTTGGTCTGATCGATTATTTAAAAGTTAGTCGTGAGCTGTCACCCGATTACGACGTCGAGGTATACCTCAACGGAGAGAACGTAATCACGCAGCACATTTCGTCTACTGCCGCACAAACAATCTCACTCAATCGCAAGGCGGGAGAGGTCGGCGCATCCAACGACGTGCGCATAGTGAAGCGCGGGAAAGGAGTGGTCTATTTTTCTTCGTCGCTTGATTATTACACTGGCGAGGAAGACGTGCCGGCGCGCGGCTCTGCGGATCTCAATGTAACGCGCGAATACCTGCGCCTGCGCGTGGTTGACGACGGTGGCACGCTGAAATGGAAACTCGATCCGCTGACTGGCGACATTCATTCAGGTGACATGCTGGTAGTTCGTTTGAAACTTAACGGCACAAAAGCGCGTCACTTGATGCTGGAAGATCCTATTCCGGCAGGCGCCGAACAAGTGGAAAGCGTCGGCAACCTGAATCTCGATTACAGTTCCGGTTACGACTGGTCCGATTGGTACAGCTCGCGCGAGTTTCGTGACAACCGCACTGTGTTTTTCCTGGATTACTTTGACGGCAGTTCAACTTTCCAGTATGCCATTCGCGTTCAGGTACCCGGTCAATTTCGCATTGCGCCGGCGCGTGCGGAGCTGATGTACCGTCCGGCGGTGCAATCGAACACAGCATCAGGACGACTTTCGTTCCTGGAGCGGAAATGACGAATAGCACTGTGCCCGGCAGCGATGCAGAACCGCGAGCGGTAGCGACCGGATGCTACACGCAACTTTAGGTTACGCAGTTAAGAAATATCACGGCTCGATAACTTGAGCATAGCATCCGGTCGCTACCGCGGTTCTGCAATCTCGCAGTTCTGCAAATGAGGACAACATGCTAACAGAAACATTTTCATCGATAGTGACTGCCGTGCGAAGAGTTTTCGCAAACTGGCCCGCGCTTTTGCTGGTGGCGATTGTTTACCTGGGGCTGCTGGTGACACTCTACTTCTTCGTGGCTGTCCGAGAAGCGAGTGTCGCCCAAGTAGTCTTGACGTTTGTGCTCGCGTTGGTGGCGCCGATTCTTTTCTTCGTGCTTCAGGCAATGATCGCGAGTGGGTTTGCTGACACCGCCCAACCGGTGAGCGCAGGCCTGCTGGTGAAGAGATCGCTGACGGGCTTTTGGAAATTCATAGTGGTTACGCTGCCGCTGATTGCGCTGGCGATTCTCATCATTTACCTGCTGGCGAAATATCAGTCACATCTTGCGTCGGTTCCTGACAGCGCAACGCAGCTTCATCCGATGGCTGCGTCTTCGCGAACCCACGCCACGGCGCGCGCTCCGATCAATTGGAAAGGCGCTGCGCTCTCCACCGTCAGATATTTGGCCCTCGGTCTGATATTGCCGCTCGCCGCTATTCATTTATGGGTGGCCACCGCTCGCGATGGCTTGATTGCGGCCCTTAAGAGAACGGGACAACTGCTGGCTGGCGCTTTCGCTCCTCAGTCGGTGCTGATATACGTCGTGGGCTTCCTCATTTTTGCAGTGGTTCCTTACTTCCTATTGTTCCGCACCACACCCAACAAGCATGCGTGGCTGGAAATTATTCTGCTGGGGTTACGTGTCGCCGCTGTTTTCGCGCTGACGCTTTTAGGTTGGGTAATAACGGTTAAAGCCATTGCCTTGCTGAATCCCAAATCACCTGAGCCAGTCGCGAACGAGGCTGCCTGATGTTTGCATTGCGCGCTGTCGGTTATCGGGCCGCCAATGACTGGCGAGGTGCAGGCTTTCGCCGTACTGCGCTTGTCAGCATAGTGGTTTTTGCGTTGGCTGTTTCGGCATGGTCCATAGTTCGGGTCGGCACTTCGCCGAGTGCCTCTCCTGTTACAAGTGACGACACCCAGTTGGACCAGAGGCTGCAACAGGCTGCGGTTCTGGCGCTCGGGAGTCGGCGGGGCGCGATCATCGTCATGGATCCGCAAACCGGGCGAGTGCGCGCAATAGTTAATTCTGACCTTGCTGTCCAGGAAAGTTTTCCGCCTGGATCGGCAATCAAACCGTTCACTGCCCTGGCGGGTTTGCGCGCCGGATTGATCGACGAAGAGACACGCACGCTGTGCCATGAAAAATATTTTCACGGCGAGTTTCATACAACCTGTTCACATCCGCTCGATCTGCCGCCGCTTAATCCCACGGAAGCGATTGCCTATTCATGTAACTACTATTTTGGAAAACTAGGCGAGCGGCTTTCGGAAACAAACTTTCAGACAACTCTGAACGACTTTGGTTTTGCCAGAAAGACTGGCGTCAACATCGTTAATGAGTCGCCCGGAAGAATGCAACGCTCAGTCTGGCGCCCACAGTCGGCCATGGGCGAAGGTGAGTATCTGCAGACCACTCCGCTGCAACTAATCAATGCCTATGCTGCGCTGGTGAATGGTGGGCGCGTTTTTGTGCCTCATCTTTCTGCAACGTCAAAAGTATCTCCGGAAATTCAAAACAGCGTCACGCTTGATAATGAACAACGCGAATTAATCGTTAAGGGAATGCGCGGGGCCGTTCGTTATGGCACTGCCGAATCCGCGAATCTTTATTCTTTGCCACTCTACATTTTTGGCAAGACCGGCACGGCAACGGAAATCAACGGCTACCGCACGCACGGTTGGTTCGTCGGTTTCGCTTCGCGTGTGAACAACGACGGAAACGACGCCGGCGTGCCGGCGCCGGACAAGATTGGGCTTGCGGTACTGGTCTTCCTGGCAAGAGCTCACGGCGTCGATGCGGCCGAAGTTGCGCGTCCAATCTTTGCGGAGTTTGGCCGAACCAATCTGCCAGAACTCTTAGCAACGAAAGAGTCGCAAACGCCGGTGACAGTTCCACCTAAACCTTCGAGCGATTCCCAGCGCTCGTCTACGGTTCGCGTCTACGTTGCTCGTGAGGATGCAGTGCGCACCATGTCCGTTGAGGATTACGTGCGCGGCGTGGTTGCGGCCGAAGGCAGCACCGAAGCAGAGCCGGAAGCGTTGAAAGCGCTGGCTATCGCAAGTCGCACGTACGTTCTCAAAAACCTTGGTCGGCATGCGGCGGATGGTTACGATTTTTGTACTGCAACTCATTGCCAACGATATCTGCCGGCGGATGTTGCTGATGTCCCGGCGCGCGTCAAGCAAGCAGTTGAGGAAACGAGCGGCGAAGTTTTGAGCGACGCAGATAATCACCTCGTCGAATCTTATTTCAGCGCTTCCTGCGGCGGCGCGACTGCCAACCTGGCGACCCTATGGGGCAAGAGCGCGCCTGCATACCTGCAAGGCGTCAACGATGAATACTGTGGGACGCAACCGCATCACAGTTGGACTGACAAGATTCCCGAAGCGAAACTTTTGCAGGCGTTGCAAAGCGATCCGCGCACAAATATTGGCACACGGCTGGTCAACATATCGGTTACCCGGCGTGACGATTCTGAACGGGCGCAACTGATCACGATCGCGGGCGAGCGGCGGTTAACCGTGAGTGGCTGGGACTTTAAGATTATCGTCGGGCGCGCGTTGGGCTGGAACCTGTTGAAGAGCTCACGCTTTGAAATTTCTCGTTCGGGCACAAACTTCGTATTTCGTGGCAGCGGCTTTGGCCATGGTCTTGGCCTTTGTCAGGAAGGCGCTCATGTAATGGCCGCGCGCGGCGCAAGCTATCGTCAGATTCTCCGCAAATATTTTCCTACGACTCACATTTCGAACGAACACGCCACAGAAGCTGATTTGCTTTGGGGTTCGCCGGACATTAACGCAACCTCCACACGCAGCCAACGCGTCACCCGACTGACAATCGCCAGCGAAGGCTTCCGCCTCAACTATCCCAACACCGTCAGGCGACGCGAGGCTGAAGATTTGCTGAACTCGTTACAGACGGCGCGCCGGGAGTTGATCGACCGGGTTAGCGCGGCCGGAATGAACGTGCAGTTCCCTGCTCTGGAAATTTTTGTCAATGACACTACCGGAAACTTTGTGGGCCGAACGGGACAGCCACCGTGGGCCGCAGCCGCCACTCGCGACCGGCGCATCGAGCTGCAACCCCTGGCCACACTCAAACGAAAGCGAATCCTCGAAACTACATTGCGGCACGAGTTGGCCCATGCGGCCATCGATGTTCTTGGTCGCGGTCGCACGCCGCGCTGGTTGGCCGAAGGCCTGGCATTATACCTGGCCGGCGAAGGGAAATTCGTCGAACGCTATGCGCCTCGTTCACCAATGAAAACTGAAGAGATTGAACAGAAACTTGCCGGCGCCAGATCGTCGCAAGAGATGCGAGTCGCCTACGCCGCGGCTTATTCCGAAGTAAAACGTTTGATTCAGATTGAAGGCGAGGCCAGGGTTTGGCGTCGCGTGGCCGGCTAACCTGCCATGGTTTCGCAGCGATAAGACGGACCGGCTATCCATTCTGCAGCGGGCTCGAGGCTGCCAGGTTCTGAATTTCCACCGGCTGGATCGTCCCTGCTGGTTCAAAGCCAAATACTCGCGAATAAAAATAAAATTCTCCGTCGAGCGCGCGCTTGATGTTTTTTGCCTGCCGAAATCCGTGATGCTCACCCTGAAATGCGATGTAGGCGACTGGGATGCCTTTTGCCTGGAGCGCCGCAACCATCAGCTCTGCTTGATTGGGCGGGACAACTCTGTCTTCTAAACCCTGGAAGAATATCGCTGGACAAGACAAGCGCTCGGTAAAGTTGATCGGCGAGCGCGAGTAATAGATTTCACGGGCCTCGGGGTATGGCCCAAACAAGCCATCCATATAACGTGACTCAAATTTGTGAGTGTCTTTCGCTAGCGCCTCGGCATCGCTGACTCCATAGTGACTTGCGCCTGCCTTGAAAGCATCGCGAAAAGTCAACGCGCAAAGCGTGGTGTAACCGCCGGCGCTACCGCCGCTAATCATTAGTCGATTTGGATCTGCATCGCCTCGGGCAACCAGGTAGCGCGCGCCGTTCACACAATCGTCGACGTCCACTATGCCCCACTCTCCTTTTAGCCGGTCGCGATAAGCGCGACCAAAGCCCGTGCTGCCGCCGTAATTAACATCCAATACGCCGATGCCGCGACTGGTCCAGTATTGGATAGTGAGACTCTTTGAAGTAGTGCTGGCCGCAGTTGGTCCACCATGACTAAGTACCAACAGCGGCGGCAGTTCGTTGACGGGTGCGCGATAATTCGCGTTTGTCGGGCGATAGAAAAATCCGTAAGCCGTCAGGCCATCTTCTGTTGGGAACTCGACCGTTTCCGGCTGCGAAAGATACCCAATTCCAATCTCAATGTTGTTGGACCTTCTCAGCACCTCGAATTCATGTGGTTTCACATCCAGTCTGACAAGCGAAAGCGGTTCGGTTGGCGAGCCGGCGCGCATTACCGCGTGACCAGGCGCAGCTCGCACATAACTAATGTCAGTGTAGGAACTTTCGACGCGCTCAAGTTTGCGCGTTTGGATGTCGATAGTGCCAACTCGCCAGATGCCTTTTTCAACGTAGCTGCAAACAATTCTTTCGGCGGATTCGAAAGCATAGGTCGACATGCCAAAAACCCATTGAGGCATGCCAAACTCAGCCTCCATTTCGATCACCGGCTCAGTAGCGCCAGCTTCGTTTAAGCGGTAAAGGTTCCACCAGCCATTACGATCAGAAACAAAGTACAACTCTCCGCGCGGCGACCATTGCGGCTGAAAGATCGATTCCAGATTGCCACCGGTGGCTTTTTCAGGGTGGGCCAACGATCCGTCATCCTTAATGTTTGCGACCCAAACCTCGGTTCCGTCCCAGGGCATATTCGGGTGGTTCCAGGTTAACCACGTTAGGCGGGCTCCATCGGGACTAAGCCGCGGCGATGAATAAAAATCATTGCCGGAGACGAGGACCGCGCCCGCGTCCTTATCGTCTGCGAGATTTATGCTGACCAAACTATTTACAGCTTCACGCCCTGCGACCGTGTGATCTTCGCGGATACAGATCAGGCGTCGCCGCTGATCATCAATGATTGCGTCGGCGTACCGCATATTTGGAGTGGACGTGAGCCGTTCCGGCGGTCCGCCGTTTCTTTGCACATAAAGCTGCTGATCAGAAAAATTTGAGAAGTAAAGTTCGCCGTCGCGTACGACAAAGTCGCCGCCTCCGTACTCATGGACCCGAGTGCGCGCGTTAAAGCCCGATGGTGTTACGTCCGCAATGCGCCCTTGAGAATCGCGTTTGACGATGACGCTGCGGCCGCCCTCGCTGGGTCGCATCTCGATCCAGTAAATATCATTGCCATCGATTGACGGTTGGCCCAGCCCAACCGTTCCCGCGACAATCAAGTCGGAAGTTATCGGCGACTCCCACGAACCATAAGGCGCAATCTGCCGCTCACTCATATCCAAGTTCTCCTTGTCGTGGCCAATTCCTTTTTGTCGTCGACATCCCGAACCTGTCCGGTAGAAAAGTGTTTGGAAAATTTTTGTTACGCCCTCGTGAAAACTTTGCAAGGTTACTGCAACCATCGCCCGAATAGCCCGGGCTACCATCCCCTATCGTTAATTCTCCATGGGAGAACTGAGATAAAGGCAAGGGCGCCGGTCTTGGGGGAGGTCGGCGCCCGTCGTCTTTTTAGCCACGCCACTACTTCCGCACAGCCACTCGTTTTACTACCTGCATCCTTTTTTTCGGTAATCTCAAAAGTCATGTCGTCTTGGCTCAGGCTCAGCGTGGATTCCGGTGCGTGCATTCTTAACCCGCCAGCGGAAACCAAGTCAAACAGAACCACAGTTTAGGTCGCGCCTTAACGAACTTCTCTTCAAGGGCTATTGCTTTCCCCTTTCGATTAAAGTACAAGGTCGCATCGTTCCCATCTGGTGTCTCACGCTCATGAGTAGCGTTATAAGGAACAGCGCGTGAAAAAATTAGTAAGCATTCTCATTGCGGGTTTCGCAATTTTCCTATCAGCGGCCGCTGGGGCGGCACAGGAACCAGCCCAGCGGAGCGGACTCTACCTGGAAGTCGTTGACCATTGGAACGCCACACCTAACCTTCAACCAGTCCCTGCGGCCGACAGCAAATTCAGTGGCGGATGGGGACCATTCGCGCTTCTACCCTCATGGTCTCCTCCTGCTGATTTCCTCCCTGTCAGAGCAGTAAATGTTCTCGCGCGCATGGAAGGCGACGCCGTGAGAGTCAATGTATCGGTCTTCCGGGGCAAAAAGTCTCACGAGAAAGAGGAGCAGGTTGCCACCTTCCTCGCGCGCGAAAATGAGAGAGTAGTTGTCGTGGAGTTAAAGCGTTGGGGGGTCGTTCCCTATGAAGTCACTCCGGTCAAAGTTGCCTCATCCGCGCTTGGCAGTCCGCCGCAGGTAGTAAATAAGACTCAATCCATTGAAGTCGTTAACATTGAACCGGTTCGATCGGCTCCTGCTTCCTTTAGGCTGGTGGTCCGAAACCTTTCTACGAAGTACGTGAGTGCGGTTCATATTGAGGTCCTTAAAAATAATCGGAGAGAGTTAAGCGCGACGCCGGCAGGTGAAGAGGGCCGACCCTTAATCGAACCCGGAGACATCTGGAAAGCCCCCGATTTTGGTTTGGTCAAAATAGAGCCGACGTCTGCCGGCTATGTGCTCAGCTCAGCAAAAGGGCAAACTGTCGTCATAGCCACCGTTGTGTTCCAGGATGGATCCTACGAGGGAGACGTCCGGTCTGCCGTGTCCTTCAGAGGCTATGTCGCCGGCCGTAAGCAACAACTCGCGCGAGTTATCGCGCTGTTCAAAAGCGCTTCGGAAACAACCGATGCCGATGCCACCGCGGGAATAGCGAAGCTAAGGACACAGGTTTCATCTTTAGCGATAGATGCCGACCCGGTTGATATTGAAAAAGTATTGACAGACATTCAGGTATACGGCCCTAACATGGATGCGGACGCGAGAGGCGCTATTGAAGCAGTTCTTACCAGCATTAGAAGAAACGTGCTAGGTGAGATTGATTCGCTTAAAGAAGAGCACCGTGAGAATCTTGAGGTTGATGCATTCCATAAGTGGTTGAATGTCACAAGAGAGAGGTACGAGAATTGGCTTTCCAGACTTCAGGGTTTTTGAACCCATTCAAAATTTCACTCACTTTAGGACACTAGCGCACTGATACTGCAAGCCAACGGTGAGGCAGCATCAAGGCCGTGATTGCTCGGCTCAGGCCCATTCGAAAGGAGAACCATGGCTGACACACTGTTTCGCACGGTTCTGCAAGTTTCCGATCTCGACAAGGCGGCTGAGTTTTACTCAAAACTGCTTGACGACGAAGGGCGCAGAATTCCGCGCGGCTCGCGTCATTACTTTGATTGTGGACCAGTCATATTGGCGCTGGTCGATATGAAAGCGGGCGGCGAACAGGCAAAGCCGATTCCTGATTACATATATTTCGCAGTTGGCGATCTGCAAGCGGTTCACGACCGCGCGCGTGCATTGGATAGCTTGTCACGCGACGACGTTCATGGCGCAGCGGCAGGCGAGATCGTCAAACGTCCCTGGGACGAGCTTTCGTTTTATGTTGAAGACCCGCGGGGCAATGGACTCTGTTTTGTCGATGAGAAAACTCTATTCACCGGCAAATAGAGATGTAACTTTCAAGCCGTCTCGAAAAACAATTTTGCGCCGGCGCTTATTAACTGATGACTCGAACCGCAACCTACCAGGCAGGCCGCACAGTCGCCGCTGCGATTGAAGGCCACTTCGCGCGCCATCTGGCGCAGGCACATTCGCGCGGCGAACGCGATCTCGCCCCGGCGCCGCGGGCTGGCGCCATACAGGCAATGATCGACGCCACCTTCTGGGCCAGCTTGCGACCGGAAGAGGGCCGTTTCCCAAAAATCTCATTGGCTTTCCTGCCGCCCGAACAGGCAGGTCGAGCACTGTTGTTCGAAAAACCACTGCCGCTTGATCCGGCGGTCCTTACCAAACTTGCACCCGCAGTCGAACGTCCGGGAATTCATCTCGGCGTCTGGTACGAAGACGATACGCAGCAGCAAAGCGATTCCGACGCTTGTCGGTTGCGCGTCTGGGGCGCGACACGAGTAGTACCGAGTTTTGGGTTCGTGCTTGAAGATGTCGAACCGGGCCTGCTGGTAATCAAACATCGGCGCGTCAATGGCTTTGGCAAGTACGCAAATGTTGCCGTGCTGATGGGCGAACAGGTGAAGGTGATCGATGAGCAAGGAACCAGCCTGCCTGATTGTCCGGCGCTGTTGAAAGCGTTACTTGCTTTTAATTCTGCGGCCGACCCAAACGACCGGCGCGATCCGGTCAACGTGCTGGTGCAATTGGCGGCATCGATGCGCGCTCATTCTCACGGGGGTTCCTTGCTGGTAGTGCCGGCCGGAAACGAAAGCTGGCACGACTCGATCGTTCAACCCATACTTTATTCAGTAGTGCCTGCTTTTTCGGCGTTGGCGGAACTAGTTGGTCGCGATGAGACCGCACGCAGTGATAATGCCTGGGAGTCATCAGTGCGCAAAGCGGGTCGACACAGTTGCTGGTCTAACTGCGGTTGACGGCGCTACGGTGATCAACGATCGGTATGAGGTGTTGGCGTTTGGTGTGAAGATAAGGCGCCCCACTGGTAGCATGCCTGTCGAGCAAATGGTTCTAACTGAACCAGTCGTCGGCAACCAGGCGATAGTCGTTCCTCCCGTGCAGCATGGCGGCACGCGACATTTGTCGGCGGCGCAATTTGTCCACGACCAGCGAGACGCGCTGGGGCTGGTGGCGTCGCAGGATGGCCGCTTCACCGTCTTCGCATGGTCGCCTTGCGAAAGCATGGTTCATGCCCATCGCGTGGATACGCTGTTGATGTAGGTCGTCCATTCATTGGTCCCACCTCGCGGTTTTTCATTCGGCTGGGTCTCTCACGGCAGATCCTGCAAAAGAAAGTATTGACATTCGCTCGGTGAGTGGAATAAGACAAGACCGCAAATTCTTTGCTCGATTTCTCGCGCTTAATTGATCTTATAGCCGGGGACCGTTGCGACAGGTAACGACCTTTCACCCCCACAAAGGAAACAACCATGAGAGTAACGAAACGAATTGTCGTGCTTCTTAGCACAATGTTGCTAATAGCAGTTGCCAGTAACGCTGCCTTACGAGCTTTGCCACAGCCGGTGCTGCCGAATCCAGTCCTGTATTTGACAGGCACGGAAGTCTATACGACCGGCGGCAAAACCTGGATTCGGTACCAATACGACGTGCTCAACAAAGCTGACTATCCGGACGCCATGTTCGCCGCCGCGCCAGCCCTTCCGCCTTGTGGCCTGAACACGAAGTCATCTCGAACCTGGGTCGACTTTTTTGACTCGAGGGGAAAACGGCTCTATGGATTTTGCGCGTTGGGTAAACCCGCGGACCTTAGCGGTATCTGGTTCGCCCTGGAAGACGGCGTGGTACCGCCAAGTTTCGTGTACATAGAAATGAACGACCGGCAAACAAACACTAAATATAAATCCAACCTTGCCGACACCGTAATGTGAGCTTGGAAAGGTAAGACCTCGCGAAATGGATTTGATCGATGCAATTCAGTGGCCGGCTATGCTTGTGACCGTGGTGGCCGCGTGGTTGATTGCATCCCAAAAGAAGTTCAAGCGTAACTGGGCGTTCTGGCTCTTCCTATTAAGCAATGTGCTCTGGATAATTTGGGGGGCCCACGATCGTGCCTACGCCCTGATCTTCCTGCAATTGTGCCTCGCCTTTTTGAATACTCGCGGGGCAATCAAAAATCGCGCGCCGAGTTCGAAATGAGAAACTGCGACCCGGCGCGCTTTCTTTTACTCTCACTCCGCGCTTTGTGGATTTATCGACTCGGCGGCCTGGAAGCCGATCTTGCTATGAGTGCCATCGCAAAAAGGCTTGTTTGAGGAAGCTCCGCAACGGCAGAGTGCGATGCGCGGCTTATCCAGCGGTATCTTGTTCCCGTCAGTATCATAAAGATCTACGTTACCCTCGACGATGTAAGGTCCGTTCTTTGACGGACGAATAGTTACGTCAGCCATGCTCGCCTCCTGAGTGTCATGTTGTTGAATTGCGTCCCACATCTTAACATGCTGCTGAAAATTGGATGGGCTGTGAAAATTTGATAGCCTGCCGCGTTTCGCAACACCAACCAGGTCTTGTTAGCTTTACTATCTCGCCGGACGACGAGTTCGTAAATCTTTGGACACTCAACTACTGCACATAATCTTGATGATGGTAGCGGCCTTTGCGGCCGGTGTAATTAATTCCATCGCCGGCGGCGGCACGCTGATTACTTTTCCGGTGTTGATTTGGCTGGGCCTCGATCCCAAAGTGGCGAACGCTACCAGCACCGTCGCTTTGTGGCCGGGATTGTTTGGTGGACTATTTGGTTATCGACGTGAGCTTGAGAACAGTTCAAAGATTCTGATTCGTCTCGGAATTACCAGCGTGATTGGCGGGGCAATCGGGGCGTGGTTACTTATTTGGACGCCCTCGCCGGTCTTTGCGTACCTCGTTCCCTTCCTGATCCTTTTCGCCACCCTTCTTTTCATGGCGGGCGGATCCATCAATCGCTGGCTTCGTTTACAGCCAATCGACGCCGAACCAAAGATGTCGTGGTGGTTGGGTGCGATTGTGTTTCAGTTTTTCTCGTCGATGTACGGAGGTTACTTTGGCGCCGGCAATGGCATCCTGATGCTGGCGGCGATGGGATTGCTGGGACTCCACGACATCAACCGCGCCAATGGCATCAAGAATTTCCTGGGCATCTGCATCAACAGCATTGCAGTGATAAGTTTTGGGGTTACGCACCTCGTCGTCTGGAACGATGCGTTGCTGATGGCCGTTGCGGCGCTGGCCGGCGGATATTTTGGCGCCAAAATGGCAGTCCGTATCGGCCAAGTCGCCATTCGTCGCGCGATCGTTGTTATCGGATTCGTAATCACGTTTGCAATGCTGTGGCGACTGTGGGGTTGATACTCGAATCTTGATGAAAATGAAAGTCGCGCGGGGGTAAACCACCTTTCCCAACCTGAGAGACATTCGATGTTGCTTGACTGCGCGTTGCTTGAAAGCTTCTCAGCAACGATCTTCAAGGGTTTTAACCTAATACCAGACGTGCAATCATTCAACCTTGAATGTCTCTCAGGTTGGGAAGGGTGGTTTACCCCCGCTCGACGATCGCTGAGCGCTAGATTCGAGTTTCACACACTCTGCCGCTTACGGTTATAAATTGGTATGCCATCACCGGAGTCGAAATCACCGCTCACCAAACTGCCACGCGAGTTCTACACACGCTCAAATGTCGTAACGGTTGCCCGCGAGCTGCTCGGCAAATTGTTAGTTGTTCCTTTATCAAGCGGACGACGCGTTTCCGGAGTCATCGTTGAGACTGAAGCTTATCGTGGCCCACACGATCGCGCGGCTCATTCCTATGGTGGCCGTCGCACCAAACGCACCGAAACGATGTATGGTCCCGGCGGCACCGCTTATGTCTTTTTCGTTTATGGCATGTACAATCAATTCAACGTGGTAACGAACGTTAAAGATGCGCCGCACGCTGTCTTGATTCGCGCGCTTGAACCCGTCGAGGGTATTGAATTAATGCGGCGCCGCCGGCACGGCCAGCCGGATCACAATCTCACCAATGGACCAGGCAAGTTGTGTCTTGCACTCGGCATCGATCGCAAACTTGACGCCGCGGATTTGTTAGGCAACCAGGTTTGGTTAGAGGAACGCGAAAAGATTACGCGCGCGCGTATCGCATCCGGCCCGCGTATCGGCATCGACTATGCAGAAGAGTGGATTGATAAGCCCTGGCGCTTTTGGATCAAGGACAACCCGTTCGTCAGCAGGGGGTAACTCGCAGGCACAAACCAATGTTGAAGATGTTTAAGCGAGCGGCCGTGCGATGGCATCATTTAGCATTTGCACGGAAACCTGAGGATCAGCAACTTCCAGAATCAACTTCGCAAAGTGTTCATGGTCCAACTCGATCACAATAGTTTTCTCTGGATGTAGCACGTCCCAGAAAACAAAACCATCTCCCTGATAGAAGATGCCTGCCTTGAAGACATTGGGAATATCAGTTCCCAGGATCTTCAATCCATTGAACCAGCTCATAGCAGGCTCGGGATCGGCATGAGCCCCTTTGATGTGCGCTAGCGGAATTTCAAGCCGACTCCGCAAAGTCCAAAGCTTGTGCCAGCCTTCCACTTCGAAAACGACCCTGTCGTTATTGATGGTTATCTCAACCATGCGTATGCCTGCGGATTTTCAAGCTGCCTAGGAATAAACGCTCTTGCCTGTTCCGTAATAAGAATCAAAGACATGCTGATAAACCAAGTCACATTTCTGGCTGTAGATGTCTTTTGAATACGCGCGTGGTAGATGATCAAGATTCTCCTCGATTGTTAAACGCACAGCAGCGCGCGCCTGCTGCCGCGCCCGCCAATCAAGAACAAGCTTCTCACGCTTGAGCGTTTGCAAGAGTTCTCTAGCTACCTTCTTGACTTCATTTCGTTCTTTTTCAGTCAAAGAGATTTCTGGCTTCGTTAACAGATCAAAGACTGCCAACTCTTCAACGTTTAGTTGCTCCGCAATGTGCCGCTGATCTTCGGCATTGAGTCCTTTCGTGAACTCCACCAGCCGCTCAAACGTTACTTCGACGTTTACAGCTCCTGAGTTGTACTCATCAATCATCTCTTGAAAATGTTCGAGGTAATCCATCCGAGTGCGGTTGAGGATAACCATCTCAGCCAGCTTCGCCGCCAGCGCGTTTCTCAATCGCTCAACCTCTGTGTGCTTCCTTCCTTTCGCAAACTGTTTCTGGAGTGCGTCGAAATCTATCTTGCTCAGGTCAATAATCCGATCCGTCTCATGAATCACATACCCTTCGGAAGCAATTGATGTATCCAGTAGAGCCTCAACCCCCGATAGCACATCAAAAATATCGGGCACCGGCGCCAGCGCTTGAATTTTGTCTTGAATCGCTGAGAGTAAGAGGTTGATTTGACCGAATTCATTAGCCAGCGGATCAGGCAGGATGGCTTTATATAATCTGTTCACGTTGTTGGTAAGTGACCGATACTGTTCTTTGGAATCATCACTTTCGACGATGGCTTCGACGGCGTCGTCAAGCAGCTTCACCCTAGTGAAACCACCAGCATCCCGAATGGCGGGCAGGTCAACCCAACGATCCGCGCAGAACTCTTCGGCTGTGCTAATTGCACTTCGAAGCAATTCCACCAGCTCCGTTTTGTCTTTGACCGGCGTCTCACCCGGGTTGATTCCACCTCCTGCTCCATAAATGGCTAGCGCCTTTTGCAGATTTCGGAAGACGCCAACGTAGTCGACAATCAAGCCGTTAAACTTATTTCGAAACACTCGATTCGCCCTGGCGATCGTTTGCATCAACGTGTGATTGCGCATTGGCTTATCAAGATAAATTGTCGAGCAGCTAGGAACATCAAAGCCAGTGATCCACATTGCGCAAACGAACACGAGCCGCAGTGGATCGTTCGCGTCTTTGAATTTTGTGTCAAGGTCCTCTTTCAGCATCCGCTTTCGATGAGGAACAATGTTCGCGCCTTTCTCAGCAAGGTCTTCAACTTCATTCTGTGATTGGGAAACAACTACAGCCATGTCGGTCTCTCGCATGAAAGCGAGCTTAGCTTCCAGATCTGCGCGCTCCTCTTCGCGACAGGATGAAAGTTTCGTCTCAAGCTCTCGCAGATTGCTCTGCCAGTATTTCTGAACTTTGTCATACATCCGCACGGCCGTGGCTTTGTCGATTGAAATCACCATCCCCTTGCCTTGAAAGCCGCGTCCGGTAAAGTGCCGTACGAGATCCTCAGCAACCTTTTCCAGCCGATCGTCGCGCGTGATCAACTGATACTCACGCGCGAACTCTCGCTCCAGCTTCTCTTCCTGCTCTTCCGTTAGCTCCGCCTCTTCGATCACCCGCGCCATGTCTTCGTTCAACTCTTCATTGACGAGCTGCAGCTCAGGAATACGGTTCTCATAGAAGAGCGGAACAGTGGCGTGGTCATCCACCGACTGCCTGAAGTTGTAAATGCTGATGTAATCGCCAAACACCTCTTTCGTACGTTCTTCACCAGCCATCAAAGGCGTGCCGGTAAAGGCGATGAAAGCGGCATTGGGCAGAGCATTGCGCATATTCAAAGCCAACTGGTCATACTGGCTGCGATGAGCTTCGTCCGTAATAACGATGATGTCGGAGCGGTCTGATAGCTTTGGATATGTTTTGCCTTTATCAGTGCGGAACTTTTGCACCAGAGTGAAAACATGGCGGTGGTCCTCCCGCAACAGTTGCTTTAAATGCTCACCGCTGTTGGCCCGAACCTGATTTTCCGGCTCGCTGACTGCGCCAGCGCCCGCGAAATTCTTGTAGATTTGATCGTCAAGATCGTCGCGGTCTGTGACTACGAGGAAAGTCCAGTTGCCCGGTAGCTTGCGCAGGATCTTCTGCGAGAAGAAGACCATTGAATAGCTTTTGCCGCTGCCTTGTGTGTGCCAAAACACGCCAAGCTTTCCCTGGTTCTTTCGAATCTCCTCGACGGCTTTGATCGCCCGGCCAACGCCCAGGTACTGGTGGTTTTTCGCCAGCAACTTCAGCAGGCCGCCTTCGCTCTCAATGAAGAGGGTGAAGTTTTCAACCAAGTCCAGCAGCCTGACAGGCTCGCACGTTCCGCGAATCATCGTCTCGAGGCTGACGATTCCTTCATCGCCTTCGTCGCTAATTTTCTTCCATTCAACGAAGTGATCGAGTCCCGCGGTCAGGCTGCCAATGAGACTCTTGCTTCCGTGTGAGAGGATGATGAGTGCGTTGTACCAGAAGAGCTTCGGAACCGTCTTCTTGTAATCGCGCAGGTTGTGGTGAAAGGCGTCCTCTGTCCTGAGTTTTTTAAGTTCAAGGAAAACCAGCGGCAGACCATTTACAAAACCAATAAGGTCAGCGCGGCGTTTATACACGTCGCCCGTAATCCAAAACTGTGAAGCCAGAAAGAAGTCATTATTCTTTGAGTTGTCCCAATCGATAACTTTGACTCGAACCGTCATCTCGTCTACTGGCGCGTTGTCAATTCGTTCGCGACTGACAATATCGGTCAAATCGGCTCTGATACCGTCTTTCAGCAGCTTATAGATTTGGCGGTTTGCTTCGGTGTTGCTCATCGCGCTGCGATCGCGCGTTAGAGCATCGATGGCGATGGTTATCGCTTCAGCGGGAAGATCAGGATTGAGTTTTTCGAGTGTAGGTCGCAAGCGAGAAGTCAAAACAACTTCAGCCGCCGTCTCGCGACCAAGACTTCCATTCGGACCGAATGTCTCCTGATAACAGTTCGCCACCTCCCAGCCAAGCTCTTTGAATAGCTCAATGGCAGGTTGTTCAACGAGTGAATCTTCTGAGTAATTTCCGGCCATATTTAAGAACTCAAGCTGTTTGGGTTGACTTTGTCAGGCGACAGGCTAGAATCATTTTCCAAAGGTTCCACCCCGGTGATAAGAGCCCATGGGGCTCTCTCGCAAGAGTAGCCGGGGTGGTCATTTGTTTATCAGGATAGAAAGGGTCTTCTATTTGAATCTATTGATCCTCCTGAGCCATTGATTCTCTTGATTCTATTGACTGTCTTGACTCTATGGAGAATATGACTAAAATAGGCTCATCTCATCCACCATGTGTGGAAGGAGTATTCGGCCCTCGTCATCGCAAGGTGGCGGGGCCGGCGTTTTTATAGGCCTCATATTCCCTTCTCAGTTTATCTTTGCGATTTACCCGTTCGGTGATGTAAGCCGTGACCAACGACCAATAGCTGCTTCTATCGCCTAGTACGACTAAATATTCTTCATTAAGCCAAAGTAGAACGCGGCGTTCGTTTCCGCGTCTTCTGACCCGAACGTTCTCCCAAACATTAATGCTTGCGTCATTAGCGTTCTCGATGATGGGTCGTATCCAACTTATCCGTTCACATCTCCGAAAGTCAGGCGTCCTTTCATCCTCGACTTCGCCTTCCTGGATGAGATGCCAGAAAGAATAGTCCTTGTCGTCATACGCGGGATGATAGCTGGTACGAACGGGTTTGCCCTCAAATGTGAGCTGACGGCTACGGTCTTTAAAATCTCTTCTGAAAGTGCCATAGAGGGCCTCGACATAGGAATTCCAATCGCTGCCATAGTCACTGAAAAGAACAACATCAGGCAGCCAGTGAGGGGCTGTCATGCCTGCGCCTCCGATGCCCGCCAACTGAACAGATTCACTTTGTTTTCGCGCAGCAGGGTTGTCCGCCTCAGGCTGTAATGCGACCTTTCCATCATGCGACGAACGAGAGCTTCTTTAGCCGCATTGCCGGTCAATTCCCGATTGACGTATGAGATCACGCCCGTTAAGAGGTCGGTCAATTGCAACTGTTCGACTTCGTGCGAACGGATAAGCTGGACCCTGTCGATAATCTCTTTGGAGAAATCGTAGATGCTGTTGCACAGAACATCATGGAGCTTCTTCACCTTGACCGCGCCCTGGGTGTCTTTGATGTCGATGTAGATGTTGTAACAAGCTTCGGGGCTGAGAATCACCTTCAGCA
>JACCVY010000190.1 GCA_013697915.1 Blastocatellia bacterium | reverse complement strand
GATGTTCGCGGAAGTCTGGCCAGATCGCCTTTTGATTTTTTCTAGACACTACGGACGGACACATACCACGGCGTTAAGTATTCCGGGGCTGACTGAAGCTTTGCGAGTTGCGCTAGCGGACGAGACTCAAAAGCTCAAGTGTGCATGCGGATCTCTACCGTGTGGCGTCGTTGAATTTGGACGCCTTGTTATCGCGCTATCGCCACCGACGCCGAAGGACTTCCGTCTGAAATGCATTGAGCAGCTTGCGTTTAGCCGCATAACGTCAGAGTTGACCGGCCGCCGGCGATTAGCAACTGGCTGACAGCTGTCAGCTGATAGCTACCAGCTTAGCCCCCTCCGCTTTACTCGTTTGTTCAATCATACGATCCACCAATGGAAGCAATATAACGCTGTATGTTGACCAAAGCATGTTGAAGCCGCAAGTATGTGCTTCAACGCAGGGCACCGGAGAAGCTGAGTTGGCCTTAAGACTGAGCAAGTCTGAAGCTGAGATTGAGCTCCCGGTGCACCCTTGTGAGCGCCAAAGAGACCGGACAGTATCTCAAGCCGCTTCAGCTCGAAGCAGCGAAAGGGTCCGATGCTGCGCCAGTGGAGCGGCTTGAAAAGATCGGGATTGAACTATTGAGCAAACGCCGAACTGCCGGCGGTAATCATCAAGGCGAGTATGAAGGTCGATACGATTCGTGATGGCGTCGAGACGATGAGATAGTTTTTCATCATAGTTTCTTCGTATGGTTCAGAAATTCAACTCGAAGCGCCTGTTACACCGGCGCGCTTCTCCAGGGATGATTATTATGCCCGTTCGTGTGACCGTTCGCGGAGCCATTGGCTGCGACTACGCGGCTGTAGGTTTCCAGCATCAAGGGAACGACCGCTG
Organism: Blastocatellia bacterium; assembly: GCA_013697915.1. Lineage (GTDB taxonomy): Bacteria > Acidobacteriota > Blastocatellia > Pyrinomonadales > Pyrinomonadaceae > PSRF01. The sequence continues at coordinate 7,662 of JACCVY010000190.1, read as the reverse complement.
TCGGTGAAAATAATTGCTGATATCTTTTACGCGCGGCCTTACCCATTCTCGCGCGACGCTCGGGATTCTGTGCCAGCAGCAGCATTGCTTCCGTCAGCGCTGCCGCATCGCCCGGCGGCACGAGAATGCCGGATTCGATATCAATCATGTCCGGGATGCCGCCAACCGCCGACGCGATGATCGGCTTCCCGTTGGCCATGGCTTCAATAATGCTATTCGGAGTGCCTTCGGTAAAAGAGGGCATCACAAACACATCGAGTTTGTGCATGAACGCTTTTCTTTCGTCAGTCCGTGTGTAGACGCCATAATATTCATAGCGATCCGAGACATTGAGCGAGCGCGCGCGCGCCGCGACTTCTTCTCTTTGCGAGCCGTCGCCTGCGATCTTCAAACAGACATTGGACGCCCGAACATGAGCCGCCGCAAAAGCGTCCATCAAAACCAGCGGGCCCTTCAGCGCTTCAATGCGTGCCGCAAAACCGAAAGTCACGCAACCATTCGTTGGGTGCTCGCTGCCGTTTACCATCTCGTCAGACAAAATCGGCAACACCGAAGCCAAGGAAGAAAAAACCATCTAAGAAGGGTTAATTGTCGTTTGCGTTGAACAGCTCTGCCATTCCGCAGGGAACGCCCGTAAGACTTGCCGGAACACGCCAAGATTGCGGCAGAGGAGGCATCCAATGAAAACAGCTAAGAAAGCGAACAAGCGCCAATAGAAAAACGGTTCACTGCTGCTACGCGAGCGGCCATCAAACACTTGGTCGAGATAGGGCGCAAAGGAAACTTGCTCGAAGATTTAATCCGCAACAACTCGAACGTGTCTGACATTCTCTCTACGTTGTTGGTTCACCTGTCAAACGAAAGTAATACTTCCTATGACGCGCCGGGGGTTGCTGGCAACTTCTACACAGCAGCCGTTTCAACAGCATCAGGGTAGACAAGCCGCACTACGCGCTCAAAGCTGTCCTGCGACACCTTGACGCGCTGATAGCCAACCCCCCAGCCAAGAAGGCCAAAGCCAGACGAACGCCCTTTTACGCTCAGATTCGGCAGTTGAGACAAACTGCTGATAAGCGTTTCGGTCATTAGGTCCGAAAGATACTCGACATCGGCGTTGCCGCTCTCGTTGACAAACGGCATCACCGCGATGGATTCAATCGCTCGTGTCTTCTTGTGGGTGAGATAAAAATAAGCGGAACCAGCAACGACAATAGCGATTAGGAATAAGCCGGCAATCACTAATACAGCTTTACCCCGTTTTGATCTGCTCAGTTCGCGGGTCGTGCCAGGAGTTGATTGAGCCGGAAGCACGGTTGTCGGTGCGGTGGGCCGACTTATGTCTGCATCCGTGCGATGCGGGAGGATGCTCGTCTCGATTTCGTTTACTACCGGCGCCGAGCCGAACTTCATCGTTCCAGAGTCAGCGCTGACAGCTCCCGAGTCGCTGACGAGAGCCGTGCCGTCCGCGCGACAGAAGGCGAGCGTCTCGTCAGTCTCAACACGATTGCACTGTGGGCAGCGTTTCATAGTTGTACCGTAAGCTTCAGCTTCGGCTTGCGACTCGCAAACTAAAGTTTGCGTTACTGCGGCAGTCCGATACGTTTGACCAAATCAGCAAAGCGCGGGTCGGCGCGGAGAGTATCCAGACACGGGTCGAGCATAAACCACGGGAGCTTGACGGAGCGTTCCTCGCACGCTCTCTCAAGCTGCTCAAATACCTGCTCGTTCTCACCTAGTCCTGCGTAAACTTTCGCCAGGTTGACTGGGGAAACGTATTGTTCCTTTGCTTGCTCCCTAAATTCTGCGAGCAATTTCAGCGCTTCGTCACGCTGTCCTTTTTGGCCATAGATACGTCCGAGGTCACCTCGAATATACTGGCTCCAGCCGGTAAGCGTGGTTGCTTTTCGCAACTCCGCGACTGCGTCTTCATACTTTCCTGCCTGCCCGTACGCCAGACCGAGAACCCAGTGTGCGAAGAAATGATTCGGGGCTATCTCAATTGTCCTTAGCGACTGTTCGATTGCCTCATCATTGCGCCGGGCAAGGTAATACCACCATCCGAGGGCAGCATTGAGAATCGCTGTAAATGGTTCAAGTTCGATGGCGCGCTTTTCGGCGGCAATGGCTTCATCGCAAAGCCCCTGCAAGCTCAAGGTCACTGAGTTCGAATGGTGACCATACGCATACTTCGGATTGAGCGAAAGAGCTCGCTGGTGCGCTTTGTCAGCCCCGGAGAAATCCCATTGATACATACTCTTGTAAAGCGCAACCGAGTTGTGAGTTTCCGCGACCGTGTCATCGAGGTCTAACGATTTGAATGCCGAAGCCAGCAAATGCTTTTCAGCTTCTGCGGGAGCCATCAGTTCATAAAATCCGAGAAAGATCTGGCAGTCAGCCAAACCTGAGTATGCCAAAGCGTATTCGGTGTCCAGTTCAATCGCCTGGCCAAAGTATTCAATTGCCTTCTGGAACGCTTCTGGCGTCCGTTTGGTGAAGAAGAAGCGGCCGCGCAGATAGAGCTGATAGGCTTCGGCGTTATGGGTGTAACGCTTTAAGACTGCTGCTTTTTCTTCGCCGAGCAATTTCAATTTCAGTGCGGCAACAACGTTCAGCGTTATTTCATCCTGCACGTCGAAGATGTCCTGCATCTCGCGATCGTATCTTTCCGACCAAAGATGGTAACCGTCCGCTGCATTGACAAGCTGCACGGTGATACGCATTCGATTGCCCGACTTCCTGACACTGCCCTCCAGGATCGTCCTGACTTTTAGCGCGCGGCCAATTTCGCTCACATCGACATTTTTCCCTTTGAATGAAAACGTTGAGGTGCGCGCCGCTACTTTTAACTCGTCAATCTTCGCCAGTGCGTTGAGCAACTCCTCAGCCAGGCCGTCACAGAAGTATTCGTTCTCGGGATCGGCGCTCATGTTGACGAACGGCAGCACGGCGATTGAGGGAGCATCGGCGAGCCGTCCGGTAGTGAACTCCTCGCTCGGACGCGAGCCCGGAAGGGCCATAGTTGCTGACTCGGACTCAGTCGCCTCGGTCACAACCAGCGGAGCCCCATCTGCGCGGCAAAAGTTGAGCGTCTCGTCAGTCTCAACACGATTGCACTGTGGGCAGCGTTTCATCGAAGTTAAGCTAAGCCATGTTCGGGCGGGATTTGCGACATCGGCCCTGCAGGCTGAATTAGCAGCGTCGCCAACGGTACCCCGCTCCGGTATTGCATCAGCAGTGCGTCCGGGTCAATTTCCACACCGATCGGATTCGCACTGAAGGCATCACTGTGCATAAATGCGTGGGCCTCTTCCGCACCGGCGCAGCAGTCAACTTGAAACTCCATCCGATTCCCGTCCGGATCCTGGTAATAAACGGAAAGCGTTACGCCGTGATGAACACGCCAGTAAGGTGTGATACCTAGTTGTTTGAGGCGCGCATAGTTCCGAGCAGTTCTCCCAGATTCGCAAAAGTGTAACCGACATGGTTAACACCGACCCCGGGAGGCGCCTCAGTCGCGACACCATTCGGCGTCAAGACAGACATGTTCGCGAAGGCAAACCGATGATGCTCATCATCGTATGTAAGAAAGGCGAACGCGGGATTTTGGTATTGCACCTTCGCCTCGAACACTGCTTGATACCAGGAGATCATTTCGTCAAAGCGTCTCGTCATATAGACTAAGTGCGCCAGCTTTGAAGGTGTTGCCATCCTGTTAGCTCCTTTTACTTTGGTTTGCGATCGAGTGGAGTTTGTTACGAATTCTTTGACTGTTTAGTCCAATTTGGACGATTTCACTTTCTCTACGAGGGCTACGAAGCGCGGATCGCTGCGCAGCGTGTCCACTTCCGGATCAATCGTGATCCATTGCATATAGGTCCCGCGTTCCCGCACATCCTTTTCGATCAACGCGAGCGCTGCGTCTCTATCCCCGATAGCGAGATAAGCCGTGGCCAGAAAATATCCCGGAATGTAACGACGTTCGGACTCTGCCTTAAGCTCAGCCATCAGTTTGGTTGCCTCAGCGCGCTGGCCCGACGTGGCCAACGCCTGGGCCAACATTGCTTTGGCAATTGGGTCAGGATTCAACTCAACTGCTTTTCGCAGCTCGGCAACGGCTTCCGCATGCATGCCTTTCAGGTTGTAAACTCTGCCAAGTATGTAATGCGCATAGTAGAAATTCGGATCGATTGTCAGCGTGTGTTGAGCTTGAGCTACAGCATCGTCATACCGGTGCATCAGAATGAGATCAAATGCCGTATCCGCGCTGATGATGGTTGAAAGTGGATCAAGTTCTTCGGCCCGACGGGCAGCTTTGATCGCTTCTTCATTCTTGCCGAGGACTGGAAGAATATTACCCAACCAGTGGTAGGCGGTAGCATAGTTCGGATTTAGCTCCGTGGCCTTTCGAAGTTCTCGCTCGCCGGCATCAAAATTCCAGCCGAATCCCGTGAGATAAGCACCCAGCACAGCGTGCGGTTCGGCGAATGAACCATCCAATTCGATCGCCTTCAAGGCGGCCGCTTTCGCTTGAGGCATACTGTCCTGGGGAAGACCGACGCTGTATGCGGAATACAATACGTAGGCCTCGGCCAGACCCGCATAGGCCAGCGCAAAGCTCGGATCTTTGTCGATCGCTTGCTTGTAATAGTCCGCCGCTTTCTGAATCCCATCGACGGTTCTCTTATTCCAATTGTAGCGACCCTTGAGATAAAGCTGATAAGCCTCGTTACTGTTCGTGTACTTCTTAGTTACACCGCTCGATTGGCTGCCCGATAATTTCAATTGAAGTTTGTCGGTGATCGTAGTCGCGATCTCGCGTTGCGTCGCCAGCAGATCAGCCATCTTGCGCTCATACTGCTCGCCCCAAAGCAACTTGTTGTTGGCCGCATCAACAAGCTCGACGCTGATCGTCAGATTGTCGCCGCGCTGGATTATCCGTCCGGACAAGACGGCATTGACGCCCAACTCAGTGGCAACTTTTTGTGGATCGATTTCCTTTCCTTTGTAACGAAGAACGGAACTCGTTGGGCTAACCTTGAGATTCGGCAATTGCGACAAGCGGTAGATAAGAGATTCGGTTAGACCATCCGACAAGTATTCGGAATCCGGATTGCCGCTTTTGTTCTCGAAAGGCAAGACGGCGATTGAATTGATTTGACCTGCGCCACTACTCCTCCTGGAAATGAAAGCAAAGTAAGCGACAGTCACAACCACGCCGAGCAGCGCGAGCGCAACTATCGCAGTCGCGAGTTTGTGACTCTTTGCCTGCGTGACCGCGTATTCAAGGCTGGAAGATGATTGCTGATTTTGCGTGGGTGCGGCCTGGCCGCTCCTGGTCGCTCGGGCTGAATCGGTTGAGTAGAAACGCGTTTCGCTTTCACTGATTGCTCCGGTTGCCGCTTCGCGATTTGGAATGATTGAGCGTTCAATCTCACCTTGAATATCGAGATCGCGGCGCAGATTCTTCAGATCGATCAGCAGGTCGCGGGCGGACTGATAACGCATCTCGACATCTTTCGTCAGCGCTTTGCGGACTATGCGCTGCAATTCCGCCGGGGCATTCTCTAACAGCAGTGGTTCCTTTTCGAGGATCGAAACGATCGTGTGATTGACAGTTTCGCCGGTGAAGGGAACGCGTCGCGCGAGCATTTCATAAATCACCACGCCGAGACTCCAGATATCGGTGCGCGCGTCCGTCGCGTTGCCGCGCGCCTGTTCCGGCGACATGTAGGAAACGGTCCCCATCACCATGCCCGGCGTGGTGTTGACCTGGACGCGAGTTGCATCCTCGCTGCCGCTGGATCCGGTCGCCGCTGCTCCCGGTTCTGACAACTTGGCGAGACCAAAGTCGAGCACCTTAACGATATGGTCTTTTCGGACCATGATGTTTTCGGGCTTCAGATCGCGATGCGTCACGCCGGCCTCGTGGGCGGCATTCAAAGCGCCAACGATCTGAATCGCAACGTCCAAAACATCAACCAGCTTCAAACGCCTATTGGAGACATGTTGACGCAACGTCCCACCGTCAACGAACTCTGTCGCAATGAACGAGACTGAATCGGTCTGGCCAAACTCGTAAACAGTAAGGATGTTCGGGTGATTCAGATTTGAGACTGTGCGGGCCTCTTGCGTGAACCGCTGCAATCGATCCTTATCTTTGGCAACTTCGGCGGAGATGATCTTGAGCGCAACCGTGCGGCCAAGTTCCGAAATGTCTTGCGCCAGATAAACCTCGCCCATCCCGCCCTCGCCAATCTTGGAGCGGATTTCGTAACGACCCAAATGCGTGCCTGCAGTAATGGCCATGGCCACTGATGCGTTCGGGCAGGTTTACTAGGATGCTGACAAACGCTGTTCATCTTAGCTGTGCTAGCCTGAGTCCGCTAGCTAAGCTACAGTCCCACACCGACCCACACCAGAATTAACGGGTTGAAGCAGATGCCCAGGGCACAGTCGGGCTCGAGTCTTCAAGTAAGAGCTGGGACTTACGGAAAGGAAATCGGTCTTGAAGATTTCGGTAGGTTCTTTGATTCGGTTTACTTGCATTACTCGAAGGAACACAAGGCGGACTGGAAGCATGACGAGTTTCGAGGCGAAGTTCTAAAAGCATTCTTTGCGGAAAGAACGTTTTCAGAGTTCACACCGATGCTTGTCGTTCAGTACATCAACGAGAGACTCAAATCGGTGACGAAGCGTGGTAAGACTCGTAGCCCGGTTACGGTCAACAAGGAGGTTCGTTTGCTTTCGTCAGTTTTCAATATGGCTATTCAGGAAGGTGCGGCAACAGTCAACCCGTGCCTGTCTATTCCTAAGTCAGTCAAGAAGAAACTGCCGGCCCGCAACAAGAGAGATCGTTTCCTCAGTTACGACGAGGAAGCCAAGTTATTCTCTCATCTCAGAGGGCGCCGCGCGCATCTTTGGCGTATTGCGCGTTTCGATCTCGAGACCGGCCTGAGAAAGAGCGAGTTAACTAGGCTTGAGGCTGCGCATGTGAACCTTTCGGCAACATCACGGTTTGTTACAATCAGCGATCGGAGAGTTGAGGTTAAGCCTGGGGAGTTATTGGTGACAAGGAGCAAGAACGGCCAACCTCGAACCATCCCATTGACCGGCGAGGCCCGACGAATCGCAGAGGTGCAGATCGATGACGAGACAACGAGACGCTACCTGTTCACCAGCTTTAGAACTGGCGGCATGATTACTGAGATCAAAACCGGATTTACAGCGGCGGTTCGAGACGCAGGATTGGAAGATTTTAGATTTCATGATCTGCGCCACACCTTCGCAACTCGGCTAAACGAGTCGGGAGTTGATCCATTCACAATCCGCGACTTGCTGGGACATTCCACAACAGCAATGAGCGGAGATTATACGCATACGTCACCTGAACGTAGGCGAGCGGCAATTAACATGATGAGTCGGAAACCAGCGGGAACGATTCTCGATTCCGTCAAAATTCCGGCATAGGGGAGTAGACTTGAGAGGCGCGCTGTTCGTAAACTGTTGACTCTATTACGTGGCGGGGTAGCTCAGGTGGTTAGAGCGTGGGATTCATAACCCCAAGGTCGGGAGTTCAAGTCTCCCCCCCGCTACCAATTCTTTCAACACTTTACAAACACGTCACGCCGTAATTCGCTGTGTTTTTTCCGGAATTTTTCCGGA
>JACCVY010000185.1 GCA_013697915.1 Blastocatellia bacterium | reverse complement strand
CCAGTCTTCCGGCTCACCGCCAGAAACTGCAGCACATCGGGAACACTCATTGTCTTTAGAGAGCCTTGCAGCGCCATTCGTCGGGGTTTGTTCTCTGCTTCGTTCTTCCTATTTACGATTGATGACTTGGGGTTGAACTAGGAGGGGCCGAGCTTTCTTACTGTTCACGGTTTACGGTTCACTGTTCACTGCTCTCAAGCTTACATGCCCCGCGAAGGGAGATTCAAGCATTAATTCAGCATAGGTCGACTTATTAGTCCTGTTCATTGCCATGCATTCGTGTAAGTTGGAGCAAACTGTGGCGTCCGGCTGCGGTTCATGTCCGATGAAGGACTCATGTGTTATCCTTCGCAATCTCAAAACTTTTAGAGACTCATGCCCGTCAACTCTGACAAACCACAAAACTGGAAGAAGGACATCGCTCGCTCCGTCGATCTGTACAACGACTGGTTCATTAAGTTCGCGCCTCAGGCGTATCGGAATGCTCGAGCTGAAGCTACGGTCGCTGTCGAGAGCGCATTGAGATTAACCAAGAATCTCACCGACCTACGCCCATCGATTCTGCAAGAGAACCCGTCGGTGCTTCCAATGCTTCGAATGTCAACCGCACCGCCAATCGCTCGTGACCGACTTATCGGTTTAGCGGGCATCCCCGCTGGGCTTGTTTTCAGCATGGAGATCAACCAACGCATTCCAAAGAAAGCACTCGGGCTCGAATCAAATCTCAAGAGGATCAGCGCAACGATTCTCAAACTTTCTGACCGAGACATATTTCCGTGGCTTGACAGCGGATTGAAACCAAAAACAGCTGAGATTCATCGGGCAGCGACAATCGTCGCGGATCGACTTTGTGGCTCTGTTAGCGATCCGATAATTCGCAACGCCCAGGAACGAAGACAACTCGCGGCAATCAAGAAATGGCTGGAGTTACGCGGCTACACTTATGCCGGAACTGGCTTAACTTTTGATCAACTCGGACCGGCTACCTTCTCATTTCGGCTGAACGCTCCAATAAAGCTTGAAGATGGAATTAAGCAGATCAACATACCGATCGACGCGGTCATCATGCCAAAGAAGTCCAAGGCTGGAACCTTCCCGTTGATGATTGAGGCGAAGTCCGCCGGCGATTTCACAAACACAAATAAGCGGCGGAAAGAGGAAGCAGTTAAGGTTTCGCAATTGCGAAGGACGTACGGCCCGCAAGTACAGTTTATTCTTTTCCTTTGCGGCTATTTTGACAGCGGTTATCTTGGCTATGAAGCAGCGGAGGGCATAGACTGGGTTTGGGAACATCGCATCGATGATCTAAAGAAGTTTGGATTGTAGATATGCAGCACGTCGAACACATAGAAGCCTCACGCTTGAAGATGCAAAAGCATCTCGACGCCTCCAAGACTCCAGCGGAGCGAAATAAGCTGGGCCAGTTCGCAACTCCCGGCGCCCTGGCGACGGAGATTCTCGAATATGCTCGAAAGAGTCTTACGTCCAGCGCGAAGGTTCGATTCCTCGATCCGGCATTCGGAACCGGATCATTCTACTCAGCCCTGCTCAAGACTTTTCCTCGTTCGCGCATCAAGTCCGCAGCGGGATACGAAATCGATCAACATTTTGCGGCAAGCGCGGCTGAACTTTGGAATGATGAACTACTGCAACTAGAGAATGCGGATTTTACGAAGCAGATTGCCCCAACATCCGAAAAGGATCGGGCGAATCTCTTGATCTGCAATCCGCCATATGTTCGTCATCATCACTTTTCATTGAGCGATAAGAACCGATTGAACGTTGCGGTGCGGCAATCAATCGGAGTCAATCTGAGCGGACTCTCAGGACTCTATTGTTATTTTATGGGTCTCGCGCATTCGTGGCTCGCGGAAGATGGGCTAGCAGCGTGGTTAATCCCGAGCGAGTTCATGGACGTAAACTACGGACGTGCGATCAAAGAGTACTTGCTCAACCAAGTCACACTTCTTCGGATTCATCGGTTCGATCCCGCCGATGTTCAATTCGACGACGCATTGGTTTCATCCGCAGTTGTCTGGTTTAAGAAGGCAAAGCCTCCTGCGCATCACACAACAGAATTCACATTCGGGGGGAGCCTACTAAAGCCAGCTGTAACGGCTAGGCTTCCTTCAGATGTTCTGCGTGAGGCTGGAAAGTGGACTAAGTTTCCACAAAACTCTAATCACAACGAAAAGACTCAGGGTGGGATTAAGCTTTCGGACTTGTTCATCATTAAGAGAGGAATCGCGACGGGCGCGAACAAGTTTTTTATTTTGACGCCGGAGAGAGTTGCTGAGCTGCACCTGCCGAAAAAATTCCTGATTCCTATATTGCCGAGTGCCAGGTATCTGTCTTCTGACGAGATACTCGCCAATGACCAGGGGGATCCGTTGGTGGACCGCAAGCTGTATCTGTTGTCGTGCAAATTGCCGGAATCAGAAGTCAAAGCCAAGTACCCTCTGCTCTGGAACTATCTGGAGAGTGGAAAGCGCGAGGGAGTTAACGAGAAGTATCTATCGCAACACCGGTCCCCGTGGTACTCGCAGGAAGAACGCCAACCGCCGTTATTCCTTTGCACCTACATCAACCGTAAGAGCAAAACAAACGGCGAAACATTTCGCTTCATCCTTAATCATTCAAAGGCAATCGCGGCCAACGTCTACCTGCTGCTTTACCCGAAGAAGCCTCTCGCGGATGTCATCAAGGCGAAGCCTGAGTTGATCAATTCTCTATGGCAGGCGCTCAAATCAATAGCGCCCGAGGCGCTCCGAGGCGAAGGCCGAGTCTACGGCGGTGAATTGTACAAAATGGAGCCGAGTGAACTTGGCAATGTTTCCGCCGAGACTATTCTTTCCAATTTACCGCATCTCTGCATTGCCGCTGGTACCCAGGTATCATTGTGGTAACACTAGCAACACCTAAGGCTTTTTCGATTGCGACGTTACCAGCTCCACAGCCTTACCACACGCATGGCAACGATAATGATCCACCTGCGCGTCTAGAAGATGAAGATAGTTAAGCTTACCGTCTACCAAGTGAGACTCGTGACTCATTATCTCAACGAACTGGTCGCGATTGCCGCATGAGCTACAGTGAAGCTCTAATTGTAATACCTCCATGGAAAAGCCTCCTCTTTGCTTTCATCGTTCGCGATCTCACATCTAATCGCCGCTATTGCTCACGTATGTATGTCAGTGCGACTTGCGATCCAGTCAATCTCCTCGAGATGTAATTCATCCCAGATTAACTAAACGAGACTAATAAGTGAGGGGTATCCGAGAGATCGTTTCGGGTAATCATTAGCTTAGTGTTGCGACCCTGGCGAAACTCAAGGGTAAGTTGCCCAACGCGAAGTCGATTGTAAGTCCCCCGAGACTATGACCACTCATTAAGAGAGATTTCGGGCATTTTGGTTAACAGATATTCCCTGGGGGTCAGGTCGCCCAAGGAGCCATGTGGTCTTTCCTCGTTGTACTCCTTGAACCATAGCTCGGTCTGCTCTCGAACTTCCTCCAAGCTTTGAAACACAAACATGTCGAGCACCGCTTCGCGGTAGCTGCGATTGAATCTTTCGATGAAACCATTCTGCATCGGCTTGCCCGGTTTGATGAACTCGAGCGTTACGCCATGCTGCTCGGCCCAGCCGGCCAGCGTCACCGAAATGAACTCTGGTCCATTGTCCAATCTCAGCTTGAGGGGATAGCCGCGGGTAGCGGCTATCCGGTCAAGCGTGCGCACTACTCGAGCCGCCGGTAAGTTGAAATCCACTTCGATCGCCAGCAACTCGCGATTGAAATCATCCACCACGTTGAAAGTGCGAAAGCGACGATCACCCCACAACGCATCGCTCATGAAATCCGCCGACCAACACTCATTCATCGTCTCACTCACAACCAGCGGCGCCGGACATCTTGTAGGCAAACGCTTTTGCCCTTTCCTTCTTTTGTTCAGTTTCAGGCTGCAATACACCCGATACACGCGTTTGTGGTTCCAGCGATGACCGAGCGCCCGCAGCCTCGGGAACAACTTGCCAAAGCCTTGTTCCGGTCGCGCATGGGCCAGCTCCAAGAGCAGCTTGACGATCTCGCCATCCCGGTTCGCCAGGGGCCGGTAACGATAGACCGAACGGCGCAACGCCAGGACCCGACAAGCACGACGCTCGCTGACCTGGTACTGCTCACATACGCCGGCAATCAACTTCCTCTTGACTACCGGCTTTACAGCTTTTTTGTGAGCACATCCTTCAAGATGCGATGGTCCAAAGACAACTCGGCATACATCTGCTTTAAGCGGTGGTTTTCTTCTTCCAATTCACGCAAGCGACGAATGTCCGCGGCTTCCATGCCACCGTACTTGGTCTTCCACTTGTAATAAGTCGCTTCGCTTACTTCGTGCTCGCGACAGACTTCTCTGACGGCTCGTCCC
>JACCVY010000182.1 GCA_013697915.1 Blastocatellia bacterium | reverse complement strand
TCTTCTTCAACCGGTCCCCGGTCTTGACCGAGAAGGATACAATTCTGCTGACCGATTTTGTCAACACGACCGGCGACGCCACCTTTGACGGCTCGACCCTTAAGCAAGCGCTGGCCGTGCAACTGCGTCAGACCCCTTTTCTAAATCTGTTTCCTGAGGAAAGCGTGCATGAAACACTGCGTTACATGGGCCGATCTGAGAACGAGCGGATCACACGTCAGATCGGAAGAGAAATCTGCCAGCGACGAGGGTTAAAAGCCCAGCTCGTCGGGACGATTTCGAGTCTCGGCCGCAACTACGTGATTACCCTGGAAGCCGTGAATGGACTAACGGGCGAAACAATCGCCAGCCAGCAGGTCGAAGCTGAGGGCAAGGAGCAAGTTCTTAAATCGCTGGGCCAAGCGGCGCTCGATTTGCGAAAACAGCTCGGCGAATCGTTGAGCACGCTCCAGAAATACAATGCGCCGATCGAACAAGCGACGACTTCTTCGCTCGAAGCGTTGAACGCTTATTCGAAGGGTTTGGAACAAATATATCGCGGGGACTACAAGCAGGCTCTGCCGCTTTTCAATCGCGCGGTGGAACTTGATCCTAATTTTGCCGGGGCCTACGTTTGGCTGTCATGGACATACGCAAATTTCGGTGACCTGGCTAAGACCGCGGACTCTGCGGCACAGGCTTACGCTCTGCGGGGTCGCGTGACCGAGCTTGAGAAGCTGCGTATAGACGAGATCTATCATTTGTTCACCACGGGAGATTTTGAAAAGCAAAAAGAAGCTGATGAGCTAATCAAGCGACTCTACCCCAGCGATTCGTTGGCCCCGGCAAGTTTAGGGTTTGGCTACATTCGCATCGGCCAGTTCGAGCCGGCTCTCGCCGAGTTTCGAGAAGCTATCAGGTTAAATCCAGACGAAAGCCATTATTACGGAAACACAGCGATTATTCTGGCTCGTCTTAACCGCTTCGATGAAGCGCGAGAAACTATCAAGCTAGCGCAGGGGCGTGGTCTTGATTTGGGGGGCTATCGGCTTGGGCTCTACCTGATTTCTGTTGTTCAGGGCAATGCCACAGAAGCGCAACAGCAGTTGGAATTGATCCGGAAGGTAGACGGTGAGGGGGCAGCGCTCAACGCGGAAGCCCGTAGTGCCATTTTTTCCGGGCGCTGGCAAAAAGCACAAGAGCTATATCACCGCAGAGCCGCATTGTCTGGCAAATCGTCCTCCTACGGAACAATTGCCGGGGCACTCCTTGGTTTCTGTCAGTCTGGCAGTGATGATATCAAACAAGCTCTGGCGATTTCGCAGATCAATTCTCCGGTCCAAATCATGTATGTTCCGGTCCTTGCCAATGGCTCGCTGTGTGGTGACGCGGGCGAAGCACAAAAGCTCGCGGACGAGCAAAAAAGACGTTATCCAAACTCGACTCTTGTGAAGGTTAACTCAGAACCGATTATCCGCGCAGCGATCGCGTTGCAACGCGATCGCGCTGACGAAGCCATCGAATTCTTGAACGCCGCGCTTCCGTACGAAGGCGGGTCCGCAGCGTTCTGGCCTAACTATCTTAGCGGTCAGGCCTATTTGAGACTGCGCCATGGCACTCGGGCCGCCGCCGAATTTCAAAAAATTCTCGATCACCGAGGATGGGATCCGGCTTCGCCGATGTATCCGCTGGCATATCTCGGCCTCGCGCGAGCCGCTCTTCTCGACGGGGACGTTACAAAAGCGCGTAGTGCTTATCAGGATTTTTTTGCGATCTGGAAAGACGCCGACCCGGACATTCCCATTCTGATCGAAGCGAAGAAAGAGTACGAGAAGCTGAGGTGATCTCGTGTCCAAGCTTCACCGCTTTGTGAAATGACAATAGCTCATCCGAGGGTGGGAGGAAGAAGCGAAAGAGCTGTGACCTTCAAACGATCAGCAAATCAGACCCTCGTCCAACCATAGCTATGCCTGATGCAGCTTGGCCAAAAGTGAGAGAGATTTTTGATTCGGCTTTGCGCCGCCGGCCCGAAGAACGCCGAAGTTTCGTTAACGAAGCATGCGGCGACGATAAGACCCTGCTCGCCGAAGTCGAATCCCTCCTCGCATCGCACGACGGTGCCGAAAGCTTTATGGAAAAGCCCGCCGTCGCCAAAGTCGCCGACATGATCGAACCTGAAACAAAGAAGCTCGAAGAGGGAACCTGTTTCGGGCATTACGAAATAATCAAACAAATCGGCGCGGGCGGTATGGGCGAAGTTTACCTGGCCAGGGATAAAAAACTCGACCGCCAGGTTGCCGTTAAGATCCTCAACGAAGAGTTTAGCCAACACGAATCGGATTTGCAGCGATTTATCCGCGAAGCCAAATCTGCCTCCGCGCTCAATCATCCGAACATTCTAGTCATCCACGAAATCGGCGAAACTGATGGTACTCATCACATCGTCAGCGAATTTGTCAAAGGGAAAACCTTGCGCGAGATTTTCAAGGAAAAAACTTTGAAACTGCCGGAAGTCCTGGACATCTCGATTCAAATCGCCAACGCGCTTTGCACGGCGCACGAAGCGCATCTGGTGCACCGCGATATCAAGCCGGAAAACATCATGGTTCGTCCCGATGGTTTTGTGAAAGTTTTGGATTTCGGCCTGGCAAAACTCGTCCAGCAAACAAATATATCCATTCTCGGCTTGGAAAAATCAACTGTCCGGCAGAATCAGACAGCTCAAGGCGTGATTTTGGGAACAGTCAATTATATGTCGACCGAACAAGCGAAAGGCGAGAGGGTTGACGAGCGCACCGATATTTTCAGCCTCGGCGTTTTGGTTTATGAAATGAAGGCGGGACGAACGCCTTTTGCCGGCGGTTCCGTTTCAGAAACATTTGCCAACCTGATAAACGCCGCTCCGGAACCGCTGTCGCGCTTTTCCTCGAATGTGCCTGAGGAATTGCAGCGCATCGTTGCCAAAATGCTTCGCAAAAATAGAGACGAGCGTTACCAAACGATGAAGGACGTTCTGACAGATTTGAGAGATTTGCGCGAAAATCTGAAGCTCGATGAGAGAGTGGAGAAATTGCAGTCGTCCGAAAGCGAAAGCGCAACCGCAATTTTGCAAGCGACGACGGGCGGCGCAAACCTTCAAACCGCCGAAGCGCAACACGATTTTTCTGGGCAATTCAAACGGTACAAATCGTTTGCCGCCGTTACGCTGGCGGTTTTGCTCATCGGCGTAGTCGGGTTTTGGTTTTTCGCCAATCGTTCGACGAATACCAAACAAATCAAATCAATCGCCGTTTTGCCACTCGAGAATCTTTCGGGCGACGCTTCGCAGGATTACTTCGCCGACGGAATGACCGAGGCACTAATAGCCAAGCTTTCGCAGATCGGCTCGCTCACGGTGATCTCGCGCACGTCCGTAATGAGGTACAAAAAGTCGGGGAAATCGATCCCGGAGATCGCAAAAGAACTTAGGGGCACTAATAGGACTGGAATTGATAGCAATAGGTTTACAAGCCGCATTTGCCTTGATGGTAGACGAAAACGGAAACTTACATTTCTGACGATGTTCGGGCTGTCTTGGGACAAGAAGCAGAATCCGTTTTGCCCGGCCGACGAAGCCCCGCTTTCTCACTTTGTTCGGATACCCAGCGGCGGCTATGACACCCTGCAATGCCTTCGATGCGGTGGCAGACTACCGATAAGGGACGATGAGAGGGGCAACATAAGCCTCGAAGAAGCGAAAGAAATTATTCGCCGGGAACTATTTCAGATTAGGACACTACCCACGCAAGCCTTCTTCTTGACTTACCGCCGCATTTCAGATAGAACCTCATCACTTCAGCGACAACCAGACATCACATTCCAGAGTTTACTGCCAAGGAGCATAGCCATGAAAAAGTTCTTTATCATTGCCGCGCTTGTATTCGCGACAGCGTCCGCCACTTTAGGTCAAACGCCAACCAAACCAGCAACCAAACCAACAACCAAACCAACGACCACACCAGCAACTACACCAACGACCACACCAGCAACTACACCAGCAACTACACCAGCAACTACACCAGCGGCCACACCAGCAACTACACCAGAAAAACCAGTGGGGGAGGAAGCGGCATCAGCCGGCGGCGTCGAGCAGGCAATAATGCAGTTCGAGAATGACCGGCTTGCAGCCGTTCTACACAACGACGCGGCGTACTTCGAGCGTGTCTTGGCCGATGACTACATAGGCACGGGCCTGAACGGCGAGGTCACGGACAAGGCGCAGACGATAGCCAGCACAAAGGCGGGCGATCCTAAGTTTGAATCTCTCAGCTATGAGGACCAGAAGGTGCGCGTCTATGGGGACACGGCCGTGGCTACTGGGCGCGCGATACTGAAAGGGAAAATCCAGGGCCAAGACATAAACGGTCCAGTTCGCTTTACAAGAGTCTACGCAAAGCGAGACGGTAATTGGCAACTTGTCGCCTTTCAGGTGACGCGCGTTGCTAAGCCGTAGGCACCCGTAACGACCCGAACTAGGCTTGCCGTTTTTGGAATTCACCGATAGGAAGGCCAGTGCCAGAACGCTGGCCTTTCGGTTTGTATTAGAACACAGTCCGTTAGACTCTACTCTCGCTGCTTACATTGATTTGCTGTCCGCCCTGGGCTGCAATGTTTACCTGAATCGGAATTCTACGAGAGAGCCGACGGACTCGGGCAAGGCTTTCACAGGCTCGAGTAAAGCGCCTCTGAGCTTCCGTCAACCGTTTGTCCCAATAAGTCCCGACAGTCAAGGTGATCGATTCCTTCATCAAGTTTGAGTGCTTGAATTCAACGCCATTGAGATTCAGCCAGCAAAGGGTTACATGCTGAATTAACAACTGCTCAAGTAAGGGCGAACTCGCAGAACCTAAGTCGGACCGCATTGCCTCGAGCCTCAGCTTCCAACACTCTAGCGATCCTTGACCGCGATCTCAGAAGAAGTTGTCAAGCGCATTATGCTCGGCAAGCGACCCCATGCCCATAATTCGCTTCCAAAGCTGCCGACACTTATTGTTGTTGAGAAGATTAGAAAACGCCTCCACGTCTCCAGCTCTTGGGTTTTCCTTATTTACTTTGGCCAGCAATACGTGGAATTGTTGGTTTATCTTCTCGGTCTCTCGACTGATCGATGTCTCCGCTATAGCTTTCAAGGTCTCCGCTTCCTCCATTGACGATTATGCTGGTGAAAGCCAACACTGATTAGAACGCTCTCCGTCAGCAAGCGTTGCATTCGAGCCAAAGCGTCGATGTCCGCATTAACGGCGTTGAGAGTGTCTAATTCCCTGTTTATTATCCTGATTGATTTTACGATCCTCTCGTTGCGCTGCGAACAGCGCGGCATTCAAGTGGGCCCACTCGCCGCGTCCAACATAAACGGATCGTACGCGCGACCCATCACGCTCCTTGCGATAGTAATAGTTGTGTGCGCCTCTCCGTTCCCAGCCCATTGTGCTACGAGGTATCTAGATGCCCGCTCCCTTCAGTGCTCTGTAGTCTCCAGCTTAAGATACTATTCCAATGGCTCCTAGCCTTGTTCCAATCAAGCATGGGATGATTGCCTGTTGGCTGTTTGTAGCATTTACCAAGGCCATTCTGGACTTAGGCCGCGATGTTACGGAGTGTTTCCATCTCCCGAAGCCAAGTAATAATTTGGTTCCAAGTCGGAATGCTTAGGGACGCCAAACACTGTCAACACGTTACGGCGGCGACTGCTTCGATCATTTTTGGCGCGGTAGCCGTAAGTTCGACCCGAGGAATCAGCGAGGGACCTGTACACGTGTACCGTCTCGCACTCGATGGAGCTTTCGCGGACCAACTCCCATCGAAGCGGTTCGCTCTTAAGTTTTTTACATCCTTATATTTCACTCGGTGTGCTCGCCAGCCCGCCGTCTGTGCGGCTCCTTCACAAAGGTAAGTGGCAGGTCGGCAATTTTGGTGAAAGGGGCCTTCCGTGATGACCGCCCCGTACTTCTTAACCAGGGGTCGAAGCTCTGATTGCGTCTTGCAACAATTCAGTCGGCTGCACACTCGGGCATTGATAAGCAATTTTAGGTATTGGGGTGATCGCCCTTGGTGTCCAATGATGAAGCACTCAAAACCACCGAACCAAGCCACTGGCAGGAAGCGACTGAGGCAACCGCTGAGTTCCCGCCTAAAAGCGTCAAATACCCAAAAGAGATGGGCCTACCGCCATCAGGAAAGTTGACTAACGATGTCGCTTACCACTTCAAGTGTATGGGGTGCCATGATGTGGCCTTGAAGAGAGATCCAAAACTAAAAGCTCCGCAAACGTGCGGTGACTGCCACGTTAAGAAGACTTAGCCTTGTTTGGGTCGCTTCTGAGTGCTAGGATTTGGGAATAGTGATGCCGATTGACTCCAGGAATTTAGTAGGCGCTGAACCGCCAATTAAGGCAAGCACGTAGTCATTCTCCATATTTCCCTTTTCCTCCAAGTATCCTCCAAAACCACTTCGCGCTCGCGAATCTCCCGAATGACGGTATTCAACAAAATCTTCACCTTGCCTTCATCGATGCAATGGTAGAGTTGTTGTTTGTTGCCGAATTTTACGTCGTTCGTAAAGCAGCCCCCAGGGCGGCGAATTGTAATCAAGTTTCTGAAAGAAGGGCATCTTCAGCACATAATTGATGTGCTTGAAGATCGTGTAACGACACCGCTTATCGTGAAAGGCAGATGGAAACAGTCAGGCAACAACGTTCAGCTCGTTGTCGGGAATTCCTACTCAGTTTTGCAGGGTATGGTCGAGGGCGACATCATAAAAGGTGAGGGCAATAATCAAGAGGGCCTCTCGTGGAAGTGGACTCTTTTCAAAAAGGAATAGGATAACTAGCGAACAAGGTAAAGTGCCGCGAGATCGTTCATCATTACTTTCAACTGCTAGTAACGGACGCTGCGTTAGATGAAGGTAAAGGCCTTTATCTGACATTTCATGCGACGATTGAACTCGATGGATCTTGGGTCAGCCGAAGGCTGTTGAATCTGGGATCGACATTAAGGAAAGCCATCCAATCAGAGGTCACGAAGAATGTTGAGCCAAATTCTTACAACATAAAAATGTGCAATGCACAACCCAGTTCCCACATTCGCGGGACCGTTTGAACATTGTTCCATTCAGAACGTGTAGCGCACAAAAACGCTCGCTACGTTCGCGTGATAGCTAGCATAACGCGCATCCTGGAAAAGATATTTCGGAGTATCGCTGGTGAGATTTCCATGCGTGTAGGGCTGGAGAACGTTGAAGCTGAAGTCATCCTGCGTGTATGGTTCATACCAATAACGCGCGCCTATCTCTAAACTCTCGCTTATGCGGCGCGTAATGACGACATTCACGTCCTGGCGCCGTACCACGGTATCGGGATAGGGATTCGCCCCCGCATGAAGGACTGAATCCGGGCGAACAGTGAACGGGTTTACTGTACTGATTCGGTCGCGGGCAAAGGAAAGTGCATAGGAAAGATCAAACTGCCATTTTTGCAACTTTCCTTCCAGGGGCGCGGCGTTGATGCCAAATTCAAAACTGTCCAAACTGCTTCGGCTGGTGCGCTCCCAAGTATTGGCGATCGGGTATTGAGAAAGAGTTCCCTGAACGATAGTGCCTGGGGGAGCGGGCGGGTTGGGCAGGAGGTGCGCAAGGTCCCGATACGCGAAGCTGTTCGTCTCTCGCGAATAGTTGGCATAAAGGAAACTTCCGTTATCGAATACATGCTGGAACTGGGCATCGACAAAGGAAAAGCGATTGAAGAGACGCCCGTAAAAACTCTTGTCGTGCTCGTCCCCCAGATAGCGATAAGAAGCCGAGAAATTCGTGCTTGGCCCCCTCAGCAACTCTAGCGTAAGGCTTCCGTCATTTCGGATTCGATCGTTCTCATCATACCGGCGCAGAAGGTTGAATTCCATGGGGACGCCTACCTTCATCACCGTGAATCGCGTGACTTCCCACGCCGATGTGACACCACCCGGGGGAGAACCGGCGAGATTAGCATTAAAGGACAATGGCTGGGTGTTGTACACCAGCGCGCGTCGGTTCGAGTAACGGTAGTCTAATTTGAGTCGTAGGGTCGTGAGGGGTCCTGGCTCAACCTCTTTGGTTGCGCTACTGTTTTTTCCATCCTCTGAAAGTTTTCGACCTCCTGAAAGAATCGTCTCAAAATCCAACCGTCCTCTAATGCTGTGCTCATTGTTACGGTTCACATCCCGAAACTTGCGGTTCCAGATCTCCCACTCATAATCCATTTTCCAGGTCAACTGAGGCAGAACATCCCATTGAAAACCGGCTTCAACATTCTGGCGTCTAAAATCCCAATCGAGGTTCTCGATGGGCAAGTTGTAGAAATCTGTCCGCGCCGCGCGCCACGTCGAATCGCCAAATGCGGCATATCCCGGGAACACGATCGTGGGTGTTTGATTGTCCAGGGACTGCGAACGGTACTGACCTGTGAAGCGGAAATTTTTGCTGCGGTTCACCAGGGCATACTCCTGGGTGATGTTTCGCATCTTCGCGTTCGCACTGCTCGCCGGAAGCTCCTTGACGTCAGTGGGATTATTTACTGGAGAGACCCCGTCCCAGTTCCTGGGCACGATGGCTGTGTTGAGTGTCCAGGGGAGGAAATCGTCATTCTGAGTCCAGTAGGCCAGCGAGACAAGGCCGCGCACTTGAGTTTGCGGGGTCAGGTCCACTTTGGCCCAAAAACTGACGGTGTGAGAATCGTTGTTTGGAGTCAGATCGGTCTGCCAACGGACCTCGCGGAATCTATTCGAAGCCCCACATATCGGCGCGGCCGGATTCGCTGGATTAGGAAGGCATCCCTGCTCGTCCGTGACCCGAAAAGGGTTTTCGAAAATCACCGATCCGATACGATTGCGAAAGAGCGAAAGATCGTAGTCCACGCCAGCACTCCATCGTTCGCCGCGAAACTGCGCTCCCAGCTTGAGATCGGTCGTCCGATGGTCGAGGGGCTCCAGAAACTCTTGTCCGATCCCTTCCCAGGAACCTCCGATATCCGGGAGGCCGTTGGCCGGAACCGGTCGCCGAACGAATGTGCCGGCGGACATGGGGCGCGACCCGCGATTGCGCAGCCAGCTAAACTGGGCATGCAACTCGACTTTATCCGAGGGTTGGTAGCTCTGCCTGAATATAGCTTGATCTCGGCGGAGCCGCACATCGGTCATGGGCGCAGTCCGCAACTCCTGGCGCACTAATGTGGGCAGCGCGGCGTTTGGAGGTGTGCGCACGGTGTCCGGCAGTGTAAGAGCCTGCAGACTCGCCCGCAGCGTAGGACTGACTTGATAGACCCCGGGCGCAGTTTTCTGAAGGAAGGATTGCCCGGTGCCGAAGAAGTGAGGGATTTGGTCCCAGACAAATTGCGTTCGATATTTTCCAAACCTCCCTCCGTCCACATTGAAACGCTGGTCACGCTCGAGAATCTCAGTTCCTTTCATTGCGAGAAAGTAGGGAGAATCTTCAGAATTGAAATCCAGCTTCAACTTCTGAATAAAGAACCCTTTTGGAACAGCTCGCACTTCCTGAAACTTAGCGGAGTGACCTCCCTGGATTTCACGAACCTGGCCGCCGAGTTCGATGGTGGCGTGGACCTTGGGTGGTGTTTCTGTCTTTGGTTTCGTCTTGTCCTTCGCCGGCGCCTGGCCCCAGGCCTGCGGCGTGAACAGGAGCGCTGAGACGACACAAGCGATAAAAACAAAGTCGACGCGAAGATTCGGCTTGAGTCTGACTGGTTGGATTCTCATCTGCTCCTCCTAGCGTCCAAAGGTCCTACCCCCAGGGTGATTCGAGCCATGGACCTGGGAATGGCAATTGAGACAGCCGCGA
Source organism: Blastocatellia bacterium (assembly GCA_013697915.1). Classification (GTDB taxonomy): domain Bacteria; phylum Acidobacteriota; class Blastocatellia; order Pyrinomonadales; family Pyrinomonadaceae; genus PSRF01. Next base: position 11,676 of record JACCVY010000182.1, on the reverse strand, counting down.
TTTATGGACCATATGTCCAGAGGCTTTCCGGCGGTCGTCTCATGGCGCGGCAACATATGAATATGGCACTCCTGACACAGCAGATGAGCGCGATGAGTCAGAAGCTTGGGATTGTTTGAACCATGCGGCGAGTGACAGTTCTCGCAATTCTCGCGGACCGGCGGATGGTCCCAGAGAAACGGACCCCGTTTTTCGGCATGGCAGGTGTAACACACATCATTGACAGTATGATTCACAAGCATCTTCCCCCCTTCCCCACCATGAGGATTGTGGCAGGAAGCGCAGCCGACCTTCATGTTGCGAAGCTCGGTGCGGAACAGATGGGTGGAGCGCTGGAACAGAGCTTTCCGCTGTTCAGTGTGGCAGCGGAGGCAAGTCTCTTCTACGGTAAAGGCGGCCAACATCTTCTCAGGAAATTTGATCTCCTCCGAATCTAATGTCGGCCCATCTAATTGGGATCGCTCACGGGAGGCCAATGCCCACTGGGCGAATTTGGCATGGTGCACGTTGTGGCACGACATACAACTCATGTCGCTTCTGTCATGCTCGCTGCCTTGCCAATTAAAATGATTGCGATCGCCGGAGTGACATTGCAGGCACGCTGCGTTTGCTCTTCCTCTCTCCTCAGGGGTCTTCAGTTCGGTTGGATTCTCTATATCCGCTACGGCAATGCGCTTTTCTCGGTTCTCGATGTGCTTATCGCCATTACCGTGGCAAGTCTCGCATGTCGCTGCGCGCGAGTCGTGCAAAAATTTCGCGCTCTTGCCGTGGGTTTCCAGGATGAAGGAGTTCACATAAGGCCGGTGGCACGAAACACACCGTTCGCCCACCGCAGCACCATGCTGAACGCTCACTTGGGTTGACTGCGCTTGCGCGGGAGGGCCAGCGGACCGGGAGTAGGTAAAGAGAAGAACCAACACAACTACAAGGAGCAACACGGTAGTGGCCCGTAGCCTATTTGGTAACGCCTGTTTTTGATCAGGTTGGGCGAGCATCGGAGCGACCTCCAGTCGTGCGACTCGTCACTCAGTTTCAAGACTTGAGCCACTCGTTAGCAACTTCGGATTGCCCTTGGTTCTTCGTTCCGCGGTGGCGACTGGGTGAGACTTCAAAATACTACCTCACCCCCTGCTGGGCACCGAGATGCGTGCAATATCGTTCAAAAGCTGTGATTCGTGACCTTAGACAACAGTCACCTGATGTGTATCGAGGCGTAATATAGTTGCGCTTGCAAGTTTTTACAAGATTTTTCCGAACTCGCGCCTGAACAGCAAACCCGAGCACGAGATTCTTATTCACGCGAACCTTCCCGGTCATGGCCGCGACGCAATGAGCCAATCCCGATGATGAGCATCCCGCCAATCCCGCTGATAAGCATGGCTTCGCCGAAAATTTGAAGCCAGCCGCCCATCGGAGTCATCAATATCATCGAGCCGCCAATCACGAGCGCGGCGAAAACGATGGCGCCCGTGAGCCGCTCGAGATTGCGGCTGAAGCGGCCTCCCAAGGCCTCCAAACCCGGAAGTCGGCCCAGATTGCCTTCGGCGATACGTCGGAGGACGCGTCGCGTGTCGCCGGGCGCATCACTTATCAAGCGCTCCATCTCGCGCGCAAGCTTGGTTGTTTTTTCCTTTATCCGCGCCGGTGAGAAGTGCTGCGCGGTCAGGCGTGAGATCTCTTCGCGAAACGATTCCATGTAGTCATGGTCCGGGGCGAGTTGCTGTGTCATCGACTCCAGGATGACGAAAGCACGCGTCAGCAGGAAAAACTCAGCGGGATTATGCACTCCGTTCCGGCTTCCGGCACGCAGCAGCGAATCGAACGCATCCCCAATTGAAACATTCGCCAGATCGCTCCGGTTGACTTCATAGAGCGCCGACTTTATGTCCACCAACAACGCCGTGCGGTTGACCGCTTCGCTCGCCGGTGCCATTTCCAGATAAGCCTCGGTTGCGGCCCGCGCATCGCCTTTGACGACCGCTTCGAGTAGGAGTATCAGGGATTCGCGCATCGGCTCGTCAAGCTCGCCGGTATTCCCAAAATCGAGAAGGCTCAGCCGCCCGTCGGGCAGAACGAAAACATTGGCGGGATGCGGGTCGGCGTGAAACAAGCCCTCTTCGAAGATCGTTTGCAGCATCAGCGTTACGAGGATGTTCATCGACCGCGGCATCGCTTCCGGGTGCAGCTTGGCGTAGAGATCCACCCGTTCGCCGGCCGAAAACTCCAGCGTCAGCACGGTTCCTCTCGAACACTCCCCCACAACATCCGGAATCCAGAGGTCGGGGACATCTGCCCAGTGCCTTGCGAAAGAGCGCTATGGAACGCGCTTCGCGACTGAAATCGGTTTCCCGGTTCAGGGTTTTGGCAAATTCACTTACCACAACAGGAAGGTCGAGTGCGCGTAGACGCGGAAAGAGTCTTTCTCCTAGAGCTACCAGGTAAGTCAGTGCCGTGATATCCGTGGAGATCATTGCTTTAAGGCAGGGCCGCTGCACCTTCACGGCCACGTGACGCCCGCCCTGCATTGTCGCCTCATGCACCTGGGCGATGGTCGCGGCGGCTAGCGGCGTTTCGCTGAACGATGAGAACAACTCCGTCAACGGGGAGCCAAGTTCGACTTCGACCGTCGCGCGCACCTCGTCAATGCCCATCGCCGGCAACTGGTCGTGCAGCCGCTCCAACTCGTCGATGTAGGCGTCCGGCAGCAGGTCGCGGCGCATCGCGAGCACTTGTCCGAATTTAATAAAGGTCAGGCCCAGTTCCTCGACGGTTTCCCGTACCTCTTTCGGCGGCGGCCAATGTCTCTTGCCGAGCAGGGCGCCCAGGAACTTGTGTCGAGCGAGCACGCGCAGGATTTGTATTAGTCGCGGTGTCGCTCGCAGCACACTACATTTTTCCGGCTCGATCATTGCAGCCACGCGCTCCTCCCAACGGTCATGCGTAGGATAATTTTTGGAAACACGTCGAGCCCCCCTCGCTATAGGCAACAATCCCCACCAGAATTACGCCGCAGTGACGCGATGGTTAACCATCATGCCTTGATCTTCATGTTCGAGGTTATGGCAATGGAACACATAGGTCTGATCGCCCTTATACGCATGGGTGAAGTCAATGGCGATGCGTACGGTCTCGCCCGGCCATACCAGAATCGTGTCTTTCCAACCGAGATCGGTAATCGTTCGCCCGTCGCTATCCTGCGCGAGCTTTCGAATCTGCTCTGGGCTGTTACGACGACTCACGACCTGAAAGGAAAAGCCGTGCATATGCATGGGATGCGGCATGCTCCTTTGCGCGTTCTGAATGTCCCATAGCTCTGTCGTGTTGCCGCGGCTTTCTATCGGATACTCGTCCATATTGAAACTGCGTCCGTTAATCAGCCAGCGCATGCCTTCCGTTGAAAGATCAATTTGGCGCACTATTGCCCCGCGTGTATCGATGCGGGCGATGGTGGAAAGCCGACTCGGCAGCGGTAGTGCTGTCGCACCTTTACCGGCGACCACAAGCTTCATGATCTCGAACTCGGCTCCCAATGCGAGGCTGGAGCGGCCCATTCCATTCATCATTCCGCCGCGGCCCATGCCACCCATGCCAGACATCATCTCGTTGTCCATTGCATTGAACGCGAGGCTCTTCAGAGAAACTTCATCACCTGCGGCCAACCCGCTGGCGTCGAACAAGATGTCCACGCGCTCTGCCGGCGCCAAAAACACTTCCTGCGCGCTATAAGGCCGGTCGAGCAATCCGGCGTCAGTGCCAATGATTGCGTAGGGCAGCATCTTGTTTTGGCGAAGAAAGGCAAGCCTGTAAATACGAGAATTGGAGCCGTTCAAGATCCGAAACCGATACAGGCGAGGCGCAACGTTCAACTGCGGTTGCGGTGTAAGATTGACAAGAATAGTATCGCCAAGTTGACCCATCATTTGCTGCATTGGGTCGCTTCCATAAACCAGCGCGCCCGCGGCGTCGAACTGTTTATCCTGAATCACCAATGGCAAATCCGTGACCCCGAATTCAAGTTGCATGGCGGCGCGCAGCGCGAGTTCATCCTCGTCTTCGACGATGAAGAAGCTGGCCAGACCGAAGTAGGCTTGCTTGGCGGTAAGATTGTGGGCGTGGGTGTGATACCAATAGGTACCGCCGCGATTGGCCACGGTAAACTCGTAGTCATAGTAGGCACCAGGCGCAATAGTTAAGCGCGGATGGCCGTCCATTACTCCTGGAACGTGCAGACCATGCCAATGAATAATGGTCGGCTCTTTCAAGCCGTTCTGCAGTCTGGCTTTCAACTGGGCGCCGCGCCTAACGCGAATAATCGGATTTTGAAAAGTCTTTCCGCCGTACTGTGTTTCATAGATCAGAAACGGCGATGGCTTGCCCTGAATCAACGGCAGCGTAACGGCGCGCGTGTTGAGCGTAATCGGGGCGTCGGACATGTCGAGTACGCCGAGCTTGCCGCTATTGCCGGGAATAAATAATGGCGTATTGCCCGCAGTGCCGTTACTGCTCGCCGACTTGAAAAAGCAACCGCTACTCAATATGCCAAGCCCGGATGCTGCAGCATATTGAAGAAATGTTCGTCGTTCCATAAAACCTGCTTATTTCTCCTCGGGAATACTGTTACAGAAAGAAGCGCAAGCCTCTGGTTGATTGATGCGAACCAGGTCTTGTATCGCGACCTTGCTCTATCCGATTATGGCTTAGCCCTCATTGCACCTCAAAGACTGCTGATCACACGGTGAAGGCGCTCGTTGACTTCACTGGCGACGCCGAGTTTTTCTTTAAGCTTTTCCTTGATGTCGATCTCGGAGAGCACGCCGAAGCCTTCCTCCTTGAGCGCGGCGCGCGCCTTTTCGACAGCCTCTTTGTAAGGAACATCAACTGTCTTGCTGAAGCCGTATTTTGAATGTTGTGGTTGCTGTGCACTCATCTTCGTTGTCCTTTTCCACTGTAACTAAATTGCGAGAGGGCACGGCTGGCAACCATGCCCGCTTTGGTTAGCATTCGTTATCGCTCACGTTCTAAGTTGCGCGAGCCTGTTGCGTCTCCAACTGCTGCTGTGCGCCTATCGTCTTTTACTGCATTCGGTCGAGACTCGACACGGCACGAATTAGCCATTCAAGTTGGGACACCGAGACGTGGCAGCACCCAGCGCATCAGCACGAAGTAAGCCGCAATGAGTAATCCCGGCCATAACCATTCAGCCATGTTTTATGACTCCTGACCCTTGCTCATCTGCTCTGACGATAGTTCACATGAAGTCGATCATGCACCTGCATCATCAGTGTGCTCCGGGCTTGCGAATGGCCCAAAGGATGATTCCTCCGATGCCGACCGCAACCAGCACCCAAAAGCCGATCATCAGCACAGACCTTCCGGGGTTCGCATTCGAGCCCCAACCGCCCATCATCCCGCCGCCCATATTCGTCCAACCCCAACTGCCCATCATTCCGCCCCAAGAGAACAACGAAACTATGAGCACCACCGCGATGATAGCAACCAGTGCGACTACTGTTCGATTTGTCTCAGCCATGAATTTTTCCTCCTATTTGGAATCGCTTCCGCCTTGCCCTTTCGGTCACGACACAGGTGAGCACCACCGGAACCTATTTCCAGGACATCAGCCACCAACTACACACGAACGATTACATCTTCTCTTTCATGTCCATCTGGGGATCCATCTTCATATCCATCTTCATTCCCATCTTCTTCTTTCCTGCTTTGCTGCCACCATGCATCTTCGACATCATGCCGAAGTGCTTGAGCAGTGCATTAGCATGCGCCGTGACTTGCGCAGAATCTGGCTGATCAACCTGCACGTCGGTCTCAAGCGCGCTGACCTGGTTCTTCATCTCTGCGCCGTTTTTGTCCATCTTCTCCATCATCATCTTCATCTTCGATTGCATGTCCGCGCTCATCGACTGCATGTGTTTTTGGTGGAGAGCTTCCATCGCGTCGAGATTATGTCTCAGCTCTGCGACCGTTGCGCGTGCAACTTCAACGTCCATGGCTGGTGGCTTCATTGCCTGATCACGAAGTGAGGTGGCAAACGCGGACATGCTTTTCATGTAGGCCGCCATCAACTTATGTTGCGGCGATTTCATCATCTTAGCCATGTCCATCGTCATGCCCTGCATATTGCCCATTTTGCGCTCGCTCGGCTTGTCATTCTTTTCGCTCTGGTGATGCCGGTGCTGTGCCTCAATTCCAAGCGCGCCCACAACCAGCATGGCAACAGTTAAGACGAAAGTTAGTAAATACGTTTTCGTTTTCATGATTATTCTCCTCTTGTTTTTGATTCCTTCCAGTAAAGCCAATTCAGCCTACTGGACAATTCCAACTATTCCGCCGCCTTCTTCAGCTCTAGTCTCGTCTACTCCGACGAGCGATTATGTGGAGGATCAAGGGCGGAAGCACGAGGATGCGAACCAGGTCTTGTATCTCCACCCTTGCTCTATCCGGCTATGGCTTAACCTTCTACGCCTAAAGACTGCTGATCACACGCTGAAGGCGCTCGTTGACTTCACTGGCGACCTGATCAAGCGTCGGGTTGTTTCCGACGACAGAGAGCATCGCTTTCGCATCGACGGCTGAGACCACAGATTTATTCGTATCGTCGGCTTCGTAAACGATCACGTTGCACGGCAAAAGCAAACCGATCTCCAACTCCTCCTGTAGTGTCTTATATGCAAGCGGAGGGTTGCACGCGCCGAGGATCACGTAGCGGCGGAAATCCACGCCGAGTTTCTCTTTAAGTTTTTCCTTGATGTCGATCTCAGAGAGCACGCCGAAGCCTTCTTCCTTAAGCGCGGCGCGCACCTTTTCGATGGCCTCTTCGTAAGGAAGATCAACTGTCTTGCCGAAGCCGTATTTTGATTGTTGTGGTTGCTGTGCACTCATCTTCATTGTCCTTTTCTACCGTAACCAAATTGCGAACGGGCACGGTTATGGCAACCATGCCCGCTCCTGTTAGCATTCGCTATCGCTCGCGTTAGTCGCGCGAACTGTTGCGTCTCCAACTTCTGCTGTGCGCCTATCGTGCTTTAATGCGTCCGGTCGAGACGCGACCTGGCAGGAGTTAGCCATTCAAGTCTGCACACCGAGACGCGGCAACACCCAGCGCATCAATACAACGTAAGCCGCGATGAACAATACCGGCCATAACCATTCAACCATTGTTCTTAACTCCTGACCCTTGTCGCCTGATCCATCAAATCATCCGGTTGGCTTTAGCTCTGGCTCAAAGCGCATTACCTGGATCAACGACTCGCACTCCTGAACGAATTCCGTTCGGTCCTTTGCCAACCTTGATCCTGCAACAACCACGGCTCGTTTCAACTCCGTCGGGACCGAAGCCAAGCCTGCATCGTCGCTCACGGAGTCCGTGATCGCCGATGTAGAAGGTGGTCGATTGAATATCCGACTCCCATTCGCAGCATAAAAGGATCGCTTACGTCGGAGAGCCCAAATGCTGGCTCGACGTGAATGGTCCAGCGCTTCGAAATGTTATAGCTGAAGACAGGACCCAAGTAGTGCTGCTGGCGTTGCCAGTCGAAGCCGAAGTGATGAGTGTTGCCGAGCGCCCCGATCATCTCGATCCCATAGCCCAGTCTTTGAAACGAGAACACCGGAGGCGCTTTCTTTTTCGGAATGTCCGCCATTCCGGCCATGTCTTTCTCTGTGTCCATTGCCCTAAATGCAGGCTGCCTAAACACTCCCCAGGCATAGCCGAAGTCGTTCTCGCCGCCTGGCAGCGCCGTCTCGCTGATGAAGTTGAAGGTAAGGTTAACCCGTCCCCAATCGTGATACATGATTACTCGCTGCTCGAAAGTGCGGACGGGCGTGCGCCGCGCCGGTGCCAGCGGCTCATCCAAATCTTCGCCGCCGAATCCGGCGACCTCCATTTTGTACAACGCAGCCCCATTGAGGCCTTCGTACTCGCCGTACAGGGTAAAATTCAGGAGATGGTCGTGTGGGAAAACGCGAAAGTAACTATTGATCCGAAACCCGCCGTAGGTGGCAGGCAAACCGAAGATTTTCTGACCCTCCACCATGAACCCCACCGTCCAGCGGGAGGTCACGCCGTATTGCACCATACCCATGCCGGTGAAGAAATTGTTGGTGGACCGCGCGGACTGGAAGTCCGACAGCGCCATAACCATCATCGAGTCTTTCGGAACAGGATAATTGATAGCCGTGAAATAGGGGTCCATATCCATTGTGGACATGTCGTCACCCATGCCCGCTTTCTTCGAAGAGTCACCGTTCGGCTTCATGCCTGTCATGTCCGGCTTTGCGGTTGGACTCTGCACCATCCCGTCTGGCATCGGTGTTGGTGTAGCGGACGGCGCGGGCTGTACGCTGCTGGCTGGATCCGTACCCTGCGAGGACTGAGCGACTGCCGGCGTATTGTTGCTTTGTGATGATTGCTGACCGTGCGCGGGCAATCCGCAGGCGAACAACATGGTGAAATAGACGAAGACAATCGGTCCGAGTTTCCGCATCGAACCGCAAAACCTGTGCATTTCTTGTTTCCCCAAATTTTCTCCTTGCTGCTATCCTCGAAAATCTAACTACTGCTTTGTCGGCACACCCCACCGGCGGGTGAGAAAGTTGTAGATGGGGACCTATACGAGTCCGGCGTACAGTCAAGCCAATTCAGCCCACTGGACAATTCCAACTATTCCGCCGCCTCCTTCAGTTTGATTGCCTCTCTCAAGCACGGCGTCTCGCCGGCACAACAGTGTGGCCGAAAGCTCCGGCGTGACTCTTAAGACGATCACGCAAAGATGAACAGACAACATCGCACAACTCAAAGACCGTCTCGTCCGAGATTGAGCAATAGACTGTGTTCCCTTCCTGGCGGCGTGCCACCAGCCCCGCATCCTGCAACATCTTCAGGTGCTTGCTGACGTTGGGTTGCGTGGACTCAACCGCTTCGGTGATCTCGGAGACGCTCGCCTCGCCGTTCTGCAGCTCCTGGAGGATGCGCAAGCGCAGCGGTTCAGCCAGCACCTTGAAGCGAGCAGCAATCAGTTTCAGCGCTTCCGGCGACATCTGCTTGGTCTTGGTCTTCATGTTTACTCCTCATAAAAGGCTTGCTTGACGGTATTACTAAATAATCATATAGTCAGATGCGAATGAGTATACAGTGGCGATCAGTTAGAAAGCAAGGGGTCTCATTTCGTGTGGGTTTTTGCGTGAGGAAGGGTTTGGGTTTGGCGATGGGCATGGTGCCAGGCTTCGCGAAGACCAAAAGGAAAAAACACTGGGTGGTGTTTGAAGTCAACGTGGCCGGGCCGGAAGCGTGGCAGGGAATACTTAACAACGTCGAGAACTTGCAGAAAGCATTCGGGTGCGAGAACGCTGAAATAGAAGTCGGCGCGCACGGTAAAGGTTTAGGTCTGATTGAGAAGTCCAACGAAGCGATGCAGGAGCGGCTCAAGCAAATTTCAGATGCGGGCGTAATCTTCGCCGCCTGCGAGAACACGATGCGCCGCATGAACGTGAAGAAAGCAGACCTGATGCCATTCGCAATCACCGTGGACTCGGGAGTAGACGAAGTCGTGCGCAAGCAAGAGGCCGGATGGTCTTATATTAAAGCAGGCTCTTAACCGGGTAATTGTAATGCGCCAACAAAGGCAGCACGCAGCGATAAGTGAAGAGAAACGAGCGACTGAATATCTCGCCAACGAACGGACGTTTCTGGCATGGATTAGGACGAGCATCGCGGTCGTCAGCCTCGGTTTCGTGGTGGCGAAGTTCAGTCTGTGGTTGCGCGAGTTGGCACTGCGGCTTGACCCACAGATGCAGGCTTACCGGACCGGCACTTCGCTGCCGATAGGCGTGACGATGATGGCTCTGGGTGGTGTGCTGGCGGGTCTAGCGGCGTGGCGTTATCACGTTGTAAATCGCGACATCGAGCGCGGTAGAGTGACTGCCGATCGTGGACTCGTGGTCCTCGTCACCGCGATGGTGGCAGTGCTGTCTGTGGCGATGATTATCTATATGCTACTCACCGCGAAACATTCGTGAGCAGAAAGGTTCTGCTTGCAACCGACGGCATCGTCAAGGTGGCAACTCAGGAAACAAGATCATGGTAGCGTCAAGAACGACATGAGCACGAACAGGGAGAAACGGCCGAAGTGGGACTTCGTGAAAGATGTCGCCGGCGTGTTGGTCGTGATTGGCGCATTGTTCTTAGCCTTCGCGCCCGAGTCTGTGTGGCAGAGCGGAAGCGTTACGCCAGCGGGCGAGCGCAAAGCGGGCGGAAGTTTCACTATGACGAATCTCGATGGCAACTTGTGGAAACTGGATCAGCAACGCGGCAAGGTGGTGCTGGTAAATTACTGGGCGACATGGTGCCCACCGTGCCGCGTGGAGACGCCGGGACTCGTGAGGCTCGCAAATGAATACCAGTCGAGAGGAGTGGAAATCGTCGGCGTCTCGCTTGATGAAGACGCCGGAGCAATTCGCCCTTTTATAGACGACTACAAAATACCGTATCCGATTCTTTTGCCGGCCGACAAATCAAACTTGTCGCTGATGATTGAAGCGTTACCGACAACTTTGCTTTATGACCGGCAGGGCAGATTGGCGAAGCGCTACACCGGCGCGGTGTCCGAATCGATCTTCAGAGCCGATGTCGAGAGCCTGCTCAAAGAGCAGTAGCGAACTGCGGGCCTATTCCGTGAACTATTCAAAGCGAAGAGCGAATTTGAAATGACCACGAGCATCAAAAGATTAACGCTGGTTCAGCAGAACGACACGCACTCGTACATGGAGTTGCATTGGGAGCACTTCTGGCGCAACGGTCTTTCTGAATACCGCCGCGCCGGAGGCTACGCGCGGGCGGCAGCAATCGTCCGCCAGGTCAAAGGCGAGACGAACGGCGCGTGTTTGTTCGTTGACTGCGGAGACACCATTCACGGCACCGGCCCCGCGCAGTGGACGAAAGGCGCGGCGATTGTGCCCGCGCTCAACCGGATGGGAGTGGAGTTGATGACGCCCGGCAATTGGGAGTTCGGCTACGGGCCGGAAGTCCTGCGCGAGCGCGTCGCGGAGATGAATTTTCCCATCATCGCCTGCAACGTCGAGCGCGCCGCGACCGGAGAAAAAGAGTTTTCGCCTTCCGAGGTGCGCGAAGTTGGCGGTGTGCGCGTAGGTTTCGTCGGCGTCACATCGCCCATCGTCACCTGCAGAGCGAGCAGGGACATGCGGTCTTCAGAAAATGGGGATGGAAATAGGAAAACCGCGTGCGCTCGCGAAGAAGAAACGTAAGACGCCCACGCTTGTGCTCGCCGCAGGCGAGAGCGCGCAGAAACTCTCGGTCCCGAGCTACATTCAGCTCGCCTCAGAACTAGATCAGCTCGGGCTGCTGTCGCTGTCGAAGGCCAGCGACGGCTCTTCGGGACTCGAGTAATGAGAGCAAGCGAGCCGGAGGAAAGGTCAAAAAAGGAAAGCGAGTATGGAGGGTCAATGATCTTCAAGCAGTTTTACCTGGAAAGTCTCGGTCATGCTTCGTACTTGGTCGGTTCGGAACGGACGGGCGAGGCGTTGGTGCTTGACGTCCGTCGCGATGTTGATGTGTATTTTAGGGAAGCACGCCAGCATGGGATGCGAATCGTCTACGCCGCCGACACACACCAGCATAATGATTACTTGACGGGCATCTGCGAA
>JACCVY010000165.1 GCA_013697915.1 Blastocatellia bacterium | reverse complement strand
GCCCGCTCCACTGCGGCCTGTGTCATTTGCTGCATCCCCGCATACTGGCATGCTGCTCTGACCCCCGCCGCTCAGATCGGACACTTCATGTGTTAATGAGACCGGACATATCATGTGCTAACGACACCTTCCTGAAAGCGGATTGACACATTTTGGGCCCTACGTTATAAGTCGCACGAGCGAAAAGTAGAGCGTTCCATGGCCATTACCATACTTATTGCCGACGACCACGACGATAATCGCGAGCTGATGCAAATCCTGCTTTCAGCCGCAGGCTACGACGTGCGCGAAGCGAGAAACGGCAGCGAATGCCTGGCCCTGGCCCGCGAGCACTTGCCCGATTTGATTCTCATGGATTTGTCCATGCCGGGACTGGACGGTTGGGGAGTATTCCGCGAACTCAAGGCCGATCCGCGCACGCTGGAGATTCCCTGCATGGCCGTCACTGCACACGCCGATCTGGATCGAGGCGAAGCGCTGAAGACCGGCTTCAACGCCTACGTTTCCAAACCGTTCAGCAGCGAAGATCTTTTGGAAACTGTTGCCAGCCTCCTCGTAACCCCAAGCAAGTAAACGAAAAGTCTGGTGCGCTTTGAGGTCGCAGTTCAGAGTTCAACCTTTAGGCCGCTGTTTCCAACCGCAAACTAAAATTTGTCCTCCAAACTGCGTCGGCTCTCGTAGCTTACTTCTGCGAAATTACAACCTGTTCGATCGAAGCGGGCAGCGGCTGGATTTCGCTGCGCGCAAATCCGGCGTTGGAAAACATCTTTTCGCACTCGGCGAATGTGTAAGCATCTCCGCCCGACGTGCCACCCAGCATCATCACGCTAAATGCAGCCGCATCAGGCGGCGTGATGCGATCGTCATTCGGCACAAACTCGACTGTCGCTACGCGACCGCCCTCATTGAGCGAAGCATAAACTTTCCGCAGCAACGTCTCGTTGGTTGGAATATCAAAATGATGAAGAAAGTTTGTTAGCAGCACCAGGTCGTAACCCGTTCCATAATCAACATCAAAAGCGCTACCGGCTAAAGTTGAATACCTGTCGGAGACCCCAGCGTTCTTTGCGTTTTCTTTGGCAACTTCCAACACCGGCGCCCAATCAAGCGCCACCACTTCGGCTCGCGGATTATTTTTGGCAAACTCGATGCCGTAGAGCCCGTGCCCGGCAGCAATGTCAAGCACTCTTAATTTGGAGTCGGCTTTGGAATCGATCATCTTCGCTAGCATCTGCGCCGGCATAGCCATCATCGGCGCCATCGCCCGCGCAAACTTTACCCAGATCGGATTTTCAGGCGAGACCGTGCCGCCTTCGGTATTGAGCGTGCCACCTTTGCGAACAATGCCGGCAAAATTCTTGAAGGCATCGGCTAGTTCCGGTGTCGAAATGAATTCAGTCATACCGCCAAGATAAGCCGGGGAACGCTTGTCGAGAAAAATTGCCGAGTCCTCGGTCAGACTGTAACGGTTCCCTTCCTTGTTCAAAAAACCCATGATGCAAAGGAAGTCGCAAAGTACACGCGTGCCTTTTTCGGATGCTTTGCAGCGTTTCGCGATCTCGGCGGCGGTGCTGTCGCCTTCGCCAATCGCGGTAAAAACTTCAAGCTCGATTGCGGCCTTCAAGCCTTCGGTGCGCTGGTAGGCATTAATGGTTTGGAAAAATAATTGCGGGGATGGTTGTTGTGTTGCTGGACTCGACATGATGAAACTCTCCTGATTGTGTTGTTGTAAACTTTTGAGGCCCGAAGTTCAGAGTACAGCCTTCAGGCTGCTGCTTCCTGACGGGGCAAGCTAAAGCTGAACTTCTTGACCTTCACTTACGGCGTCCACGCCCGGAAAAACTCAATTCCTGAATAACTCGCGCGCATAGCGCGACCTTCGACTATCGTACCAAACACCACGCGGTCGACATCAACGCCCTGGCCCGGCACGCGGAATACGCGCGGCTCAATTGGTTCCAGTGGTTGCAAGCCCTCGACGAGCAGTTGGCCTTTGCGTATGACCAATCGCGTGCTTTCGTACCAGGGACTATCGGAATGGTAGTGGCTCGCGTAAGCATCCCATTCCGGCGGATACTGAAAAGCTTTCGGGCCTGAGTAATGTTCGTTGGTCCACCAACGCCCGCCGTGAAAGGCTTCCACAACCTTGCCCTGCTCTCGGCTAAAGCCAAGCAGAAACAGATCCCAGTCAGCGTGTTCCACATAAAACGAATCCGGCGCGGCTTGTTCCAGAATGATAGAAGAGCCCGCGTGTTGCAGCAGTAACTTGTTGTCCTGAGTTGTAAGGACCAGCTTGGCGCCGTCGTTAGCGGTAAATGTTCCGGCATAGTCGGCGGCGTTTGCAATCGAGTCAGTTGCGGGCCGCGGAGGCGGAAGGGCTGGCAACTCTTTGTCCTTCGCAGCAGCGCTCAATAGCTGAAGCGCAAATCCAGTGACTGCTACGGGACGGTAGCCGCCTGAAAGCGAAGCATTCACTGATGCAAATGCTGCCAGACCATCGGTCGTGTTCGCATACATGGCGGAAGAAAAAGCGACCATCCCACCAGTGTGACGCAGCAATGTGTTGCCATCTTTGTCGCTCACCCATAAGCCACAGGCGTAGCTCGCGTCTTCACCGCTAAATGGAGATTTGATTACAGGCTTAGTCAGCAAGGCGAAAGCTTTTTCCGATAGCACGCGGCCTTTTGGCCCAACTCCATGATTCAACAACAGGCGCAAATAGTTGCTCATATCGGTTGCGGTCGCAGCAATGCTACCTGCTGCTTCCGCAACGTCGACCCAGGGCGCTTCGGCCAGTCTTCCATGTGGCGGAAACGGCCGATCTATTTTCAATGGTCCATAACCGACAGCAGTCCGATCTCGAATTGCAGCGCTGATGACCGGCACGCTCGTGTGCATGCCCAGCGGATCCAAAACGCGCCGGCGCATAATCTCGGCAAAGGACCCTTTCTCAATTGACTCCAACAAGAAACCAAGCAGGACGTAACCAATATTCGAATACAACCACTTCGTTCCCGGTTCAAATCCCACGCGCAAAGTAGTGGTCGCCATGCGCATCAGCAACGGCACGCCCGACAGACCCGCGGTGTGGCTCAACAAATGATGAGTCGTGAACGGCGCGTAACTCGAATCAACTTTCAGCCACGGCAAATAATCTTTGACCGGTTTGTTGAGATCTAGTTTACCTTCGTCGGCGAGTTGCAGAATCGCGATGGCGACAAAAGATTTCGAAACGGAGCCAATCTCAAAGAGTGTTTCCGGCTGAACCTTGATCTTTGCTTTGACGTCTGCGAATCCGTATTGGGAAGAGCGCAACAGTCCCTTGCGATCGGCCAGCGCCAGTGTCATGCCCGGCGCGCCCGTCTCGTTCATATGCCGCGCGATAAATTCATCGAGACGTTGATAGGCTGCTTCAAAATGGTCGGTAGCAGGCCGGTAGTTCGTGGAAGCGGCCAATACAGGTCGAACCATTCCTGAGAATTGATCTAATAGGACCAGGCCAACGCCAGCTTTAAGTCCACCAGTTAATAATTGCCGTCTGTTAATTAGTGCAGTCTCCTTCAACAATCTCTTTCGGGATATTTAGGGCTTGTTTCTTATTTCGCTTCGTAGACAATCTCGCCGCCAATAATTGTCTTCAGGCAACGCGTCTGCAGAATTTCAGCTTCGGGAATCTTCATAATGTCCGCGGACAGCACCGTAAAGTCTGCCAACTTTCCGACCTGTATCGAACCGCGCAGCTCTTCTTCAAAAGCAGCATATGCGGCCCAGATAGTAAACATTTTGAGTGCCTGTTCACGCGTCAATGCCTCTTCCGGATGCCAGCCGGCGCCTGAGAAACCCTTCAAATCTTTGCGCGCCACTGCTGCATAAAACTCAATCATCGGCTCGCCGCGTTCGACGGGCGCATCGGAACCTCCAGGAATAATCGATCCGGATTTAATAAAACTCTGCCACGCGTAGGCCCCCGCAAGTCGCTCAATTCCCAACCGTGCGGGCGCAAAATGCAGATCGCCGATCGCATGCGACGCTTGCATTGAAGGAATCACGCCAAGCTTGGCAAAACGCGGGATGTCAGCGGGATTCACGATCTGCGAATGCTCAACGCGCCAGCGCGGCGACTTAGTCTTCCATTCCGCTTTTGGCACCGTCTTCATCGCCTTTTCATATTCATCGATGATGAAGCGGTTGCCGCGGTCGCCAATCGCATGCGTCTGTACCTGAATGCCATTTCGCAAAGCTTCCTGAAGAATCGGCTGAAGTGTTTCTTCCTTGATCGTCAGAAAACCGGAAGTGTCCGGCTTGTCAGAATAAGGAGCCAGCAGCGCCGCACTGCGCGAACCAAGCGAGCCGTCAGCGTAAAGTTTGATGGTGCGCACTGTCAGACGATTGCCGTAGGCGCCGATGATTGGACCATCATGGAACAGTCGCCGCGCTTCGGCTCCCGGCGCGGAGACGGCTTTGTAAATGCGCAGCTTGATCTGACCGGCTGCGTAAAGCTTCTTGAAGAGATCGACTTCTTCATAACTACCGCCCGGATCCTGCACCTGGGTCCAGCCCAAACTCACATCGCGGTTCACTCCCAGCACGATTGCGCGCTCTTCATCAGCGAGCGTGGTTGCGGGAACGTGACGCCGCAGCAAGCCTTGAGCGGCATCGAGTAACATGCCGTTCGGCTCGCCGCTCTGTTTGTCTTTTGATATCTCGCCACCGAAAGGGCTTGGCGTATTTTTGTCGATGTCCGCGATTTTAAGAGCCGCGCTGTTGGCGACTGTGCCGTGACCGTCAGCGCGCGTCAGTACAACCGGATTGACCGGCGAAACTTTATCGAGGTCCCAACGCGTGGGAAACACCGGCGGCTGCCAGAACGTCTCAATCCAACCGCGGCCGGTTACCCAGTCTCCTGCGTTGGTCTGATTGACTCGCTCTTTAACCTTCGCCAGAAATTCTTCGAGACTGTTGATGCCCTCAAGGTTGAGTGTCATCTCGCGAAAGCCGACGCCTTCGAGATGATGATGGGCGTCAGTCATGCCGGGCACGACTGTTTCGCCTTTGAGATCGATGACGCCCGTGTTCTTGCCTATGTACTTTTGTGCGTCGCGATTCGAACCAACGAAAATAATGCGGTCGTCTTTTACCGCGACAGCTTCTACCCGCGGCTGACGATCATTGACGGTGTAAATGTTGCCGTTTCGCAAAACCAAACCGGCGGGTTGGATTTTTGCCGGCGCCGACGAAAGCGCAAAAGCCGAGAGGGTTGCGACGAGAAGAGCAGTGAAAGCCTTCATTGTGTTATTGCCTAGCAGCGCAGAAGATTGTTCGCAGAGCGTCAGCTTTATAACATTAGTCGGGCCGAATTTGTAGGATTGATTCTGTCGCGGTGAACGAGGGTCGGTTCGTTGGGAGTGAGCAAGTGACATGAGGTCAGTACCACCTCGCGGTAGCGGGTGGGTCCGCTCTCGAATTCATGCCCGCTCATATCGGTGAATTGCTGCCATGAAAGAACCCACCCGCTACCGCGAGCAATTGTGTTTGATGTCAAGTAGATTTTTGGGCAACCCTCCATGGTGATTTGGTTTTGAGCATGACATTGACAATAGTTAGAAGTCTTCGCATGCAGGCCACCAGGGCAACTTTCTTCGGTTTGTGACGCTTGATGAGTTGTTGGTAGAAGTCTTTGATGACCGGGTTCCAACGCGAGGCAGTGACGGTGGCCATGTAAAG
>JACCVY010000128.1 GCA_013697915.1 Blastocatellia bacterium | reverse complement strand
ACGGCGCACGTAATGAGTTTAATGCAGCGTGGTTTCACACGCCTCTTTCACAACGGCGAAACCATCGAGTTGCAGTCGCCTGACGACTATCTGCTCGATAGTTTCGATAATGTTTTTGTGATGGTCGACCGCTTGCTTGCGCGGCCGGACATTCGCCAGCGCCTGGTTGACTCGCTGGAAATCTGTTTTCAGGAAGGCCACGGCACAGCAAACATCGAAAGCGTGGAAGCCGAGCCACGGCGTCTAAAGTTTTCCGACAGGTTTGAATGCAAGTATGACGGCACAGTCTACGCCGAACCGGAACCGCGACTCTTTAGTTTCAATAATCCGTACGGCGCTTGTCCGACGTGCCAGGGCTTTGGAAACACGATCGGACTTGATCTCGATCTGGTGATTCCCAACCCGGGCTTAAGCTTGAAAGAAGGCGCCATCGAGCCCTGGACCAAGCCGCAGCATGAATGGGCCCTGGACGAGCTGAAGCAGTTTTGCAAGTCGGAAAAGATTTCGCTGACTGTTCCCTTCGCGCAACTTTCACGCGCCGAACAGAAGGCGATCATCGAAGGCAAGCGAGGCTGGGGTGGGGTGCGCGGCTTTTTTGATTGGCTGGAAACCAAGAAA
This sequence comes from Blastocatellia bacterium, assembly GCA_013697915.1. Classification (GTDB taxonomy): domain Bacteria; phylum Acidobacteriota; class Blastocatellia; order Pyrinomonadales; family Pyrinomonadaceae; genus PSRF01. Next base: position 8,183 of record JACCVY010000128.1, on the reverse strand, counting down.
TACAAGCTGCATGTGCGTGTCTTTCTTTCCAAATACCGCGGCTACACATTGTGTCCTGACTGTGGCGGTGGGCGCTTACGACAGGAAGCGCGCGATGTAAAAGTCGGCGGCGCAACCTTGCCGGAAGTTTGTTCGCTGGCTATCAAGGACGCGGCTGTTTTCTTTGATGCGTTAGAACTTTCGCCTGAACAGTCTGCAATCGCGGAAAGAATTCTGTTTGAAGTTCGACGTCGCCTGCGTTTCATGGTTGAAGTGGGTCTTGACTATCTGACTCTAGATCGCCTGGCGTCTACATTGTCCGGCGGCGAGGCTCAGCGCATTCAACTAGCCACGAATCTTGGGTCTTCGTTGGTGGGCGCGCTGTACGTTCTCGACGAACCGTCGATTGGTTTACATCCGCGCGATAACGATCGGCTGATTAAGCTGCTTCACAATTTGCGCGACATCGGTAATACAGTTTTGGTGGTCGAGCATGATGAAGACATGATGCGCGCCGCCGATCATATTCTCGACATTGGCCCCTCGGCGGGTGAACTGGGCGGGCGCGTTATTTACGAGGGCGACTTTCCGGGACTATTAATTGATAAAAGTTCACTGACGGCGCGTTATCTCCGCGGCGAATCGGAAATTAAGGAACCCAAGCAACGACGGGTGCTTCAAAAGCGACGCTTGAATTTGCACGGCGCGTCCGAACACAACCTTAAGAATATCGACGTTGAGTTTCCGCTCGACATGCTGGTCTGCGTTACCGGAGTCAGCGGCTCAGGCAAGTCAACCTTAATTCACGATTGCATCTATGCCGGCCTGAAAAAGCAAAGAGGTGACTGGCAAGGGCACGTGGGCGCGTTTGCGAAATTGGAAGGCTGCCAATTTGTCGATGACGTGATATTGGTGGACCAGTCGCCGATTGGACGCACGCCGCGCTCGAATCCGGTTACCTACATCAAAGTTTACGATGGCATTCGTGAAGTGTTTGCTTCCACACGCGAGGCGCGGGCGCGAGGGTTCGATCCTTCGCACTTCTCGTTCAATTTGCCGGGCGGGCGCTGCGATGTTTGCCAGGGCGATGGCACCGTGACTGTCGAAATGCAGTTTCTAGCTGACGTCGAATTGGTTTGCGAGGAATGCAAAGGGACGCGTTTCAAACAACAGATTTTGGACGTGCGCTATCGCGGCAAGAATGTGCATGAAGTTTTGAACATGACGGTGCGCGAGGCTATCGGTTTCTTTCGCGAAGTCGCAAAGATTACCAACAAGTTGAAAGTGCTCGACGAAGTTGGACTCGGATACCTGCGGCTGGGCCAATCAGCAACGACGCTCTCGGGTGGTGAAGCTCAGCGAATCAAGCTGGCAGCTCAACTTTCGAAACGCACCGGGGCAAAAACACTTTACATCTTTGACGAGCCGACCACCGGGTTGCACTTTGACGATATCAACAAACTGCTGGCCGCGTTTCGTGCTTTGATCGACGCCGGAGGTTCGCTGCTCGTTATCGAACATAATCTCGACGTGATCAAGACTGCAGACCACATCATTGACCTGGGCCCTGAAGGTGGCGATGCCGGCGGACATGTGGTGGTCACCGGCACACCGGAAAAGATTATGGCCACGCGTGCTTCACACACCGGAAAATATTTGCGGCAGCATTTGGCAAAGGCAAACGGGCATGCAGCATGAAGGACGCGCTACAACCGTTTGCTGCATCGACCGCGGCTTTGCCGCCGCCCGTGCGGAAAGGCTTTACCTTTCCGACTTGTCCCAACAAGTGTTGGAGGCTGCGCCTCCCAACCCCAGGACCTGAGGCACAGCCTCAAATTTCCTAAGAGCAACCGGAAAGGTAGAGCCTTTCCGCCGGGGGGGCGGCGGCAGAGCCGCTAATCCGGTCGCTCCTGGAACATTGCGGACGAGCAATGAACGATACTGAAAATCACATTGCCCGCACTGAGCAAGTGAAGTCCAGTCACAGAATCCCACTTCGGCGACGCCTCGCCTATGTCACAATCATCTATCTCCTTTTCATCCTGCTCTTGCTAGGCGTTGAGGTTGGAACGCGGCTGACGATGGTCCACATCAACAGTCTCGATCTATTTGTAGTCACGTCACAACAAAAGGCGCAGGTCGCCGACGCGAAACAAGCGACAATCTTCGAGGGCGATCCTTTGCTGCTGTGGCGTCTGAAACCGAACCTCGATCACTTCGTCTGGGATTTCACAGTGCTATCCACGAACGCGCAGCACCTTCGTTCAGATCGTCCATTGCAAACAAAACAAGCTGGCGCCATACGCATTGTTTGTCTTGGGGATTCCGTAACGTTTGGCTATCGCGTCCCCACTGTTTGGCCTGACAAGCCGAACGTTTACGACCGTGAGGCGCTGCCGTATCCGATGTTGCTGGAAAAGGAATTGCGGGCAGCCAATCCAAACAAGCACATCGAGGTGATAACGATGGCGGTCCCGGGTTATACCAGCCATCAAGGCCTGGCCTGGCTGCGGCGCGATATTGATCAACTCAAACCCGATCTGCTGACGATCAGTTTTGGCTGGAACGATGCGAGCCTGAGTGAGGTGCCGGACAGCGAAGCTATCAAGACAAATTGGCGCGCCGTCGCCGTGCGTTGGCTGGTTGATCACAGCCAGGCGTTTGCGCATGCGACGCGCTGGCTGCGCCTGAAACAAACCCCCAGCGCACGAGTTGTACGTCCGGCATCACGCGTTTCAGAACAGGATTATCTGAACAACATGATGGCCATGGCCGAACTCGGCAGGCAAAAACAGGCGGCGGTGATTATCCTGGCAGCGCCTTACCGGGATCAGGTGACCAATCCAGCCGAGGCCGCTCTAATGAAGCGTTATCGTGAGGGCTTGCGCTCAGTTAGCAGCCAAAATGGAATGCCTTTTCTTGAGTTACCCGAACTAACCGAAGCTGCTTATCCTGCAAACGAAGGCTGGTTTGGCGAGTTGATACATCCCAACGACATGGGCCATCGCCTGTTGACTTTGGAATTGCTCAAGCTATTGGGGCAAACTCGCGCGCTCGGCAATTTGAACATACTGCCGCTGACGCCATAGGCGGCATGCTTTATATTGTGAGCGGAGGAAGCAATGACTTTAAGAGAACAAATTATTTCCGACATGACGGCGTCGATGAAAGCCCAGGATGCGCCGCGCACTTCAACGCTGCGAATGGTTAAAGCTGCAATGATGAACCGGCAGATCGAGAAGGGCGGCGAGCTCGACGACGAAGAGATGGGCAAACTTCTGCGCTCGCTGGTCAAGCAGCGCCGCGATTCCGTTGAGCAGTATGAAAAGGGCGGCCGTCAGGATCTTGCCGACAAAGAAAAAGCCGAAATTGATGTGATCGAAGCTTACTTGCCGCAAGCCGCTTCGCGCGAAGAGATCGAAGCCGCGGTGGCGGCAGCGATTGCGGAAACGGGCGCCAGCTCAATGAAAGACATGGGCAAAGTGATGAAAGCAACACAGCCGGCGCTGGCAGGAAAGAATGCAGACGGGCGAACAGTAAGTGAGATCGTAAAGTCGAAACTCAGCTCGTAGTTGAGTGCTGACCGCCACGCGATGGAAAGGGCGGGTTTCGCTTTGCACGAAAGCCACGAGACAACGAAAACGAACTCAGCCTGCGGAGCTGGCTATCGCCTGCTCCGCAGGCTGGAACTCAGTGTCAATCGTGCTTTGCGCAAACCTTACTTGTAAGTGATATCAATTTCGGGCTTGCTACCAAACGTCGGTAACACTGAACTGTCGAACACTTTCACCCCGCTTGAGTCTTTCACGATAACCTTGGTGATGTGTTTGGCCGACTGCTTATGTTTATATTTACCTACGTTGTCGTTTGTGCCCAGGCAGTCCGCGCCCTGATTGGCGCCGCACTGGATTTCCAACGACCCGCCCTTGATGATGATATCGTCACCCGGACTGGTCGACATGCTTTGATTAACCAGCGCGAACACACCAAGGGCCAATACACAGATGGTTGCAATGGCAATTATTAGTAAACGTAGTTGACGCATAACTTTCTCCTTTGATAAATGGAAGACGTTGCGTGTCGGGGCAACCCGCGCACTTTTGTAGCGGTCGTCAAAAGCAGCTACTACACATGCAACTGAGCAAAATAGTTGCGAGTTTCTTTGAGAACTTAAGCATTACTCGCTAGTTGATCCAGTTGTTTTCTGAAGCGCTGAATGTCTGGGCGACTGAGATAGCTCTTGTAGCTTTCGGCGTTCCAGCGCTGTTCGAGTTTGGAAAGCGAATTTCTTGCCTTGAGAGCATACTCGCGCGCCTTCGTTTTGTCACCGAGGTTTTGCGAAGCCTGCCCCGCCAGAGTCAGTGCCCGCCACGCAGACTCTTCTTGACCGAGCCGAAGAAAGGCGTCCGCGGCCTGTTGCGCATTGGGCGCGGCGGCCCGCGGGTCGCCGGAAATCAGCATCGTTTCCGCAAATGTCAGTTGGGCGTCGGCAAGTTGAGCGGGGTCGGCCAACTGGCTGGCCGTCCCAAACGCCTGAATGGCGAGCGCTTTCCCAGCCGCCGGCGCCCCGCCATAGCTTTGCGCCAGGCCCATTAATAGCTTTGCAGTCGTGGCCACGTTCTGGAATTCCGTGCCGGCTTTTTCCAACGTTCGGGCGGCTGCTTCCTTTGCTTCCGGAAAACGGTTTTGGCTCAAAGCAATCTTGGCTTTAATAAGCTCGACCTCCGCGGACAAACGCTTTAACTCGCCCCCCGGCTTATTGGCTATCGTATCGGCCTGGCTCAGCAGACTTTGGGCTTCATCGTAACGACCAAGACGCCACAAGACATCGGTGCGGTCCGTCAAGTTATAGCCAAGGCTGCGTTGCACCCCCTGCGCGGCATAGATCTCTCCCGCCTGGTTCAGCTGATCGAGAGCTTCGGTAAATTTTTGTTCGGCGGCGAGCCCTGAGCCGCGCTCGCCGTGTGCCCGCGCCAGCAGCGATTGATCGTTGGCAGCCTGCGCAAGTTGCAGCAATTGCTCGTGACCTTTTTGCGCCGCAGGATAATCGCCCTTTTGCAGGTTTGCTCGCGCTTGCAAGACGAGACAAGAAAATATTTCTGAGCGATAGCCACCTTGTTGATAGAAAGCGAGCGCCGGTTCGAGAAACTGAATTACTTCATCCGGTTTGTTCTGTTGCTGACGCAAGCTGGCCAGCGAAACTCGCGCCCGCGCTTCGTTGCGGCGGGCCTTTGCTCTTTGCGCCGACTCGAGCGCTTGCGACAAGTATTTTTCCGCTTCGGCGGGCTGACCTCTTATCAGAAGTGAATTGCCAAGATCGACTAATGCTTGCGCGCTCAGATTCTCCATGCCGTTCTTCTGGGCCAGGTCTACGGCTTCGCGCGCGTAACCGGTGGAACGTTCGGTTTCGCCCGCGTCAAACGAAACGCTCGAGAGCTGGAGCAGTGTCTTTATGATCTGCGATTTGTTGTCGTTTGCTTTTGCCAGCGCCAGCGCTTGTTCCAACTGGGTCTTTGCTTCGGCAAGTTTATTGCGTTTGTTGAATAACGCGCCGCGTTGGAAGACAACTTCCGTTCGGCCCTCAATGTTTCCCAGCGCCTGATAGATCGATTCGGCCGTTTCAAATGAAGACAAAGCCCTAGCAAGATCGCCTTGTTGTCCAAAGACTATGCCTAAACGGAGGTATGGCGTCGCGTACTGCGGATTTCGCGTACTAGCTTCGGTATAGCTCTTAATGGCGTCATTGACGTCATTGTTGTTCTCATAGGCGCGTCCCAAATCGACCAGCACAAACGGCTTCTCGTTGTCGCCGGTCTGCTTTGCTATGCGGCTGTATGAATCGATCGACTTGGCAAAATCGTGCCGCGCAGTGGCCGTTATCGCATCGAGATAGAGTGAATCAAGCCTTGGCAAACGGGCGCGATCGGCGCTACTTACTCGCAGCAGCTCATCCTTGGCACGGTCTACGTAATCCAGTTCAACCAGCGCTTCGGCTAACCGCGCGTGCGCCAACATATATTGATCGTCAGCGGCGATGGCCCGCTCCAGCGCTTGCGTCGCCTGGTAGAAGGCCCCGTCACGAAGCGCGTTCGTCCCGATGTCGTACCAGCGCTGCGCCTCGACTGGCGGCGTGTGCGGCGCCGGCCGAAGAAAACGGAACCCGGCTACTCCGGCAATGATCAAAACAACAGCGCCGATCAGAATGTAGGAAATCGGTATGCGCGGCCGTTGCAGGATCTGGGACAAATTGCTCAGCGTTCTGCTGTGAGCACTCGGCGAGGGCGAGCTGCGTCTGATGAGTGTTTGCCCTGAGTCTTCCTCTAACCGGTCCTTGACAGCGTCGAGATCCGAAATTAGTTCTTTGGCCGACTGGTAACGCTTGTTGGGCTTTTTGGCCAGTGCCTTCATCGTGATGAAGTCAAGCTCTTTCGGCACGTTCGAATTGATCTTCGAGGGTTCGGTCGGTTGCACGTGCAGTACGTTCGCGGCGATTTCGATAAAGCTGTTACCGGCGAACGGTGTGCGGCCAGTGGTTGCTTCGTAAAGCAGGGTACCAAGCGCGAACAGGTCGCTACGGCCATCGACCGCCCCGCCAATTGCCTGTTCCGGCGAGAGGTAAGCGGGCGTTCCCAGGACTGCGCCGCTGCGCGTTTCGGTGGAGAGCAGCGTTTGCGCTTCCGGCTCGGAGCTGAGCACGTGGTCTTTGTTGAGTTGTTTCGCGAGTCCGAAATCCAGCACCTTAACCCGGCCGCCATCGTCAATCATTATGTTTGACGGCTTGATGTCGCGATGGACCACCCCGCGCGCGTGCGCTTCAACCAGGGCCAGCGCCACGTCCCTAACAATCGCCACGGCCCGCGGCAGATTAAGTTCGCCCTTCTGCATGAACTCGCTCAATGACCGCCCGCGCGCGAGTTCCATCACCAGGAACGGCCGACCCTCAGTCGTTTCGCCGTAGTCAAAAAGCGTGGCAATGCCCGGATGGCTCAGTTCAGAAACTGCGCGAGCTTCGCGTAAAAATCGCGCGCGATAGTCATGCGAGTCCGAGTTGACTGAAGGAAACTTGATGGCCACGCGACGGCCGAGATGCGTGTCTTCGGCGAGGTAGACTGTTCCCATACCTCCCTCACCGAGGGCTTCAAGAATGCGGTAATGTGAAACAGTTTGCCCGATCATTGGTGTGTTTATCGCACAACCAACAGTTGCTTTGTCGCCTTTATGCCGACGGCGGGATTGCCCCAGGGAAGCTTAAAAGAAGAATCGCTTGCAGTACGCGTCGCATGTTACGCCACTGCAAGTACCTTTTCAATGGTTTTGACAAGCAGAAAAGTTAGTCATTTGCGAAGCTTTTGGCAGTAACCTTGCGAAAATCGTCAACTTGCTTCCCCACCTTCCTTTCCGTATAATTCACGGCTTGCTCGGAGCGCGGCGGTTTCGTCCGGTGGGTTCGCGCCCACTTTTTATTTTGGGCGACAGGTTTTTTGGAGGTTGACAATGGGAGCGAGTTCGGTTGAACAGCGTGTTCGGGCAATCGCCGAGCAAGTGGCAATCGATCACGGAGTGGAGCTGGTGCACGTCGAAGTCGCCGGACCCGAGAACAAACCCATTGTAAGAGTCTTTATTGACAAGCCAAATGGAGTCACTCACGCGGATTGCTCGGAAGTGAGTTTCCACGTCGGCACTGTCCTGGACGTTGAAGACTTCATTCATGCTTCCTACACGTTGGAAGTTTCTTCGCCGGGTTTGGAGCGCGGCCTTTACAAGCGTGAGGATTACGAGCGCTTTGCGGGCAGCCTGGTGAAGATAAAAACACGGAATCCCGTTAGCGGCCAAAGAAACTTTCGCGGCAGGCTTTTAGGTATCGAAGGCGACCAGGTGTCAATCGAGGATCGCTCCAGCGGCCGCGTAACAGTTCCTTTTGAATCAGTTTCCAAAGCCAACCTGGAAATCGACATTGAACAGGAATGGCGCCGCGCAAAAGCGAATTGAGACGGCAAAAAAGCAGACAGCACACGTTTCCCGAAAACGCGTGCAACCTACAACTGAATAACAATTGAATAGGCTCAAACGGCGTAAAGATTTTGGCGTCCGAGCCAGTGGAGACAGTACAGCTCAATGAGTTCATCCATCGCACAAAACATCGAGGCGCTTTGCCAGGAACAGGGCATTGAGCGCGATCTGGTCATCGACGCAATGAAGGAAGC
>JACCVY010000126.1 GCA_013697915.1 Blastocatellia bacterium | reverse complement strand
GCGCGTCGGAATTCTCTTCGCCGTGACGGAAGCCCATGCCGTGTTGCGGAATCAGAGTGCGGAAGGCGTGCAGCATGTCGCGGGGCACGTCCGGGTCGGCATTCTCGTTCACAGTCAGGCCCGCCGTCGTGTGCTGCACATATAGCACAACGATGCCTTCCTTGGCGCTTGACTGCTGGAGTTCGCGCTCCACCTGCTGGGTAATCTCAACCAACTCTTCGCGTTGGTGTGAACGAACTTTTAGTATCTTCATAAAAATCGACCAGCTGCCGATCTGACAAAACAAAACCCTCGCTCGCCTAAACGATCGAGGGTCGCCCGGTCATAACAATTTTACTCAAGTCCTGTTAGATGCTTTCCGTTTCAGAAGAGCCCAGCCCGCCGGAAGTAACGCGGCGGCGAGCAAGATCTTGATAACGTCGCCGACGAGAAAGGGAGCGATGCTGAGCTTGAACGCGACGCCCGGCGCAGTGTGAGTTAGAAATGAAAACCACGCCCAGCCGGCAACGATGATGATCGCCGAGCCGGCGGCCATCGCGGCAACGGCCGTCAGAAAGCGTTTGTCCCAGCCGTTTTCCGCAAACGCGCCGGTGACAAAAGCGGCCGCGGGAAACGCAACCAGATAGCCACCAGTTGGCCCAAGCAGATGAGCGATGCCGCCATGTCCGCCATAAAAGAAAGGCAGGCCGCTTGCTCCTTCGACCAAATAGACAATCATTGCCATCGCGCCCAGTCGCGAACCCAACAGCGCGCCGGTCAACAGCACGGCGAAAGTTTGCGCCGTAATCGGAACCGGGCCGATAGGAATCACGATTTGCGCGGCCAGCGCAGTCAGCAGACTAAAAACAAAAACCAATGAAACCGAACGCGTCCAATCCAGCGGCGCTAAGGCAGCGCCAAGCAGCGTGTCGGCTTCCGGGTATGAATGAACGTGCGAGCTCATGGTTTTCAGAGTTTAGAGTTTCGGGTTCAGACTTTCAAGTACGCACAAAGATTGGTCTTAGTCGCCAGCGGCTTTTCTGGCAGCAAGCACTTCCGCCGACTGATCGGCGAGCGCGCCGATGCGCATGCCGTGGAATGAGCGCCAAACAAAGAACACTGAAACCAGGAAGAAGCCCAGCGCCAGAATGTGCGTCAAGGTTGTATCACCGTTGTTTCGCGCTGTCAGACTAACGGCCAGTTCTACCGCCAACAAACCAAATAGCGTCGTAAACTTGATCACTGGATTCAACGCCACCGACGAAGTGTCTTTGAATGGATCGCCCACCGTGTCGCCTACGACGGTCGCATCGTGCAGCGGCGTACCTTTCATTTTTAGATCGACTTCGACAACCTTCTTGGCGTTATCCCAGGCGCCGCCGGCATTAGCCATGAAGATGGCTTGATATAAACCAAAGATGGCAATCGAGATCAGGTAGCCAATAAAGAAGAAGGGTTCGACAAAAGCGAAGGCAAGTGTCGAGAAAAATACAGTCAGGAAAATATTGAACATGCCCTTCTGTGCGTACTGCGTACAGATCTCAACTACCTTCTTGCTGTCTTCGACCGAAGCTTTTTCCACGCCCTCGAGCCGGATGTTTGCCTTGATGAATTCCACCGCGCGATACGCACCGGTCGTTACCGCCTGGATTGAAGCGCCGGTAAACCAGTAAATGACCGCGCCGCCGGTGATCAGCCCCAACACAAACGGAGCGTGCAGCAACGAAAGACTGGTCGTATTTGTCGTCAGACCGTTGGTGAGCGCCATGATGATCGAAAAGATCATGGTGGTGGCGCCGACTACCGCCGTTCCAATCAGAACTGGTTTCGCGGTTGCCTTAAAGGTGTTGCCCGCGCCGTCGTTCTCCTCGAGCAAATGTTTGGCGCGTTCGAAATTTACATCGATGTTGTAGTCGCGTTTCAGGTCGCTCTGAACATTCGGCAGTTGCTCGATCAAAGATAACTCGTAGACCGACTGCGCATTGTCAGTAACCGGTCCATAAGAATCGACCGCGATGGTTACCGGGCCCATGCCGAGAAATCCAAAAGCCACCAGGCCAAAACCGAAAACGGGAGCGGCCACCGGATCAACCATCAGCGAGCCCAGTCCCAGACCCAGGTCGAGGCCGAGGGTCGCGAAGTAATAAGCGATCGACATCAACGCCACGATGCTGATACCGAGCCAATAGGCCGAATAATTTCCGGCCACCAGACCGGAAAGAATATTCAACGAAGCGCCGCCTTCACGCGAAGAAGTTACGACTTCGCTGACATGCCGCGAGTTGGTCGAGGTAAACACTTTTACGAGTTCAGGAATAATCGCGCCGGCGAGTGTGCCGCAGGAAATAATGATTCCCAGTTTCCACCAGAGCGTGTCGTTGCCGCCGAGCACTGGAATGGTGAGCCGCGAAACAACAAAGGTCAGTACCACCGACACCAGCGACGTTATCCAAACGAGAGATGTTAAGGGACTTTCAAAGGGCATCTGCGCCGCGTTCTTATACCGCGCCTTGGCGATAAGATCGTTGACGAAGTAAGAAATGCCGCTGGCAATGATCATCATTACGCGCATGACGAAGATCCAGACCAGCAGTTGCACTTGGACGCGCGGATTCGGCACACCTAAAAGAATGAAGGTGATTAGCGCGACACCGGTTACGCCGTAGGTTTCAAAACCATCGGCGCTTGGTCCAACCGAGTCGCCGGCGTTGTCACCGGTGCAGTCAGCAATCACACCAGGATTGCGGGCATCGTCTTCCTTAATCTTGAAGACGATCTTCATCAGGTCCGCACCGATGTCGGCGATCTTCGTAAAGATACCGCCGGCGATTCGCAACGCCGCCGCGCCCAATGACTCACCAATCGCGAAACCAATAAAGCAAGGGCCGGCATAATCGCCGGGAATGAAAAGCAGAATGCACAGCATGATCAGCAGTTCCACGCTGATAAGCATCATGCCGATGCTCATGCCGGCCTTCAGCGGAATTGCATAAAGCGGGAAGGGTTTGCCCTCGAGACTGGCGAACGCCGTGCGCGAGTTTGCGAATGTATTGACGCGAATGCCAAACCAGGCGACGCCGTAACTGCCGGCGATACCTACCAAACTGAAAGCAAGAATGATCGCCACGCGCAACGGCTCCATGCGCGACAGCACGCCGAAATAAAGAATGATGACGACGGCGATGAAGGCTTCGAGGATTAGGATGAACTTGCCCTGCGTGATCAGGTACGTCTTGCAAGTCTCGTAAATCAGTTCCGAGATCTCGCGCATGGCTCGATGGACCGGTAGCTTTTTCAAGTTCATGTACATCGCCAGGCCAAAGCCGAGACCCAGCACGCAAATCACAATGCCACCGAGCAGCAAGCGGTGGCCGTCAATGCCGCCGAAGAAAGTTACATCCGACAGGTCAGGTAACTTCAGGTTCGCTTCACCGCCCTCCCGCGGTTGCGCAAAAGTCGGCGCAGCATAAAAAGCGATGCCCGCCAACACTGAGGCTACGGTCAAGGCAGCACGCGCCGCGCGCGAAGAGTTCAAAGCCCTGCGCAGACTATCGCCCCCGATGACTTTCTTTTCCATAGCAAAAACTGCCAGACAAACCGACAGCAAGCTGACAAATGAGATCAGCAAAATTTCCACGATTGTGATCCTTTCCCCTCGTTTAGATAAGTGGCGTGCTACTGCAAACTGCTCGCCGTTTTGGCGCGGAACGCGTGCGTTTGCTACGCAAAGTTCCGTAGATTACTCCAGTGCCGGAAAACGGTCGTTTGAAAAGCGGATATTATTGCCGATTGAGTGGGGAACTGTCCAATAGGGAGTAGAAACATATACAGCATTTGGCGGCTCTGCCGCGTTCCGTGCGGAAAGCCTATGGCTTTCCCGAGGCTCACAAAACATTATGGCTACGCCTTCAGTTCAGAGGCGCAGCCGCATTTTATTAATACGAAGTTCCGGAAAAGCGAAGCCATTCCGCACGGAAGGCGGCAAAGCCGCAGCCAAGATCAGACGAGCGATTCGGCTTCGGTTAAGAGAGGCATTGGTTCCGGACGTTTGCCAAAGCCGAACCAGCGGCGGATTGAGTCGACCAGGATAATAACGGCTGCGGCCATGATGATCGCAGTGAGCCCGGTGTTGATGTAACCCTGCATCAACGTTTCTGGTTTTTGTGCCAGCGGCCAAAAGATGTCGGTGATCGATTCCCAACCGGCAACGAGTGTTGTTGTGGCAACAAAGCTCAACGGCAGGATTGTTACCCAAGAGTATCTTGCTTTTCCCGAATTGATGATGATGGTGGTCGCAACGCAAAGCGCCACTGCCGCCAACAATTGATTGGCAATTCCAAACATGGGCCATATGGTTGAAATGGATCCCGACCAGATGAAGGCACCCCAGGCGGCGACCACCAGCGCCGAGGTGATCACAGAACCCGGAAGCCAATTCGGCTCTTCAAGTTTGCGATAAAAGCGTCCGCCAAATTCGCCCACCAGAAAACGCGCCACGCGCGTGCCGGTGTCGATGGTGGTCAGAATAAACAACGCTTCAAACATGATCGCGAAGTGGTACCAGTACTTCATCAGTCCGCGCAGACCGGGAATGCCGTCGAAGATCTTGGCAATGCCCAGCGCCAACGTCACAGCCCCGCCAGTTCGTCCACGCAAATTCTTCTCGCCTGATTCCTGTTCCAGGTGATCGATCTCCTGCGGCTGAAGGTTAAAGCCTTGCGCGCTGTGTTCATCCACCATGCGCACATACGCCGCTTTCTGGGCGTCGGTTTTCTGCGCGGTGTTGATGGCGAAATAGTCGCCGGGGAAAAGCGAAGTGGCCGCGATCAATGCCACCACGCCGACGACGCCCTCCATCAACATCGATCCATACCCAATCATGCGCGCGTCGGATTCCTTGGCAATCATCTTTGGCGTGGTGCCGGAAGATATCAGCGCATGAAAACCACTAATTGCGCCGCAGGCGATGGTGATGAAAACAAACGGATAGAGCTTGCCCGGAATCACCGGGCCGCCACCATGCGTGAACGGAGTCAGCGCCGGCATGTTCAGATTCGGATGGACCAGAATCACGCCGATGATTAGGAAAGCAATCGTTCCTATTTTCAAATACGACGATAGGTAGTCGCGCGGGCAAAGCAGCATCCAGACCGGCAACACCGAAGCGATGAAGCCATATGCGGCCATCAGGATCGTTACTGTATTGCGCGAAAACGTCAGCGACGGTGCAAACGAAGACTCAGCGACGCGTCCGCCTAAGTAAACGGCGAGCAGTAAACCGATAACACCGATCACAGTCGCTTCCACAATCTTGCCTTTGCGAAAGCGGTACATGTAGAGACCCATGAAAAGCGCCAGCGGAATTGTGAAGCCAACGGTGAAGGTGCCCCAGGGCGATTCAGCCAGCGCATTCACAACTACCAGACCAAGACCGGCAAGCGCGATTACGACAATGAAAAGAATCGCAACGCCGGCAACGAAACCTGACAGCGGACTAATTTCCGTACGCGCCATCTCAGCCAGCGATTTTCCTTTGCGGCGGATGCTGCCGGCGAGAATCATGAAGTCGTGAACCGCGCCTCCCAGACACACCCCAATCACCAGCCACAACAGTCCCGGCAGGAAACCAAACTGCGCCGCCAGCACCGGACCAATCAATGGACCAGCTCCAGAGATTGCCGCGAAGTGATGTCCAAACAAGACCCACTTGTTCGTTGGATAGTAATTGTGCCCGTCGTACATCGTTTGCGAAGGCACCGGGCGCGAATCGTCAAGCGTCAGCACCTTCGCCGCGATAAAAGCCGAGTAATAGCGATAGGCGATCGCCATCACGCAAAGCGATCCGATGATGATGGGAAGTGCATTCATACTCAGTTAATTATTTTGACTGTTTTAAGACATCCTGTGAGTGATGAATAACTGCCAGGACTTCAATTCCATTCTCATCTTCTTTGACGAGGTAAATTATCCGATACGATCCTTCAATAATTTCGCGTATTTCCTGGCGTACTCCGGTACGCTTCTTCCTGATAAAGGAAACTTTGCAATCTGGATAGAACGGCTGGTTAGTTGGTCAACGATTCGTCGCGCGTATTCCGGTGAGGTCTGTTCGATGTAGTCGTGGATCGCCGCAAGCTGGGCAATCGCCGCCTCGGTCCAGAGGACGTTCACGAATCCAGCCCGAATTTTGATCGAACTTCCGCCACGTCTGTCACTCTGCCAGCCTCGCTATCGGCCAACCCCGCCTCGATTGACTGCCGCACATAGATCTCGTGCATCAAGTCTTCCCAAGTCATATCTTCCGGCAACTTTTCGATCAGCCGCATTGCCTCTTCCTTGACGTTGACTGTACTCATAAATCGCCCTCATTCAAAAAGTGCTTGCTTGACTTCCTCCCAAGGGATTGTCTTGACCTTTCCTGATAATTTCCTGCCAGCGACGCTCAATTTCCGCAGCCCATGCCTTTTCAACGTCCCGGATCCTCGGGACCTTCGAGACTCTCGATCAGCAATCCTGCCAGAGTGGCGCGATCGTTGTCTTCGAGCTCCATAGCCTCGCGGAATAACTGTGTTAGTTCTGCAGCCATGACTCAATCTTACGCGATGCCGTTATAGTTTTTCTATAGCCACTGGACTATTAACCATATCATTCAGACTTCGCGGGTTCTCCCTTCAACATACCTGTGACGAAGCCGATAAGCATGCAGGCCAAGCCGATGTTAATGCTTCCGACTGCGATTATCGTTCGTTTGCCTTCGCCCATGCCACCCATCATCTTTGCGTAAAGCTCGCTCGGGGTGGAAGTGTGCGGTACGGTCAGGATGCCAACCGCGATTAGCAATGAACCAAGGCCCATCAACGACAGCCAGCCCGGCGTGATTCGCGAACGTCCCGACTTACCGCCTAACTCGCTGCGCGCATACCCATACGATAGATAAATCGAAAGACCGATCATCAACCACGCGATGAAGCGCCACCACGAAGTGGGCGGCAGGTAGTACATCAGAAAAAGGCACGAAAGAGCGCCGAGTATCGGCAGAAACCAGGCGCCAAGTGGCACTTTGAATGGCCGGTGCCGGCCTGGATCTTTGTAGCGCAAGATCGTGATGCCGATACAAACCAGCACAAATGCGAACAGCGTCCCAATGTTCGTCAAATCGACCATCTCGTCGATGCTCATCACTGCCGCAAAGAGACCGACGATGACGCCCGTCAGGATCGTCGTTACGTGCGGCGTCTTGTATTTCGGATGCACCTTCGCAAACACGGGCGGCAGCAATCCATCGCGGGCCATCGAGAAAAATATGCGCGGCTGTCCGAGCTGAAAGACAAGCAACACCGCGGTATGCGCTACAACTGATCCGAAGTCAACAAGCCCTGTGGCCCAACGCGCATCGGGCGCGATATACCTGAGCGCCATCGTTAACGGTTCAGCTTGTTCGGTTGCGAGCTTGTTTACCAGCACCGGATACGGCATGACACCGGTGAAGACCGCCGCCACCACGATGTAAAAAATTGTGCAGATAACCAGCGAGGCGATGATGCCGATGGGCAGATCGCGAGCCGGGTTCTTTGTTTCCTCCGCCACGGTTGAAACCGCGTCAAAGCCGATGTAAGCAAAGAAAACCACGGCGGCTCCTGCGAGCGTTCCGCCCCAACCGGCCGGTTGAAAGGGATGCCAGTTGGCTGCCATCTTCGCCGGGGTAACCATGTAAAGCAGAAAGCCGATGAAAAATGTCAGCACGATAATCTTTACGCCCACCATCACCGCGTTAAATTCAGAAGACTCTTTGATTCCCCAGACCAGCACGATTGTGATCAGCGCAACGATTCCAAAGGCGAGCAAATTGAAAACGATCGGGACACCGAAAACGTGAGGCGCGCTGTCAATCAGACCAGGTATTTTTCGCGCCGTGCGAAAGTCGGTAGACAACCATTGCGGAATGTCGACGCCGAGAGCGTCGTGCATGAACGATCTGAAATAGTTGGCCCAACTTATAGCGACCGCGACGTTGCCGATCGCGTATTCCAGAATCAAATCCCAGCCGATGATCCACGCCACCAACTCACCAAGTGTCGCGTAAGAATAGGTGTAAGCCGAGCCGGAGATCGGAACCATCGCCGCCATTTCCGCATAACACAAAGCGGTAAACGCGCAGACAACAGCCGTAATTGCAAACGAGAGCATCAACGATGGACCAGCGCCCGGCCGCACAGCATCACCGGCCGCGGCGGTGCCAACGGTGGCAAAAATGCCGGCACCGATAATCGCGCCGATGCCCAGTAAGGTGATGGAAAGCGGCCCGAGACTTCGTTTCAGTTGATGCGTCTCGTCACCCAATGCCGACAGAATGTCGTTGAGGTTCTTGGTGCGAAAGATTCCTTTAAGCAAGTCGTTCGCCTCCGAAAGTGAATTGTATTTCGCTCGTTCGTTGCTGTCTCGATCTGAAAGGAATGCTGGCGGAGTTTGGCACGGAACGGCGAAGAAAATCCAGTAATTAAAACAATCGCTCGGCCATTCCATTTTAAGGTGTTATTGGCAAGTCCCGGCAATATCGTGTATAGATCGCCGAAAAGAAAATCAAAAGAAATCTGAATTCCGCAATTCGTCATGTATCCATTTCGAAATATTTTGTTTCCCACTGATTTCACGCCGCATGCCCGCGCCGCGCTGAAATATGCGGCGGCGTTTGCGCATCAGGGGGGCGGCCGCGTGGTGCTGTTTAGTGTGCAAAGCGGCAACGTGCCGGCGAATCTGCTGACTTTGCCGGAACGAGTCTTTGCAGAAGAACAGAATCACTGGTTGTTGCAGGTGCGTACCGAAGTTCGCAATCTACTGGCTGATCCTCTATTCGACGGTATTGAAGTTGAGCCCGTGATCGTAGAAGGCGAGCCGGCGCCGGAAATTGCCAAAGCTGTGCGCCAGTACGACATCGATCTGGTCACCGTTGTCACACACGGCCGCAAGGGGCTGTCGCGCGCCCTCTGGGGTTCGACTGCTGAAGAAATTATTGCGGAAGCGCCTTGCCCGGTACTGACTATTCGTCCGCCGCAACATGATTTCGTCGAGCACAAGGGCGATCGCAGCGAAGTGCGTTTGAATCGTGTATTGCTGGCAACAAACTTTCGGCCTTCAGCGGTAGCCGCCACGCAAGTCGCGACCCAGCTCGCCAACCAGGCAGGTGCAGAACTGCATGCCGTTTATGTAATCGGCGACTATCTCGAGCAGATC
This sequence comes from Blastocatellia bacterium, assembly GCA_013697915.1. Classification (GTDB taxonomy): domain Bacteria; phylum Acidobacteriota; class Blastocatellia; order Pyrinomonadales; family Pyrinomonadaceae; genus PSRF01. The sequence goes on along the minus strand of JACCVY010000126.1, from coordinate 4,333 downwards.
TCAGTGATGTTTCCGGAAGGTGGTTTGAATGCACTTTCGCGCTTACGCAATTACGTGCAGGAACGCATGACGCAGCTTTCGCGCGGCGATGGCGCGCGCGCGGTGACCCACATTGCTGAAGGCCGGCCCTATGCAGAGATCGTTCGCGTGGCTACTGAAATCGACGCGGATCTGATCGTCATCGGCACCAACGTGCATGCGTCCCTTTTTGGCGGCGCGCCGGTGCTGGGATCTGAAATTGAGCGCGTAGTAAGAAACGCGCCTTGTCCGGTCCTGTGCGTGCCGGCGGCGCGCGTAGTCACCCCACTTCCAGCGCTGGTCACGCAGCCGGTGAGTTAAAAAGATTTGGTGAATTCAAACTTACAAGTGCAACCGTGGAATTCGTTTTCGCTCCGCTGGAGCGAAGTGACAAACAATCTTCTCTTGCACCCAACTTGAATTCGCCTTTAGGTCCCCACAAAACAAAAAAGCGAGGCGGAAATTCCGTCTCGCTTTCTTTATAGACTGATGCTTTGTTTACTATTGACTGATAAGTTGCAGCCGCCCATCCGGCAGTCGTACGGCAAATACCGTGCGTTCGTAAGCATTCAGTGGCGTCGGGTCTTTGCGCTGCGCTAAGGCGAGTTGATCACGCGAAAGAGTGTTTACAGCGTGAGCTGCCATTGGATCGCGAATCAAGTTATAGCGGCGGCTGATGCGCCGCACATATTCCTGCGTCTCGCTGTACGGCGGAATGCGATTTCCATACTTCATGACCGCGCCTTCACCAGCGTTATAACCCGCCAGCGCCAACGGCACATCGCCATTAAACTGATCGAGTAGGAAGCGCATGTAACGCGCACCACCCTCGATGTTCTGTCGTGGATCCCAGATGCTGCCGACACCAAAACGCGCAGCCGTCCCGGGCATCAGTTGCATCAAACCGCGCGCGCCCTTGTTTGACATCGCGCGCGTTTTGAAAGTGGACTCCTGGTGCATGATTGCATAAAGCAAAAGTGGATCAACTGAGTTGCGCTGCCCTGAGTCAACGATGAAGCCGTCTATGTTTGCGTCGCCGGTGGTGAACCCACTCAGTGAAGAAACATTCATGCTTGTCGTTCGCACGGTGGGGAGGTTTGACGGCGCGTACTCAAAGTTCCGGGCGGTCACTAATCGTTTGCCGTGCTGCTTCACTAAAGGTCTGGCAGGAGCAGGCTGAGGCATGTCGATTTTCACTGCATTCGCGAAATCAAAATTGTCGACGCGGTAGGAACCGCTTTGCGCGAATGCCGATAAGGCCGAAAGTAAGATGACGAAGAACGCCAGAGGAAAATTTTTCATAAGGGGAATTCGGGTAACGATTTCAGGATCAAAATCAAGAGAAATTTCGGTGAGATGGTCGCGGGCAAAACTCAGTTTGCGCAGGCCTTAACTAAGACCAAAACCATGATAACACACGGTTAAACGATTGCCAACACGGCTTAAACCTGGGGAAATGTTTAGGATTTTAGCTGGTAAGTAGCCAACACACTTTCATGCGGGATACAAGCATCGGGTCAGGAAGTAGCTCGGTTCCCGCCTGTGCAAGAAGTCTTGCAAACTTTCGAAATCGTGGTTTTCAGCGCGCCCTCGACATCGTTGACGGCGCGAGTATGATACGCGCGCTCTTACCAAATCTCGTTAGTGAATCCGCGCGCTTGTCGCGCCTCACAAAGAGGAACAAATGAAAAAAATACTTTCGACGATTCTGTCGCTGATTGTTTTTTCCGCCGTCGCGACCGCGGCGCAAAATACCAACAGCTCAACGACCACAAACACTTCAACCACGAAAACTGCCAAGAAGCGCGGTCCGATCTTTCGAGCGAATAAGGATCAGATCAAGGCGGCCCAGGAGATTCTGAAGACGCGCGGATTTTATGCGGGCGAGCAGACCGGCAAGCTCGACGCTGACACACGCGCCGGCTTGAAAAAATATCAAGCCGCAGAAAGCGTTAAGGTTACTGGAACGCTAAACAAGGTAACGCTGGAAAAGATGGGTGTGGCGTTAACTGATAAGCAGAAGGCCATGTGACATGCGAGGGGGATCGGGGCGCGAGAGTGAGTGGCAGCGCCCCGGAAGGCAAAGGCGCGAGCGCGTTTACTCCCATAAACGCGGCTCGCGCTTTTGTTGTTTTGATGTCCGATAAACTTTTTCAGTTTGTCGTTTGCCTTAAAACCAGAGCGGGGGCATGCCCGCCTTCCTGACTCCGAACTTATAAATCTGTCAGTTCTTCTAAACCTTGAAGGTCTTTCAAGCTGAAGATCGCATTTTAATTTGCGGAAGCTCAAGGTTGGGAAGGTGGGCATGCCCCCGCTCTTCATTCCTCTGTCTAGCTGAGAATCTTTTCGACAATTGCGTAACTTGCTTCGAGTGCTTCGCTCAATTTTTCCGGTTGGGCGCCACCGCCTTCGGCCATGTCGGCCTTGCCGCCACCTTTACCGCCAACAATCGGAGCAAGTTCCTTAATTACTTTGCCTGCAGGAACCTTGCTGGTCAGATCATTTGAAGTGCGCACAATCAGCGAAACCTTTCCCTCGCTACTGCGACCCAGTACGACCACGCCGGACTTAATTCGCGCCAGCAACGTGTCAGAAAGCTGGCGCATCCCGGCAGCGTCAAGTCCGCTGGCTTCCCGCGCCAGCACCTTTACGCCATTAACATCGCGCGCGTCATCACCGTTCGCCGATGAACTGCCAACAGCGCCGGTCGCAATCTTCATGCGCAGCTCGTCGGCTTCGCGGCGCGCTTTCTTTAGTTCGTCCTGCAACTTGCTGATGACTGCCGGTAATTCCGCGCGCGAAGTTTTCAAGCCGCTTGCCGTTTGATCGATTAAGAGTTCGTCTTCGCGAAAGCGTTCGTACGCATCAACGCCGGTGATGGCGCGTATGCGACGCACGCCGGAAGCGATCGATTCGTCGCTGGTGATTTTGAAGATGCCAATGTCGCCGGTCGCGCGCACATGCGTGCCGCCGCATAGCTCTCGAGAAAATATGTCTTCTTCGCCGCCGGTGCCTTTGATAGATAGCACGCGAACCTGCTCGCCATACTTCTCGCCGAACAGGGCCATCGCGCCGGAGCGCATCGCTTCTTCCGTGGCCATCTCGGCGGTTTGCACCGGCTCGTTTCGCAGGATGTGATAGTTGACCAGGCGTTCGATCTCTTCAATCTCGTTTTGCGTCAACGGCTGATAATGAGTGAAGTCAAAGCGCAGATAATTCGGCGCGACCACCGAACCGGCTTGCTTAACGTGCGTGCCCAAAACTTCGCGCAGTGCCGCATGCATCAAGTGTGTCGCGGTGTGATTACGTCGCGTAGCGTCGCGCTTTTCAACATCAACCTCGGCAGTCACAATGTCGCCGACTTTCAGCGTGCCTTTTTCAACTTTGACCTTATGAACAATCAGACCCTGACCAGGCGAGTAAGTATCGGTCACCGTCGCCATGAGGTCAGTACCGTCCGCGGTAGCGGATGGGTTGCTTAATCTTCCAACGTCACCAACCTGTCCACCGCTTTCAGCGTAGAACGGAGTATGATCGAGTACGACCTCGCCTGCATCACCTTGTCGTAGGGACCCGACCGACTGGCCGCTAAACAGCCCGACCACCGTTGCCTCATCGACGCGAGTTGTTTCGTAGCCTTTGAAGTTCGACCGGCGGCCATCTTCCGTAAGCTTCGAGTAGGTCGAACTGGACTTCGCTTTGCTTGCAGCTTTTTCTGTCGGGCCGGTGTCTTGAAGTCGATGTAGCGCGACATCAAACGAGTCGTTGAATAGCTGTTCATCAATTGCAAACCCACGTTCTTCCAAACCGACGCGGATGAGATCTCGGGGTGTTCCAAACGTGTCGTACAGTTGTGCCAGCGCCTCGTAGCTGGGCATCGCTCCCCTGGTGGACGAAAAAAGCTCATCGAGCTTGTTCAAGCCAATTGTCAGCGTCGATCCAAAGCGTTCCTCCTCCAATCGAACCATTCGCTCGATGAAGTCGCGTTGGCCTTCAAGTTCCGGAAACGCTTCATGCATCTGATCAACGACGAAGTTCGTCACCTTGTAGAAGAATAAATCGTTGAGACCCAGCGCATGACGGCCCTGGTAAATTGCGCGGCGCATGATCTTGCGCAAGACGTAGTTCCTGCCTTCGTTGCCGGGTAGAATTCCATCGGCGATTGAAAAAGCGGTAGCGCGGGCATGGTCTGCAATGACGCGCATGGCAAAACCCGATTGCGTTTCAGCCTCGTAATGTCGGTCGGCAAGTTTTGCCGTGAACTCGACCACGTTTTTCAGCAGATCAGTTTCGTAGTTTGACTTCACGCCTTGCA
>JACCVY010000100.1 GCA_013697915.1 Blastocatellia bacterium | reverse complement strand
TTTGCTGATCCGACCCGGAAAAATTAAAGCGGCCGACGTAAGCGCGCGAATTCACTTCTCGCTTACCAAGCATCAATACATCCGTTCCGCCTGATATTTCTTCCCAGATGGATTTGTCCGGATCGAGTGTGCGGCTTTGATCGACGTAAGCGAGTGAAACAGTTTCACCGATGCGAATGCTGCCGGAATCTGGTTCTTCCTGTTTCGTGATCATGCGAAACAGCGTCGTCTTGCCCGCGCCGTTTGGGCCGATCACGCCAACGATGCCACCCGGCGGCAGCGCGAACGTCATATCTTCAACCAGCAAATTATCGCCGTAGGCTTTGGTTACGGCTTCTGCTTCAATCACAACGTTGCCCAGACGCGGGCCCGGCGGAATATGAATCTCCAAATCTTCGCGACGCTTTTCATTCTCTTCTCGCAACAACGCTTCGTAGGAATTAATTCGCGCTTTACCCTTCGCATGACGCGCTTTGGGCGACATACGAATCCACTCCAACTCGCGCTGCAAGGTCTTTTGTCTTTCGCTCTCGGACTTTTCTTCGCGCCGCAAACGCTCCTGCTTCTGTTCCAACCACGATGTGTAGTTCCCTTTATAGGGGATGCCGGCGCCGCGATCGAGTTCCAGAATCCACCCGGCCACGTTGTCGAGAAAATATCTGTCGTGAGTTACTGCGATGATCGTGCCCGCATAACTCTGCAAATGATGCTCGAGCCAGGCGACCGATTCGGCGTCAAGGTGGTTGGTGGGTTCGTCCAACAAAAGAATGTCCGGCTTTTGCAGTAGCAGGCGACACAATGCAACGCGCCGGCGTTCGCCGCCTGACAAAACTTTCACGGGTGTGTCCGCGGGTGGACAGCGGAGCGCATCCATTGCCATCTCCAGCCGCGCATCGAGGTCCCACGCGTCCTGATGGTCCAGCTTCTCCTGCACTTCGCCCTGGCGAGCCAGCAGTTTGTCCATCTCTGCTTCAGACATCTCTTCGCCAAACTTCGCGTTGATCTCGTCGAACTCCTTCAGCAGCGCGACAGTTTCTTTCACGGCTTCTTCGACCACTTCGCGCACCGTTCGCGAATCGTCGATCAACGGCTCCTGTTCGAGATAGCCGACGGTGTAGCCCGGCGAGATGACCGTCTCGCCATTGATGTCTTTATCGACGCCGGCGAGGATGCGCAGCAGCGACGACTTGCCCGAGCCGTTCAGGCCGATGACGCCAATCTTCGCGCCATAGAAATAGGAAAGATAAATGTCTTTCAGCACGGCCTTCTTGTCGTAAAACTTGCTGACGCCGACCATGGAATAAATAACTTTGTTTGGTTCAGTGCTCATTGGGTAAATTTCGGATTGCGGATTTCGAATTTGGAATTTGGAATTTCGGAGTATCGGATTTGGAATCTGGAATCTGTAATCTGGATTCCGAGTGTTTTTGCCCTCTGCCTTCTGCCTTCTGCCTACTGCCTACTGCCTACTGCTCTTTGTCCACAGATTACACCGATTACGCCGATTTAAAAAAAGAGCAACTATTACGTGAAAGAAGAACCGACGTTGTGAGGTCAGTACCGCCTGCAATTCCTCTCCTTTTGGGAGAGGGTAGGGAGAGGGTGCAAAGCATAGCGGGTGGGTTCAGTTTCACTTTCAGTCTTGTCTAGGTAATCGGTTTAATCGGCGGATAGGACCCGGACGGCCAAAAAACAAGTGAGCAAACAAGAGGCTGAGCAAGGTCAACCCTCGAGCCACTTCTCTATATGTCAGATCTCATTGCTTCAAATGCGAAACTGAATAAGACACAATCAGAATCTCTTCTTCCCAAAGATTTGTAAGGAGGAACTCTTGTAACGTCGCGCAGTAGTCGAGCACTTCGTTTTGGTCGGGTTGCTTATCCCAATTCATCGGGAAATCGCTGTAGACAATGCTTACACGATCATCGATCACTTGGTTGCTTTGAGAAAGATAATAGCCGCCAAGATTCTCGTTGACGGTGCAACGCCGCGCAGTTCGGTGAATTCTTCGATGAGCCAGGTCAGCGTGTCCTGGTAGGCAGGCTCGTAGCGAATCGGAATGTAGACTTCAACGCGAATCCGTGGTGCGAAGGCGGGCAAGGCGCTTCTTTCTCCATTCAGAGATGCTCTTCAAGCGGCGGCGGAATTCGGCCTCTTTAATTTCCGCTTTCGCTGGTTTCTTTGTCGTTGCGGTCTGTGGGACGACCTGGTAATTGTTCTTCATACTTGAACTCCGCCGTGATTATTATCCAACGTACGGCTTCATATCAAGGTTGGGCGCTGGAGCGGTAGTAGTCTGTGAATCTGCGGATAGGAATTAATGCATGTTGAACGGACCACCCGGAGGCTCGGGAACCAGGTCCGGGCGCGTCGAATCCTGGACCACTTCATGCACTTCCAACTTGTTTGACTGCGAAAAAGCTTCCTTAGGCAGCGTGCCCGATTGCGCGTGACCTTTTACAAACTCATCCGAGCGCACCCAGTTAACAAAATCCTGCCGGCTGTTCCAGAAAGTGAAGACCACATACGGATCGCCTTCGTTGACCGGGCGGAGTACGTGGTTGGAAATGAAACCGGGCATCTTGTCTACCAGCCCGGCGCGTTCGCGAAATCTCTGCTCGAACGCATCCCGAAATTCCTGATTGACGAAAATACGATTGGCGACAGTTATCATTGCGAGACTCCCTTTTTGTTTGATGATAACATTGTTACCACGTCATTGCCGGGTTCAGGGTTTGTTGAAAGAGCGGGGGCATGGCGGGGTCCCCTGTCGGGCAGCCCGGCTGGGGTGCTAAGCCGCCTTCCCAACCCGGAGCTGATTCTTGTTGAGCTGTAACTCTTGATCGCGAAGCTTTCAATGTTAGTTTAATAGCGGTGCCGGCTAGTCTCAGGGTTGGGAAGGGGGCATGCCCCCGCTGACCGTCGATATGTCTTGTCTAAAGGAATGGGTTACTCATCCCCGCCAGGCTTTGATCTTAGTCGCTTGATCTGCGCGCGGTGCGCCTTCGCTTCCAGGGTCCGGTTCTTCGCGCTGCGCGGCACGCCAGTGGGGACGCGCTTGGGACGTTTGTAATTCAATTGCGCTATCTTCAAACGCAGCTTCTCCAGACAGATCGTTTTGTTGCGGTGCTGGCTCCTCTCCTGCTGTGACCTGACAACAACACCGGAAGGCAAATGCCTGAGCCGTACTGCACTTTCAGTTTTATTTACATGCTGACCGCCGGGCCCGCTCGCGCGAAAGGTTTCCACCTCGCACTCGCGCAGCAAGTCGGGATCCAATTCAGGTAGCTTGATCACGGTGTTTCCGCAGTCCCAGTTCGATTTCTCTGTCTAACTTCTTGTATCTCCGCGCTGAGCCATCGTCTGACGTTTACCCACCACAGAGACACAGAGGACACAAAGGTTGCACAGAACAACAACGCGGTCTGGCCGTTTACTGTTTGCTGTTTACTGTTTACTTGCAGTGTCAGTCAGGGGAATTCGATAATCTGCCGCACCGCTTGCGCCTGGGCCAGCTGATCGAATCCCGCGTTGATCTCTTCGAGCTGCAGAGTATGTGTGTGCAACTTATCAACCGGCAGGATGCCGGCCTGATACATGTCAATGAAGCGCGGTATGTCGCGCGGGACGCAAGAGCCCAAGTAAGAACCCGCCGCTTTCTGCCAGCCACTTTACTGGCTTCCGTTTGCTAAATGTTTGATGCCGAAAGAATGGCTCCAGACGAGCCAAATGTTTATAGCACACAGGTCCAATATTGAAATGCCTTCGCTCAGCAGGAGCGGAAATGTCTCGCGCCTGCGGAGCGAAGAAACGGGGAAGGCATCGCGTCTATATACATTCGGCTCCTAACGGAGCCCGGGGCACTTTTGGACGGCGGCGGCTTGACGGCCGCTTTGGAGTGCGCTGGCTTGACAGCGCTTTTGGAGCGCGGCGGCTTGACGCCGCTTCAAACAGTTCCGGAGGTAGTCTTTACTTTTTACGGGATCGCAAGGCTGACCAAAAGCGGCGTCAAGCCGCCGCACTCCAAAGACTGGTCACTCCTATCAACGCTTTCGCACACCCGATAAACCTCTTCGTTTACTGCCCACCGCTCACTGCCCGCTGCACACTGTTTTCGTCCCTTGGCACAGCGAATGCGAAGAGGAATGGCATGAGACAACTTCGCGAACGAGGCATTTATCTGGCGCCCAGTGGCGAGAGCTTTGTGGCGAGTCGCGAGCGAACAACAACTGCAAACGGTAAACGAATTCTGTCGCGGCTGGGCAGGTTGTCGTGTTTTCTTTTTCGCCGTTATGAATGGGCGTTCCACGGCGAGCCCGATTACGAGGTTGGGACTAGCGGAAGCCTGGTGGCACTTAAACAGTTTTCGAATTTCCGGCCCGACCAATTGATCGACACCGGCGCCACTGC
>JACCVY010000076.1 GCA_013697915.1 Blastocatellia bacterium | reverse complement strand
AAAGTGGTGAGCCGAGCAGGACTCGAACCTGCGACCCACTGGTTAAAAGCCAGTTGCTCTACCAACTGAGCTATCGGCCCACATCAAAACGGTGAATGGCATTCTACGGAAGTGGTGATGAAGTCTCAAGTCGGCTGTTCCCAAGTGCTGAGTACTGAGTGCTGAGTACGCAACATGGAACTTGAAAGCTGGAACTTGCAACTTGAAACTAGTCGTTCAGCCAACCGCCGACGGCAGAGTCTTTGACGACGATCGTTTGTGAGCGCTCGGGGCCGGTAGAGACCAAGCCAATCTCAACGCCAATCTTCGCGGAAAGAAAATCAACATAGCGACGAGCGTTTGCGGGAAGCGCGCTGAGTTCAGTAGTTCCCACCGTTGATGTTTGCCAACCCGGCAGCGTTTCGTAAACGGGTTCAATGCGGCGTAACTCCTGCGCAACTGCGGGCAGCGATTCACACGTTCGGCCATCGAGTTTGTAACCAACACCCACTTTTATTTCAGCCAACGCGTCAAGCACATCGAGCTTCGTCAAGGCAACGGAAGTGAAACCGTTGATCTCCGCTGCATAACGCGTGGCGAACGCGTCGAACCAGCCGCAACGCCGGGGCCGCCCGGTTGAGGCGCCATACTCGCGGCCGCGCTCACGAATGAGTTGCCCCATCTCTGCTTCGCCCTCAACCATCTCGGTGGGGAATGGGCCTTCGCCCACGCGCGTGGTGTAAGTGCGCACAATGCCAAGCACTCCAGTCAGCCGATTTGGCGCTAGCCCGGAGCCAACGATCGCGCCGCCGGCAATCGTGCTCGACGAAGTGACGAATGGATAGGTGCCGTGGTCCACATCCAGCAGAGTAGCCTGCGCGCCTTCAAGCAATATCGATCGGCCATCCACCGCCGCCACATTCAAAAAGTGCGTTGTGTCGCTGATGAAAGCGCCGAGACGTTCAGTCAACCCAGACATCTCGTTAAAGATTTCGTCCGCATCCAATTTCTCGCCGCCGTACGCCATGATGATCCGGTTGGCGTCTTCGAGATTGCGCTCAATGCGCGAACGCAATACTTCCGGCACCAGGGCGTCAGCCGTTCTTATTCCACGCCGTCCGGCTTTGTCTTCATAAGCGGGACCAATGCCGCGCAAGGTGGTGCCAACTTTCTCGTTGCCGAGCCGCTCTTCGCTGGTGTGATCCAAAGCACGATGGTAGGGAAGTATCAGGTGTGCGCGCGAACTAATCTTCACGCGTTCGGGAGAAACCTCGATGCCTTGCCCCAGCAGGCGGTCCGCTTCCTCAAAAAACGCTTTGGGATCGATCACCATGCCGTTGCCCAGCACACACGTCTTGCCGGGGTGAACAATGCCGGAAGGAAGCAGGTGCAGCACAAACGACTTATCGCCCACCTGCACCGAATGGCCGGCGTTGTGGCCGCCCTGGTAGCGCGCAACGATGTCGAAGTGTTCGGCAAGCAGATCAACGATCTTGCCTTTTCCTTCGTCGCCCCACTGGGCCCCGATGACAACGATGATTTTAGCCATAAGAAAAACAGAGATCAGAAGTCAGAGATCAGAGGTCAGAAAATAGAAGTCAGAAGTCAGAAATTGGAAGTCAGATCTCAGAACTTTCTCTTAACACACGAGCGGCGCGGACGGTTGCAACGAACTATCCGCGCCGCTGATTCGAATCGGAAATCAGGCAGTCGCAGCGACATGCTTATCGATCATGCGCGAGATGGCTTCTTTCGAAGTTGCGCCGACCACGCGTTCTTCTTCCTTGCCGCCTTTGAAAAGGATCAAGGTGGGAATGCCTTTGATGCCGTAGCGCTGCGAGATCGCCGGATTGTCGTCGACGTTCACTTTTACTACGCGGGCGTTGGCAGCATACTTTTCGGCGATGGCATCGACGGTGGGCGACAGCATGCGGCAGGGCGCGCACCAGGCGGCCCAGAAGTCCACCAACACCGGCTTGTCTGATTGCAAAACGTCTTGCTCAAAACTGCTGTCGCTAACTTCGTTAACGTGTTCACCCATCTAAGTTCTCCTTTTCAACTCCATTCACAAAGTTCAGACAAGTCAGACTGCGTTTGTTAGTGTGCAATTGGAAGTACAGTACAACGCCTAATGACTTCTTCGCCCGGTACGGGCGAGATGTTTATAGCGTGATACTGCTATTAAATCCTGCGCTCCGTAGGAGAGCAATGTGTTTTGACCATTCGCCATTGATCAACGATACCTCTCGCTCCCACGGAGCGAAGACGACTATCAGGGTTGCACCTAGAAAACTAGAATCCACTTGGCTCAAGACACAACTGCGTTTATTTTGGACTGCTCACCAACCAGTTGCTCGTAAAGACCAACATATTTCTTCCCGGCGGCGTCCCAGGAATTGTCCTGCGCCATGCCGTTGAGTTGAATCTGCTGCCAAATTTCGGGCTTGCTATAAAAGTAAAGTGCTTCACGTATTTTATCAAGCAGCGCGCCGGCATGATACTCGCGAAACTTGAAGCCCGTTCCCGTGCCGTACTGCGCATTGAAATTTTCCACCGTGTCGTCAAGTCCGCCGGTTGCTCGCACGATAGGCACGGTGCCGTAACGCATGCTGTACATTTGGTTCAAACCGCAAGGCTCATACTGCGACGGCATCAGAAACATGTCCGCGCCGGCTTCGATCTGATGCGCCAGTGGTTCACCGGCATAGCCTTTGTAAATACCGACTTGCCGCGGCGCCTGGTCGTGCCAGCTTTGCAAAAAGTCTGCGTACTCTTTGGCGCCCGCACCAAGCGCGATGAAGAACGATCCGGTTTGCAGAATTGCATTCGAGAGTTGGCGAATCAAGTCGTAGCCTTTTTGCGAAACCAGCCGCGAGATGATCGCAATGATGGGACGATCTAAGTCTTCAGGCAACGCAAAGCGCCGCAACAGGTCGCGCTGGCACTCGCGTTTCCCGCTCAAATCTTCAGCGGAAAAGTTGGCCGCAATGTACGGATCCGTTTCCGGATTCCAGAGTTCGTAATCAACTCCATTGGTGATGCCGACAAGGGAGTCGCGCCGCGCGCGCAATAGCCAGTCGAGCCCCGCGCCCTGTTCGGGTGTTTGTATTTCTTCCGCATAACGCCGGCTCACGGTTGAAAGCGCGTCGGCTGAGATTAGCCCGGCCTTCAAAGCCGACGCCGCGCCCTTGAGCATGAAGTCGTCTTTTTCCGGCGAATCGCCAAAGCCCAGCCACCAAAGATCTTTTGGATCAAACGTTCCCTGGTAGGCCAGGTTATGAATTGAAAAAACGGTTTTCGTGTTCCTGAAAAACTCGTCATGACGGCGGCGCGCGCGCAGTTCGCTCATCGCGAAACCGCAAGGCCAGTCGTTGCCATGAATCACATCGGGTTGCCAGTCAAGTTTCCTCAACAGCGCAAGCGCGGCACGTGAGAAAAAAGCAAAGCGCTCGTGATCGTTCGCGTAACCATAGATAGAAGGCTTATCAAAATAGAATCCCGCATCAATCAGGTAAGCAGGAGCGCCCGCTGCTTCGCTCTGAAAAACACGAATAGGCGACACGCGCCCGCGCCAATCAACGGGAACGTCTTCAATGACTTCAGCACTGAGAAGACTCCGATCAATTTGTTGATGAAGCGGAAGAATGAGTCGCGCATCCACACCCTGCCGCGCCAACGCTTTTGGTAGCGCGCCGGCAACGTCAGCGAGCCCGCCCGTTTTGGCGAAAGGCACCGCTTCCGATGAAAGAATCGCAATGCGCATCAGGGAAAAGGATGAAGGGGGAAGAATGAAGGATGAAAAAGCAGAGGCCAAACAGAAAGAACAAAAGGCGGACGGACACGAATGTTTCATCCGCCTTCGACCCTGCTTTAGCTTTGCATTGACGCGAGAAACTCTGCGTTTGACTTGGCCTTTTCGAGCCGTTCGAGCACAACTTCCATTTGCTCAACGGGTGAAAGCGGATTCAAAACGCGCCGCATCACCCAGATGCGGTTTAAGTCTTCCTTGCTGAGCAGCAACTCTTCTTTACGTGTGCCGGACCGTTGCAAATCAATAGCGGGGAACAAGCGTTTGTCGCTCAAGCGGCGATCGAGATGAATTTCCGAGTTGCCGGTACCTTTGAATTCTTCAAAGATGACGTCGTCCATGCGCGAGCCTGTGTCGATAAGCGCGGTGGCGATAATCGTCAACGAACCGCCTTCTTCAATGTTGCGCGCCGCGCCGAAGAAGCGCTTGGGGCGTTGCAACGCGTTTGAATCAATACCGCCGGAAAGAATCTTGCCACTGGGCGGCACCACCGCGTTGTGCGCTCGCGCCAGACGCGTAATCGAGTCAAGCAGAATAACCACGTCGCGTTTGTGCTCGACCAGGCGCTTCGCTTTTTCAATCACCATGTCGGCGACCTGTACGTGGCGCGTCGGCGGTTCATCAAACGTCGATGAGATAACTTCGCCGTTCACGGAGCGCTGCATGTCGGTGACTTCTTCCGGCCGCTCGTCGATGAGCAAGACAATCAAGGTCACTTCCGGATGGTTGGTAGTAACGGAGTTTGCGATCGTCTGAAGCAACATCGTCTTGCCGGTGCGCGGCGGAGCGACAATCAATCCACGTTGGCCTTTGCCCAATGGAGTAACCAGGTCGATAACTCGGGCGGAAAGGTTCTCCTGCGTGGTTTCCATCTTCAACATCTCTTCCGGATACAAAGGCGTGAGATTGTCGAAGAAAACTTTTTCGCGCGCCTGGTCGGGCGATTCAAAATTTATCGCTTCGACTTTGATTAGAGCGAAATAGCGCTCGCCTTCTTTGGGCGGACGAATCTGGCCGCTGACGGTATCGCCGGTGCGCAGGTCGAATTTTCTGATCTGTGACGGCGAGACGTAGATATCGTCTGGCCCCGGCAGATAGTTGTATTCCGGCGCGCGCAGGAAACCAAAACCATCCGGCAGGGTCTCGAGCACGCCTTCGGAAAAGATCAGGCCGCTCTTTTCAGTTTGTGCCGCCAGTACTTTGAAGATGAGTTCCTGCTTGCGCATGCCGGTAGCGCCGGGCACATCCATGCCCTTGGCGATACTCGTCAGCTTGGAGATGGACATTTCCTTGAGGTCGGCGAGGTTTAGGAAGCCTTCTTCCTTGCCTCGGCGCTCTCCGCCATCTCGTTCAGGAGCATCGGCAGTAGCTACGGATGCGCCGTCATCATTGTCGTCGTTGTTCGCGCTCGAAGCGCGTGAACGTGTTCTCTGTGACATGTCAATTGATTCCTAATTATCTAGTGAGCGGTTGTTGTTTTTCCGCGACTGAATTTGTTTAGCTTTGGAGGTTAGAACTTGAAAAACCGGGCATCCCTGTTGCGGGTGATCCTTGCTCGTCGATTAGCGGCGAGGCGGCAAAAAATGACTGACTTCACTGACGCCTTGCAATTGCCTCGATACCGAATGACTAAACGGGGAATTACTTTGATGCAATGTCGTCGGCCATCCGTTGGTGTCGAAGAAAGCTTGATTAACAAAAAGGGGGTTGAGAATTTTGAGCACTCAGCGCTCGATCTGAATTATGGAAAGGCCATTCTTAACCGATCCACAATTTCTAATCAAGGGCTGACAGCTTAAGAATCAGCCAGGGCCTTCTCAATCGTGTGCCAAAGTTCGTTTCGCCCGTGCCCACTCTTAGCTGAAAAAGCTATCACGGTTGCTGCTTTGAACACGCGGCGTACGCGCTCCAAACTCGTTTTCAAATCGTTTTTAGATAGCTTATCGGATTTTGTGGCAACTACTAAGCGTGGCTTGGCGCTGTGCTCAAGCCAATCGTGAAGCTGCAAATCCAATGTTGTGGGTTCGTGGCGCGAATCTACGAGCTGAATTGATAGCACAAGCTGTTGTCGCTTTGCAAGGTAGCTCGTAACCATCTCGCCCCAACCTAATCGCAATGATTTTGGCACGCGCGCATAACCAAACCCTGGAAGATCAACGAAACGAAAACTATTGTTGATGTCAAAAAAATTCAGCGACTGCGTGCGGCCTGGTGTGTTTGACGTGCGCGCCAGACCGCGAGTATTCAGCAGGGAATTGATGACGCTTGACTTGCCAACATTCGAACGGCCCATAAATGCGATCTCTGGTTTTTGCTCGCGGGGCCAGTCGCTTTCCTGGAAAGCACTTTTCAGGAATTCAGCACTGGTGATTTTCATGCGTTGACAAGAGCTTGGGAAGGAATTCATTTAGCATTCTCACACCTTCCCCAAGCTCGGCTTACTGCCCAATAACAGCAGATCTGTCTGGCTCAGGAAGCGGACGTCGCAGTCGCCGCCGCTTGCACCTTCGCAGTGCGTTCTTCGCGCATGGCAGCAAATCGTTTCATGCGCTCGCGCATGGCGGTGATCTTTTCCTCATAGTCGGGAACTCGCTTCACCAGTGTCTCGAGGTTCATTAGAAACTCAGGGTTACCAAACAACGCACGCACTTCCGGGATGAGCGGGGCGATCTTGGAATAGACAAACAAGTGCTCGCCGTTAGTTTCATTGAACAACTTTTCGTCAATGGCGCCATTGTTGACCATCGCGGCAGCCATGTCCCAATAGGAAATCACCATCCGGTAATGACCGCTATGCTCGCTAAGGAGCACATCGATAACGTCCTGCACCGTTGTCGGATTAAAGCCGAACATCCAGTTGCGGGCTTCTCGCATGGTTGTTTCTCGTCTCAAGTCGTAAAGTTTCAGAATTAGATCCGCATCGTCATGTTTACTCATCAGTTCCTCCAGGGTTGTTTTGTTTAAGGGGATTGCAAGCAGACGCGTTTAGAGTTCAGGCTACGCCTGTCTTTGGTTTGACGGCATATCCAAAGCGAACTCTAAACCCTGCTTGAATTGAAAAAAGTATTAGCTTGTTTGAATGCCTTGCGAGGGCGGTTCCGTGGTCCAGAGCGGCGGCGCTTTGGCTTCATCCGGAGCACCGGCGTCGGTTGGACAGGCATCTTCGAGCGCAAGCGCCAACACTTCATCAATCGTCTCTACCAGATTGATGCAGAGCGCGTTGCGAACTTCTTCCGGAACCTCCGGCAAATCCTTTTCATTGTCCTTGGGCAGAATGATGGTGTCGATGCCGAAGCGATGCGCGGCAAGCAGTTTCTCTTTCACGCCACCAATGGGTAACACGCGACCGCGCAAGGTTATTTCGCCGGTCATCGCTACGTTCTTTCTAACGGGCGTGCGCGCCAGGGCCGACGCCATTGCGGTGGCGATGGTAATTCCGGCCGATGGTCCATCTTTAGGAATGGCGCCTTCGGGAACGTGAATGTGCAAATCGCGCTTGCGAATAAAGTCAATGCTCATCGCTAAGCGCTCTGCGCGCGCCTTGATGCAAGTCAGCGCCGCCTGCGCCGATTCCTGCATGACGTCGCCCAGCTTACCCGTCAGCATTACACCGCCGCGGCCCTTGGTAAGGGTTGCTTCGATCTGCAGAACTTCGCCGCCGACCTCGGTCCAGGCCAGTCCGGTTGCAAGTCCAATTTCGCTTTCGGCAGCGACGCCTTGTTGGCGAAACTTAATTGGACCAAGCATCTCGCGAACGCGAGCAGCGTCTACAGTTTCCTTGTGCTCTTCGGTGACAGTGTCGGCCACAATGCGACGGGCGAGTTTGCGACAGCATGAACCAATCTCGCGCTCAAGATTGCGCACGCCGGATTCACGAGTAAAGTGCCGGATAACTTCCAACAGGCCTTCGTCCGTAAAGTCGAACTGCTCCATTTTCAGGCCATTGGCTTCGGCTTGTTTCGGAACCAGATGGCGTTTCGCAATCTCCAGCTTCTCGCGTTCGGTGTAACCCGACAGACGCAGAATCTCCAGTCGATCCTGTAAAGCTGGAGGAATCGTGTGCAGCACGTTTGAAGTGGCAATGAAAAAGACTTTCGACAGATCGTACTCAACGTCAAGGTAGTGGTCCTGGAACGTGTGGTTCTGTTCCGGATCCAAAACCTCAAGCAAAGCCGCGCTCGGGTCGCCACGAAAATCGGCGCCGAGTTTGTCGACTTCATCAAGCAACAGTACCGGGTTAATCGTTCCCGCTTTCTTCATCATCTGAACAATCTGTCCCGGCAACGCTCCGATGTAGGTCCGGCGATGGCCGCGAATCTCGGCTTCGTCGCGCACTCCACCGAGCGACAGGCGCACAAACTTTCGCCCAGTCGCGCGGGCAATCGATTTGCCCAAACTGGTTTTGCCGACTCCCGGCGGGCCAACGAAGCAGAGAATCGAGCCCTTGGGATTCTTTACCAGTTGGCGAACGGCGAGATATTCAAGGATGCGTTCTTTGATCTTTTCCAAGCCGAAGTGATCTTCATTGAGAACTTCTTCCGCCTTGCTCAGGTCTTTGATCTCTTTTGACTTCTGTTTCCAGGGCACGCTCACCAGCCAGTCGATGTAGGTGCGCGACACAGTCCCTTCCGCGGACATCGGCGGCATGGCTTCCAGCCGATGCAGTTCCTGCATTGCCTTGGTTTTCGCCTCTTCTGTCATGCCGACCTCTTCGATCTTTTTCTTCAGATCTTCGAGTTCGGCTTTCTCGTCCTTGCGGCCCAGCTCTTTGTGAATCGCTTTAATTTGTTCGTTGAGGTAGTACTCTTTCTGCGCCTTCTCCATTTGGCGTTTCACACGCGTTTGGATGGTGCGATCGAGCTGGCGTTTCTCGATCTCAAGCTCGAGCAACTCAATCAAGCGCTGCAGACGGGCCTGGGAGGAAAACAATTCCAGCAATCCCTGTTTGTCTTCAACGGAAATGCGCAGCTGCGAAGCAAGCGCATCAGCAAGATGCGAAGGATTTTGATTACGAAGCGCAGTTTGCAGAGCATCGGTTTGCGCTTCCGGCGCCAGACGCAGATGTTGTTCGACCAGTTGGCCAATCTTCTGCACCAGCGCGTCGAGGCGCGTGCCGTCTTCGTTAACTACCGGCGCGCGTTTTACCAGCGCCATAAAAGTGCCGTCGGTGTTTTCAATGCGCACGGTGGTGGCGCGTTCGCGCCCTTCCACGACGACTTTGATCTGGCCGTTATCCTGCTTTTGCGACTGCAGAATCCGGCCGAGCGTACCCACGTCGTAAATTTGATCCGGTACCGGCTCGTCAATCGTGGCGTCGTGTTGAGTGGCGAGAAAGATAGTACGATCGGCTGCAAGCGCCTGCTCAAGCGCGCGCACCGAGCCCGCGCGTCCAATCTTAAAAGCAACTTTTGTGAACGGGAAAATTACAACGTCGCGAATCGGCACCATCGGATACCAGGCAACGTCAGCAGGGCTGCGATCTGAATATTCTTCCATAATTGCGAATGAACGGACTTAACTGCGGCTACTTGCAAGAAAGGCGAGCCGCTTAAACTGCCGTCTCGCCCCATAAATAAGATGTCTAATTGTAAAGCATTTCCCGGGCATCCGCCACAGAGGCCGGTCTTTAGTGGCACAGACTTGCGTCTGCGATGCCGTGCCGGCACAGCCTGAAGTAGGTGCTACTAGGCGGCCGCACCATCAATACCCGCCAATCCCTCGCCCGGAACAGCGCGATGGCGCTCGACCATTTCGCTGGTGATAACAAACTCTTTTACGCGCTTTTGCGAAGGCAACGTGTACATTGCGTCTAAAAGCAACTCTTCCAGAATCATCATCAAGCCTCGCGCGCCGACTTTTCGTTCGACTGCCTGCTTGGCGACGGCTTTCAAAGCATCTTCGGTGAACTTGAGTTTGACGTTGTCAAAATCAAATTTCTTCTGATACTGCTTGACCAGCGCGTTCTTTGGTTCGGTAAGAATCTTGATTAGGGCGTCCTCGTCGAGTTCGTGCAAAACACCGCAGACCGGCAGGCGGCCGACAAACTCCGGAATCAAACCAAAACGAATCAGGTCTTCCGGCTGCACAGCCGCCAGCGCTTCGGCGTGGCGATGACTTCCGGTCTTAACTTCTGCCTGAAAGCCGAGCGACTTATTGCGCAGCCGGCGCCCGATTACTTTCTCAAGGCCTACAAAAGCCCCGCCGCAGATGAAAAGAATGTTGGCGGTATCAATCGGGAAAAACTCCTGATGCGGATGTTTTCGTCCGCCCTGGGGTGGGACATTCGCAATCGTGCCCTCCAGGATTTTCAGCAACGCCTGTTGCACGCCTTCGCCCGAGACATCGCGGGTAATCGACGGGTTCTCGTCCTTACGGCAGATCTTGTCGATTTCGTCGATATAAATAATGCCTTGTTGCGCGCGCTCGACGTCGCCGTTTGCCGCTTGCAGCAATTTCAGAATGATGTTTTCGACGTCTTCGCCGACGTAACCGGCCTCGGTTAACGTGGTGGCATCAACAATGGTGAAGGGAACACTCAGCATGCGCGCCAGCGTTTGTGCCAGCAGCGTCTTGCCTGTGCCGGTGGGGCCCATCAACAGAATGTTTGCTTTTTGGATCTCAACATCGGCGCGGCGGCGGCCCAGCTCGATGCGCTTGTAATGCTGATAGACCGCGACCGCCAGTCGCTTCTTTGTTTCATCCTGCCCGATAACGTACTCATCGAGAAAACTTTTGATCTCGCCGGGCTTTGGCAGCGGCGGACGAGTTGCTACCGACTCTGCCTGCTGATCGTCGGTGATGATTTCGTTGCAGATGTCAATGCACTCATTGCAGATGTAGACGGTTGGGCCGGCAATGAGCTTTTTGACTTCGTTCTGCGATTTACCGCAGAAGGAACAGCGCAGTGTGTCGTCGGTTCGTCTAACCATATGTCTGGGGAATCTCCTTCGAGTTTCGATCGAACCTGCTATTTGGGAACTGTCAGGGACTGGTTGGGAGTTTCGGGATTCGCAATCAGGGCGCGATAGCGCTGAACACATTCGTTACAGATGAAGGCGCTCTTGCCAATCATACCTTTCGGAACGCCGCTCGCATGCTGCGGTGTGCCGGCGACGATGTTAGCCACTTCGCCATTGGACACGCCGCAGAATGAGCAACGGACACCGCGCGCTTTCATTTTTGCAATCATCGCAACCTCGGGGTGTGTCCACCTCTACTCGCGGTGGGCAATCACCTCGTCTATTAAACCATAATCCTTGGCCTGGGCGGCAGACATTATTTTGTCGCGCTCCACGTCGCGCTCGACAGTTTCATACGTTTGGCCGGTATGTTTGGCAATAATTTGCGAAGTCAGTTCGCGCATGCGGAGAATTTCCTCCGCCTGGATACGAATATCAGTCGCCTGTCCCTGCGAGCCGCCGCTCGGCTGGTGGATGAGAATGCGAGAGTTGGGCAGTGCAAACCGCTTGCCTTTTGCGCCCGCCGCCAAAAGCAAAGCACCCATTGACGCACACTGGCCCACGCAAATCGTGGTGACGTCCGGCCGGATGAATTGCATCGTGTCGTAGACGGCCATGCCCGCGGTGATCGAACCACCCGGCGAATTAATATAGATGTTGATGTCTTTCTCGGGATCTTCTGCTTCGAGGAAGAGAAGCTGGGCCACGATCAGATTTGCGATTTGATCGTCGATAGGGGTGCCGAGAAAAATGATGTTGTCTTTCAACAGTCGCGAGAAAATATCAAAGGCGCGTTCGCCGCGCGACGTTTGCTCGACGACCATGGGAACTAGAGCCATTGTAGGTGTGAACCTTTCAGTAATGAATACAGAAATCAGGAGTCGGAAATCAGAAGAAAAGCTGACTACTCATTCTGAATTCTGACTCCTGACTTCTGTCTCCTCAGTTTCGCTCCACTCTTCTTCGGCGACCTTCGCGTTTTCGACCAGAAGATCAAGCGCTTTGCGGTTGCGCAACCTGTGCGCGATGCTACGTTCGCCTCCATCCTTTGTCAAGACACCTCGCACTTGTTCAATCGGTTGTTGTGAGCTCAATGCGATAGCATCAATCTCGGCGTCTATGTCTTCATTCGACACTTCGATCTTTTCTTCATCCGCAATGCGCTCAAGCAGCAATGTGCTGCGCACATCAGCCTCCGCCTGGGCTTTCAACTCTTCCCGTGCGGCCTCCCAGTTGAGCTGCTGATTGCGAGGATCGACGCCTCGTCCGATCATGTCGCGAACGATGGATTCCAAGCGGCGACTGGTTTGTTGATCGATCAGACTCTGCGGCACTTCAAACTGGTTCTGCTCGAGAAGTTTGGACATCAAGTCGGCGCGCAGGCGATGATCAGACTCCTGGGTCGCGCGCTTTTCCAGGTCCTCGCGAATTTTTGTCCGCAACGTGGCTACCGAGTCAAACTCTTCGCCCAGGCTTTTGGCCCATTCGTCGTCTATCTCGGGAAGTTCCTTGACGCGCACGGCGGTGACCTTTGCCGTGTACTCAATCCGCTTGCCGGCCAGTCCTTCTGATTTGAAATCTTCCGGATAACTAACGGTGAAAATCTTTTCGTCGTCTGCCTTCACGCCAGTCAGGTTTTCAGTGAACTCCGTTTGCACCCCTCGACCGCCGAGCTCTACTTCTACGTCGTCGGCCTTGAGATCTTCCTGGTCCGGAATGTCCAAAAACTTGCCCACTAAATTTACGGTAACGGTGTCGCCGGTCGCGGAGGCGCGATCTTCAACGGGCTGCATGGCCGCCGACGTCTCGCGAAAAGCGTCAAACATTTCGTCCACGTTCGCATCGGTAATTGGGCGAACGCGGCGAGCTACTTCCAGCCCTTTGTAGTTTTGCACTTCAACTTTCGGCAAAACTTCGACGTTGACCTTGACCGAGATGGGTTCCTCGCCAAACTTTTCCAGTCCGGCAGCATTTTCGAGTTCGACATCGGGTTCTTTAATGGCATTCAACTCGTGCTTGTCTATCGCCTGATTTACCGCGTCCGGAATCAGTTGCTGTAATACTTCGGCGCGAATCTCACTTTTGAAGCGATTGCGCACAACCGCACGTGGCGCGTGGCCTGGACGAAAGCCCGGCACGCTCGCTTGTTTCGCATAACGATCGCTTACCTCGTCATAGCTCTGCTTGATCGCCGCCGGGTCAATCTCAATTTTTATCTCTTTACGTGTTGGAGAGACGTCAACAAACTCTGTCTTCATTAAGTGCTAAGCCCGTTGCGATTCTGGCGGCAACGGGCGTCCTTCCTTCAATATTTGTTCTCTGCCTACTTCCGACTGCTTACTGCCTACTGTTTCGTGGTGCGAAAGGGGGGACTCGAACCCCCACACCTTTCGGTACCAGATCCTAAGTCTGGCGCGTCTGCCAATTCCGCCACTTTCGCATGTTTGTAATCGCAATAAACCAAGTTCTTTGGCAGAAAAAAAGAATATCACGCGAGAGCTGATTTCGTCACAGAAGGGAATGCTGTTTGCAACGAGATTGCATGACCCGACTGATATTGTTCGTTAACAAAACGCCTGGGGGGATAGATGAGTATTAAAACGTCAGTAGCGGCGCTCCGAGAGCAGGCGATGGAAGCCCTTAAGGAGTCTACAACCAAGTTAGAAGTGGCTTCTAACCTGTTAGATGCTGGGAATCGTGAAGAAGCAATCAGGTTAAAGGATGAGGCACGCGCTAAGCGTAATGTTTCCGTATGGCTGATGAGTGAAGCGAACACTCTGGAAAACGCAAAGTTACGCGACGTCCGATCACAGCATCAACAGACGCGGTACGATGTCCGGCATAAGTCGGCGGCATGAGCGCGTTAGGATCCGCCTGAGTTGCGAGTACTTCAGGCAACGCGATAGGTCGTCTTCATTTGGCCCAGAAAATCTTTGCCGGTTTCTTTCGTGACCAAGCCGGCGCGTTCCAGTTCAAAATATGCGCGCTGGATTTCACCTTTATCCACTGACAGTTTCTGCGCGAGCGCGGCAGGGGCGGGAAGAGTTTCGCCCGCCGCGACATCCTTCTGACGAATTTGATTTTCGATTTGTTCGCGCACTTGCGCGTAGACAGGGCCAGTGGATAAGTCTTTTAACTCGATGTTCATAAGAGTCATAGATCAGAAATCAGAAGTCAGAAGTCAGAAGTCAGAAGTCAAGTTGGTATTGTAATGCAAACCGTTAGTCTGACAGCTTGCGCTACAGCGTTCTCGTGACTTTCGACAACGAACGAGGTTGGTCCGGATCCAATCCTTTTGCTTCAGCCAGCAAGGCCGCAAACAGTTGGCCGGGAATTATATAAGGAATCGGCGCTCCAAACTCATCAATCTCTTTTGGCATTATGATCGCGCGCGCGCAACTCGCTGCCGCATCCAAATCACTGGTTATCACTAAAGAGTCGGCGCGCAACTCACGCAAGCGGCCGATCAAACTCTTCACTCCGGGCAACATCACTCCCGGCGGCGCAAACAAAATCACCGGAAAGTGACGTTCGACCATCGCCACCGGGCCATGCAGAAAATCTGCGGATGAAAAACGTTCGGCGACAACGTAACACGTTTCCATTAACTTCAAGGCAAGCTCGTAAGCATTCGCATAGGCAAGACCGCGTCCGACCACCACGCAGTTTTCCATAAAGACATAGCGTTGCACCAGCTCGAGGATGGCCGGCTGCTGCTCGAGCGCGCGCGCAGCGAAGTCGGGAATGGTGTCGCACGACCATGGCGGTTTAGTTCCAGCCAGGGCTTCGGCCAGCAAGTAAAAAAGCAGCATCTGACCGGTGAAAGTTTTCGTTGCTGCGACCGATCGCTCGCGTCCGCCATGCGTTAATAAGGTCTCATCGACGACGTTGACCATCGCCGAGACCGGTTCATTGGTAATGCCGACGGTGTAAGCACCGCCGGCGCGGGCGTTCGCAAGCACCTGATTTATGTCCTCGCCTTCACCCGATTGAGAGACGCCGACAACCAGCGCGTGCTGTAGTCTTAATTTGGCGCGATAGATAGTGTGTACAGAAGGAGCGGACAGTGAAACCGGAATGCCCGTGGTGATTTCCAAGAGATAACGACCAAACAGCGCGGCATTATCAGAGCTGCCTCGCGCGACTAGTACAATCAAATCGATATCACGCTGTTTGAGAAAAGCGCCCAGGCGTGAAAGCTTGGCGCGTTCTGATTGAATAGTGCGGGCCAGCGCTGCCGGCTGTTCAGCAATCTCTTGAAGCATTAATGACAAAAGTTAATCTCCGTTGGAGGCTCATTTTTCCTGGAAGCGATCATCAATGTCTTTCCCCTGGTCGATGTGGTTTGCGAACTGGAATGGTAGTTGCTTACTAAGAGCGGGGGCAAGCCCACCTTGCTGACCTTGAGCTGATTGGCTGTTGAGCGTGCGAATAGACTGAAAGGCTTTCCAGTAAGATAGCCGGAAAGCAAGATCGAAAATCTCGAGGTTGGGAAGGCCGGTTTACCGCCGCTCTTCTGCCGCGTACAATTCCAAACGTGAAAAACGATCCCGTAACTCTAAAACAAATTGCGGAAGTGACGGGCGGAAAACTATCCGGCAATGAGGGCGCTGTGGTAACAGACGTGCGCCACGACTCGCGCCGGGCCGGGCCAGGCAGTTTGTTTGTGGCTGTGCGCGGTGAGTTGTTCGATGCGCACAAGTTCGTGCCGCAGGTGATCGAGCAAGGCGCCGTCGGCGTTATTTCGGAACTCGAATCCCCAACAGAACTGAGGGCAGAAAACGCCCCCGCTGACTTTCCCTGGCTGCAAGTTGAAAACGTGCGCCGCGCGATGGCCCTCGCCGCCGCCGAAGTTCACCATCATCCTTCACGTGAATTGCAACTCGTTGGTATCACCGGGACCAACGGTAAAACTACGACCGCTTATTTGATCGCCTCGATTCCCGAAGCCGCCGGCGAACCCGTGGCCATGACCGGGACAGTTGAATATCGTCTCGGTGCCGAGCGGCGTAACGCTGATCGCACCACGCCCGAAGCCACCGACATGCAGCGGCTGCTGCGCGAAGCCGTTGGTATTGTTTGCAAGACAGCGGTGATGGAATGTTCGTCCCAGGCGATGGATTTTCATCGCTGCGATGCGCTCGAATATGCAGTCGCAGTTTTTTCCAATCTCACCCGCGATCATCTCGACTATCACAAGACGATGGAGAATTACTGGTACGCAAAGCAGCGACTGTTTGATGGCCGCTTGGGATCAAAGCCGCGCGTGTCGGTCCTCAACGTCGACGATCCTTATGGAGTTGAGCTGGCTGAAAGGTTGGAGCAGGAAGGCGCGCGCGTTGTTCGTTACGCAGTCAGATCAGATGCGGATGTTACCGCGCGCAACGCTGAGTTTTCATTAGATGGCATGCGCTTCACTCTGCGGACGCCGGCAGGCGAGCGCGAGTTTCATTCGCCGCTGGTTGGTCAACCGCACATCTATAACACGCTGGCGGCAGTGGCAAGCGGCCTGGCGCTGGGTTACGAACTCGACGTTATTGCGCGCGCTCTCGAAAAGTGTACCGGCGCGCCCGGCCGTTTTGAGCGCGTGCCGCATGATAACGATTTTGCAGTCGTCGTCGATTACGCGCACAGCGACGATGCTTTGTTGAATGTGCTGCGCACTGCTCGCGCAGTGACCAAAGGAAAAATCATCACCGTGTTTGGCTGCGGCGGCGATCGCGATGGTTCAAAGCGTGCGCCGATGGGCGAAGCGGCGGGGAGTTTAAGTGATGTCGTGATTCTGACTTCGGATAATCCCCGGACCGAAGACCCGGAAAAAATTCTCGCCGATGCCGAAGCCGGAATTCAAAAGACTGGTAAGCCTTATCGCAAGATTGCCGATCGACGCGATGCAATTCATCGGGCCATTGCTGAAGCGCGTAGTGGCGATCTGGTGTTGATAGCCGGCAAGGGACACGAGGATTATCAGATCATCGGCCGTGAAGTTTTTCATTTTGACGATAAGGAAGTCGCCCGTGAGGCGCTGGGGAATGCCAGAAAACGAGCAGTGTGAAACACGATGTTCGGTAATGTCTTGAATTCTCTGTGTTACCTCGGTGACCTCTGTGTCTCTATAGTGAGTAGCTGTCGAGCGCTTATTCACCAAAGAGACACAGAGAACACAAAGTTTGCACAGAGAAGATCTCAAACCAAGACTCTATCGAATGTCTCGATCGTTTTGGCGCTCTTACTTTGCATGCTTGTTTCGTCGGCGTGCCAGCGAATGCCGGTGCCGACGAGCGTCGAGGCAGCGAAGCCGGCTGCGAAAACGCGGGAAGAACAAAAGTCTGTTGCGAAGCAAACCGAAACTTATGGACCACCGCGCGTATTGGGCCGTCTCAATGACGCGGCAGTCAACGAAAGCAGCGGCATTGTCGCTTCACGTAACAACCCCGGGCTCTATTGGACGCACAACGATTCAGGAGATGGTCCAAATATCTATGCGCTGCATGAACACGGAGCGCGCCGCGGAACGTGGCGAGTAAGAGGCGCGTCGGCGCGCGATTGGGAAGACATCGCGGCTGGGCCGGGGCCGCAAGCTGGAGCTAGCTATCTCTATATTGGCGACATTGGAGATAACGAAGGACGGCGCAGTGAAATAATTGTTTACCGCGTCAAAGAGCCAACAATAAAACCGACTGACTCCTCGTCCAGCAAGCTCAAACCGCTGGTCACCGACGATGCGGAAGTTATTCGCTTGCGCTACCCCGACGGAGCGCATGATGCTGAATCTTTGCTGGTCCATCCCGTAACCGGCGACCTTTATATCGTCAGCAAAATTCCTTTTGCGAATCCGACTGTTTACAAGGCCACGGCTCCGCTAAATACCAATGGGCCGATAACGCTCAAGCGCATCGCTGAACTGAATGTTCCCAGTCTTTTTGGTGGCTTGATTACGGGCGGGGATATTTCGCCGGATGGTTTGCGGGTAGCGCTGTGCGATTACGTCGATGGCTATGAGCTGGTTTTAGCGGACGCGCGCGCCCCGTTTGATCAAATCTGGAGACAGCCGCTGAAGTCGCTGGATTTAGGAAAGCGGAAGCAGGGTGAGTCAATCGCGTATCGCCTCGACGGCCGCGCGCTGTTGGCAACCAGCGAAGGCGTGCATCCGCCGCTGATTGAAGTCGTGCGGCGCTGACTAATCAGAGCGTTTCAAGATTCAATGCTTTCTGCGAAGCTTATCCTTGACCTTTTGCACGCTGCTCCCACAACCAGTAGACCGGCAGGCCGAGCGCGATTAGGCCAATGCCTGCTATTGGTGGGTTACGTACCAGGACTCCCAATCCGCTCAGAAATTGACCGTGCAGCAACCGAGTTACCGCGTCGGTAAAATCTACTCGTGCTCCTAGCAAAGTAGTTCCAAGGATCAGCGCCGTAGCCATGAGAAAGAGAAGGGGCACCACCGGATAACCCCAGGCACGATAAGGTCTGTCGGCTTCCGGCATCTTGCGGCGCAATATGAAGACTGCCGCTGTGACTAGTCCATAAAAAATCCACAGACCGAAGATAGCGTAGTCAGTCAACGTATCAAACGACGAGGAAAACGCCACGATGAGAATGCATGCCCAAACTGCCTGCACGATGAGCGCGCCGGTGGGCACATGTGTACGCGGTGAAACGCGAGATAAACTGCGCAGAAATAAACCATCGCGAGCCATCGCATAAGGCACGCGCGCGCCGGTCAGAATCGAAGTGTGCAGCGTGCCGAAAGTTGACGAGAGCAAAGCCGCGGCGATGAAACTGATTGCTAGTGGGCCGAGAAACTGTTTGGCGACTTCGGTGGCCACGGAAGATTTAGTTGAGATGCTTGCTATCTCAGTTGGTGAGAGCGCGTAGAAATAAGCAACGTTGGCCAGCAGGTAGAGGCCCATGATCAGAATCGTGCCGCCTATCAACGCGCGGGGGAGGTTTCGTCCGGGATTCTGAACCTCACCCGCAACGAGAGTTACGTTGTTCCAACCGTCGTAGGCCCACAGCGCCCCGAGCATCGCCGCGATGAAGCCGCCAAAACCAAAGCGCGCGGCTGCGTTGACGCCTTCGCACGTGCCGCCGAGATTTGCCATCAACAGGTGTGACCAGTCAGCGCTGCGCGCAAACAAGAACGCACCGATTCCGACCAACAGCACGAGCGCGATCTTAATTCCAGATAAAACCGTCGCCACGCTGCCGCTGACCTTGACGGCAAGACAGTTAATTCCGGTGACGATCAATATCGCCAGCAACGCGACTAACTGAAGTTTCCCGAACGGCACCGGATGGCCCAACACTGTTGTTGAAAAGAAATCGCCTGCCAGCGAGCCGCCGATCATAATGTTGAGGAAGAGTGCGAATTGCACGCCGAGTGCTGCTTGGGACCCGGCCTTGCCGATGAAAAACGACATCCAACCGAACAGGAAACCCCACGGCCGCCCGTAGGCCTCGCGCATGAAAACATATTCGCCGCCGGCTTTCGGCATCATTGCCGCCAATTCCGCATAACTTAACGCGCCCGCCAGCGAAAGCAGTCCGGCAACAACGTAGACGAGCAGTACCATTTTTGGCGTGCCGACGTTGCAGGTCATGACGCGCGCTTTGAGAAACACGCCGGTGCCGATGACGTTTCCAATTACGATGGAAATCGCGGCGATCAGGTTTAGGCCGCGAACTAACTGGTTCTTAGTTTCAAGCATGCGGGATTAATCGAATGTCCAAAGTCCCGGACTCAACTCTGAACGCCTCATGGTTAGGAAGGGGGGTTACCCCCGCTCGTTGAATGCCAGCCATTCTTGGCGGGGGCAAGCCACCCTTCCCGACTGCGAGCCTTCCGACGTTCACTATTCAACTTATCACTGAGGGCTCAATTACCAGATGTCGTTAGTTACCAGGTCTTCATACGTATCGCGGCGGCGAATCAGTTCAGCGGTGCCATCCTTACGAATCATCACGGCCGCCGGCAAGGGCCGTCCGTTGTAATGAAACATTTGCGCGAGCGAGTAAGCGCCAGAATTGAGCAGCGCCAAAATCTCGCCAGGCTTCACGTTTGCCGGCAGTCGCCGATAGTCAGGCAAGCGTCCTTCGCGCTCGATATCAAAATAGACATCGCCCGAATCGCAAAGCGGTCCGGCTACTTTATATTCCTGTTCGTGAGGTTCGCCGGCGCGGCTCGCAGATATCAGATGGTAGTACCACTTGTAATTGTTCATCGACAGCATGATGTTGTAGCCGGCATCGGTCAGCAGCCAGACATCCAGAGTTTCCGGGCGCTGTTTCATATTGAGAACGGATGTTAGGACCAGACCCGCGTCGGCGATGATGCTGCGGCCGGGCTCCAACAGAATCGTTGTTTGTTCCAGCAGATGTTCGGCGCCGGCAGCGCGCGCTGACTCGCGCGCGACGCGCAACGCTTCCGCCAGGACCACTGAAGGTTCAAGGTCCGCGCCCAACATGTCGCGCTCGTGTTGCGGCAATTGATCGGCCTGCGAACGATCGCGCAGGTAGTTCACCGGAATGCCGCCGCCGAGGTTGATGTGCTCGAGCGTGTGACCCGTCTCGCGATGAATCGCGACCAGGTGTTCCCACATGCTGCGAAACGCTTCGGCGAAGGGTTCGACATCGGGCGTTTGTGAGCCGACGTGAATATGAATGCCGCAGACGTGAATCAAATCCGGGTTTTGCAAGCCGCGCCGAAAAGCTTCCAAGACTTCAGAAGACGAAATGCCAAACTTTGAAGTGAGCAGGGCGGTCTGCAATCCCAGATGCGAACGCGTGCCGATCTCCGGAACCAAACGCAACGTGATGCGCGCAGGTTTCGCAGGCGCGTGGCCATCCTCGGCTGAAACTCGTTTTACAGCTTCTTCGACCAAGCCGATCTCGTAAATTGAATCGACGTTGATGGCATAAATTCCGGCGCGCACCGCCTCGTCAAGTTCGCTGGCGCTTTTGCTCGTGCCGTTAAAGATAATTTGGTCCGGACGAAAGCCGATGCGTAGTGCTTTGAAAAGCTCGCCGCCGCTGTTGACCTCAACGTCGATGCCCGAATCGAACACGGTTTTCAACACGGCCATGTTTGAGTTCGCTTTCGAGGCATAGAAAAAGCGAATAGGATGATCGACTGAGTCAGCCGCGCTCTTCAATCGCTGAATGTTTGAGCGGATACGCGGTTCCGAGAAAACAAACAACGGCGAGTCGTACTTCGTAATAAGGTCGAGGGCGTCAGCGGCGTTGATGTTGAGATGGCCATCGCGGACTTCGAGATAGTCTGAGATCGTCCAGGCTGGAGTTGTAGAAACTGTTGTCGATGACATGCTTATAGAGAAAACTGCTGTTTACGAATTCGAGCGAAGATAGACTGCGACCGGTAAGGCGTCAAGCGGATTTAGCCGCCGGTTTCGCGGTTGAGATCGATTACAAGAAAGCTTCCGCCGAGTCTTGCGGACCGCGAGCGGTAGCGATCGGATGCTACACGCAACGTTATTCTTAGATACTTGGGTTCGCACGTCAGACAGAGTTGAGAGCCGACATCCGGTCGCTACCACCACCCCACGCGGGCTGCCCGCGTGGGGACCCCGGTCCGCTCGCTGTTCCGCAAATTTTTAGAATCAATTACGAGCAATCTTCTTCAGCACTTCACGAATCTGTTTGTAATGCCGCTGTTCGTGATAGCCGACGAACGACACCGTGGCAACGCCGTCGATCTCGCCGAGGAATGGATGCTTGAAAACTATTTGTCGAAAGCGATCGTTGCCGTGGGTGGCGCAGAGGTTTTTCAAATCGTTGCGCGCGCGATTGTAGTTGGCGATCGCACTTGCTTTGCTGGGGAGTACATTTACCTCGGCAGGCCCGGCGTTGGCTTCAGGGTTAACGGCCTGTGGTGCTTTCACGCGCAACAGCCTCGAGGAAACAATCGACGTGGGCACAAAGCGCCTGATAAAACTGATCTTTCGCGGCGGCCGAGACATTTCTTTCTCGAGGTCCTTAATAACACGGTCTTCAACTAGAGCGAGATGCTGAATAATCTGCGCAACGCTCCAGCCACCGTCGGCTGGTTGTCGCGCAAACAGTACTTCGTCCAAAGGCGCAACCGTGGCCGCAAGTTTCTCATGGACTCTATCCAGTCTTTTTAGAACGTGCTTCATAAAAAAAGAATTGAGAGTATCGCCAAGCGACTACTGGCGTACGAAGTTATAGGTGATGACGCCGATCACTTGCACCGGTTCGCCAACCAGCAGCGTAGCTGCGAACTTTGCCTGCAACGCCGCATTGACGCTGACCAGCTGCAGTGCAGGGGGTCCCGACACCGCTTGCGCGGAAATAACGTTGCCCTGTTCATCAATTGTTATGCGCACCACAACGGTGCCGGCCGTTCCAGTAGCTTTCGCCGCAGCCGGATATTCAGGTTGAGGCAGGAAAAGAGCCTTGCCGTTAAGTACGCCGCCGGAAATCGGACCGCGCTTCCTTGAATGCGGCGCGTCGTTGGCTTCGCCGGCGTTAGCAGTCGTCGGAGTTTCCGCTGCAGTTGCCTCGGCAGCAGGCGCGTCTCTACCGTCAGAGTTCGCTCTTTGCACCTGCTCAGGCGGCGGCTGCGAGGCAACGGTTGCAGACGGCTGGATTTTTTCCGGAATCAGGAATGAACTCAAAAACTGCTCCTGCATCTCGTCGTCTTTTTTGTTGTTCAGAAATACGACAGCGTAGAAACGTTTCCTGGTCGCAAACACATGAGCGGTTCCCAAAAGCTCGGGCTCCAACGCGCCGGTGTTAGCTGGCGGGGAACTGCGAAGCGTCAAACGGTATTCGCGTCCCGGGTTCCCTTGCAGAACCTTATCGCCGACGAGCGTCAATTTCGCTACTGCTCCTTTGGGTCGAATTTTTGGCGGAAACAGGTTCTTGAAAGCGTCGACGTATGAATTCAAACGCTCCATTTCTGAATACATGGCCGGATTGGATTTGATTCCGCTGAGCGCAACGACGGCGAAAACCGGTCCGCCTGGAAGTTGCGCAACGTAGGTGCTCGTGTTGAGTTCGAACTTGTGATAGGTCTCCTTGCCGGATTGCGCGGTGGAGCCTTTCGGCATCTGCACCGAAAAATCCTCACCCTCCGGACGAAGCGTTTCCCATTCGATAGTTTTCACTGAAGACTGCGCCGACAGAAATGACGGCAGCGTGAGTAGCAGTAATGCGAGCGATGAAACTTTTAAGGCGATGTATTTCATATTGCTAACTCCCGATAAAGCCCTATTTCGGAAACGGCGTCGCTCAAAAACCTGCACTCAGCCTAGTCCGCGCTAGCGGACGATTGACAATAGCTCAGCGATTCATCGCTGGGAAGACAGGAATTCGTGGCGAAGTCCGGGAAGCGGACGACTGATAGATTTGAGGTTTGGCACTTGGCGTCCAGCCGTCCGCTTAGCGGACTCATTTCCTTTCACTTGCCACCCCAGCAGTAAACTGCTGGGCTATTGTCATTTGTCCGCTCGGCGGACTGATTTACTCACTTTTTGTGCGAAGCCTTATTCTGAATTCAATCAATTCTAGCGAACTATTGGCGGTTAATTAAAGTTGCGCGACCATCTCAGCCGGATTCCAATAGGCGTGCAGTGTCTCGATCTTGCCCGCTTCGTTGATGGTAAACACATCGATGCCTTCAAAGTGCACGGCGCGTCCCTGTTTGCTTGTTCCTTTGCCGGTCCACTTCACGGCGGCGCTGTTGCCCGCGATGAAGACGTCATTTTCTGTGAGGCCGACTTCCTTGAAAGCTGCCGTGATTGTTTGGAAGAACTCTCCCAACTTCTGATGCCCCTTGATTGGCAGAGCGCCAACCGGATCATTACTGACGGCGTCTTCGGCAAACGTATTGACCCAGGCCTGTTGGTCCATTGCGCGCAACGCTGCGAAGTAAGCCTTAACTGTTCTTGCTACTACTTCCGGTGACATTCGCTTTTTTCCTTTCTCGATCTGATTGAACCAACATGCGCCGTAATATTTTTCCCGAGGCAGACTTGGGAATCTTATCAATGAATTCCAGCGCGCGAATCCGTTTATGCGGAGCCACGCGTCCGGCGACGAAATCCATAAGCGCCTGCGGCGCCGCTTCGCCTTTCAGTACCACAAAAGCCTTGGGAACTTCGCCGGCTTCCTCGTCGGGTAAGGGAATTACGGCTGCGTCCAAAACGCACGGATGCGTTAGTAAAATTGCTTCCAACTCCGCCGGGGGCACCTGGAAGCCCTTGTACTTTATTAATTCCTTGGCGCGATCAACGATGAAGAAATGCCCGTCTTCATCCGCATAGCCGACGTCGCCGGTGTGCAGCCAACACTCGGGGTCGATGGTTTGCGCCGTAGCTTCCGGGCGATTCAAATAGCCTTTCATGATCTGTGGTCCACGCACGCAAACTTCGCCTTCCTGATTTGGACCAAGCGATTCGCCGCTGTCGAGATCGATAATTTTGCATTCCGTATTCGGCGCCGGAGTTCCGACCGAGCCGAACTTTACCTGGCTCTTGTCGGCGGGGGAGGAATGAGTGACCGGACTCGTCTCGGTCATGCCATAGCCCTGGCGAATGTCACAGGTAAGTCGAGTCATACAGGCGCGCGTAAGCGTCTCATCGAGCGGCGCGGCCCCGGAAAAGATCGTGCGCAGCGTCGGCAACTGGTAGTTATCGACGATAGGACTCTTGCTGAGCGCCAGCACTATTGGCGGGACGATATGCGCCAGCGTGACGCCGTATTTTTGCACCGCCTGCAGGAACAATTCCAAATCAAACCGCCGCATGGTTACGATTGTGACGCCTTTATATAGGCCCATGTTCAGAACAACGACCAGGCCGTAGATATGAAACAGCGGCAGCACACAAATCAGCGTGTCACTTTCAAAAAAGTAATCGAGGCCCTGCATCTGGCACATGTTGGCGACCAGATTGCGATGTGTCAGCATCACGCCTTTCGGCAGACCGGTAGTTCCGCTCGAGTAAGGAAGCGCAACCAGATCTTCGCGCGGATTTATTTTTGGTTCGGAAAAAACACCATCGTTTTCAAGTAAAGACGCGAAGGGCGTGGCGCCTTCAGCTTCCCCAAAAACAAACACCTCTTCGATGTTCGCTTTGTTTGCCGCAGCGAGCGCTTTCGCTAAACACTCGGGAACGGTTACCAGGAACCGAGCGCCGGCGTCCTTCAGTTGTTGCGCAATCTCATGCTCGGTGTACAGCGGATTAACCGTCGTGCAGAGGCCGCCAAGCGTGGCGACAGCGTGAAAAGCAACGGCAAACTCCGGAACGTTAGGGCTGAGGATGCCGAACACTTCATGTTGTTTGAATCCCCGCGCAGCCAGACCTGCCGCGGCGCGCTTTATCGAATCCGCCAGTTGCGCATAGGTGATCTTTCTCCCGGTTTCTCCTTCTATTAATGCAGGCTTATCGCCGAGCGCGGCGGCGCTCTGAAAGACAAAGGAAGTGATTGAGACGTTGGGAATACTGACTTCGGGATAGGGGCCGCGGAAGATCATGATTAGTTGTAGCGCAAACCGTTAGTTTGCGGAAATGAATTCATCAAAGCGAGCAAGTTTTTAAGGCAACCGCAAACTGACAGTCTGGGTTAAAAGACAGGGCTGTATACATCATCAGGAGCTTTACCTCAAATGTCATGGGCCATGTCAGGTTCGGCTTGGCCGCCTGATGTGCGGCGGAGGCTATGCCCCGCCGACAGCGGCTAGATTGTTCCGGGGCTACGCCCCAAGTTTGCACTTAGCCTTTCGGATTTATGGGCCAAAGGCCGCCAAAGGGCATAGCCCAAAAAGTTTTTAAAGGTACCTCTACGGCGGGGCATAGCCACCGCCGCACATCAGACGGCAAGCCGAAGCGGCACCAACCCAGTACTTTGGGCAAAGCGATTATCCAGTGACCTCGTTTCCGCAAAAGGTTTATATTTAGCCCAATCACAAATCCAAGAGTCTAGTTGGTACACGCGCCCCATGACGGAATCCGACCCGCGCCCACTCAACATCATCTGCCTGGCCACTTACTTCAAGGGCGGCGACTTCATTCGTGAATGCAAACGACTGGGCTGTCAGGTGGTTCTGATCACAAGGGAAAAGATGCTGCAGGAAGACTGGCCGCGCGACTGCATCGATCAACTTATGGCGGTTCCTAACGACGCGGACGCGCTACTGTTCATTGACCTCGTTGCATTTCTGGCGCGGGAAAGAAAACCCGACCGCGTAATCGCGTTGGAAGAGTTTGATGTGATGACTGCGGGGCTTATACGCGAACATTTCTGTTTGCCCGGTATGAATAGTTCAACTGCCAGAACTTTTCGCGACAAGCTGCGAATGGCTGAGGCAGCGAAAGCAGCGGGCGTTGTAGTGCCGGACTTCGTTCCGTTAACGAATCCTGCCGACATTCTCGAGTTCATTGAACGCGTGCCGCCGCCCTGGATCCTGAAGCCGCGTGCAGACGTTTCCGCCATCGGCATTCGCAAAGTGGAAAACGCCGACGATGTCTGGCGCATCTTTGAGGAACTGAACGAGCGCGATAGTTTGCGCGAGCGCGCTTCATATTACCTGTTGGCCCAATTTATCAACGGCGAAGTGTTCCACGTCGATTCGATTGTGAATAACGGTCGCGTGGCGTTCGCCGGCGCGAATCGCTATGGCCGCCCGCCGCTGGAAGTGGCGCATTACGGGGGCACCTATATTTCCAGGACGATTGCGCACGGCTCGGCCGATGAAAAGAAACTGTTTGAGATAAACCGGAAACTAATTAAGGGTCTGGGGCTGGAACGTGGAGCGGCACATGTTGAGTTCATCAAGAGCGATGCGGACGGGCAGTTTTATTTTCTGGAAGTTGCCGCGCGCGTTGGCGGCGCTTACATCGCCGAAGTCCTGGAAGCTGCAAGTGGCTTAAACCTCTGGCGCGAGTGGGCGAAGATTGAAGTCGCAGACGCTAGGGAGCGAGGAAGACGGCAGGAGCAGTCGGCAGGAGCAGAGGAGAAGTCCAACGGTAAGGGAGGGATAGAATCGGATCAGAAGCCCGGCCGTAAGGGAAGCTTCAGTAACAAACTTAAGCAATCGCGAAAAGAATATGCCGGTATCGTGCTATCGCTCGCAAAACAGGGAGATCCCGACACTTCCGCTTATGACGATTCAGAAATTGTCTATCGGGTAAAGAAGCTGCATCACGCCGGCTTGATCGTGCGTTCAAAGAAACTGGTGCGGGTTGAAGAGTTGCTAGCTAAATACGCCACTCGTTTTGTGGAAGACTTTGAGGCGGTTTTGCCGCCGCTGGAACGAGCTGAATAGGAGAACCTTGTACTTGCACCGGAGATGACGACTGCAACAAGATGTTTGGCGCCGGTGTCTGTGGTGATATAGCAGTATGTAATCCAACGGGCTGCTCCTGCCTTCCGCCCATAAAGAACTAAGCAAAGATGTTTGAAATTCGCCAAAGCTCCGCGAGGGGCGACATCTTCTCTGTTACTTCTAAGTTGAGGTTTGAAATATTCGCTCGAAAGAGATTTTTGTGAGCTTAATCACGCTCTGCTTTGCCGCTCTGTGGCTTCGCGCTAAACCACGGTCGGCCTGCGCCGGGTGACGACTGGAAACGTGTTTGTCTATGACGTACGAGTGCCGCATCACGGTCAGCCCGCAACGGTTCGATGTGCCGGTACGGATCGTCGGCAAGCGCAGCGCGACGGGTGACGGTCAGCCGCTCTTCACGCTGGAGCTGAAGCCGGATAGCGTCCCGTTGACTTTTACCTTTATTTGCCCGAAGAGCTCTGGGACAGCCGCTTGCAACTGGCCCCAGTGCGCCGAGTCACAGTGCGGCTGGCACGTAACTATGCTCGCGAAAGACCCATCGACTAAGGAGGAAGAGACTCTCCACGCCTGCGAGCCCAACAACCTGACGCAACTCAAGGTGACCATCCGCCGTGCCCACCCCTAGAATCGCCGTGTTCACGGGGGATCGAGATTAAATGTTCCACAGGCGGTGCTTCCGGCTCCGCAAACTTCACAATTCACATGGTCGGCGAGAGTTGCAACTAAGCGATCGGAAAATGAAAGTTCGTGATTGTTACGTTCGGTTAAGACTACTAGAACCTAAGCCCGGTCCCAATGTTGGTTTCTCTCCTTCACTTCAAATGCTTATCAAACCAGTCGAGCACATTGTGATACCAGAACGCCGAGTTCTGTGGTTTCAGAATCCAGTGACCTTCGTCGGGAAACAAGATCAATTTCGATTCAACGCCGTTGCGCTGTAAGGCAGTGAAGAGTTCCAAACTCTGCGTGTAGGGAACGCGGAAATCGAGTTCGCCGGCGGTGACCAGCGTCGGCGTTTTGAAGTTGCGCACGAACATGTTCGGAGACCAGCGCTCATACATCGCCGGATTGGACCAGGGCGTTCCTTTGAATTCCCATTCCGGAAACCACAGCTCTTCGGTGGCGCCGTACATGCTGGTTAGGTTGTAAACACCGGCGTGCGAAACCAAAGTCTTGAAACGAAAACGCGGATCGTTGTTGTGGCCGAGAATCCAATCGATCATGTAGCCGCCATAGCTCGCGCCGGCCGCTCCGATGCGTGTGCGATCGATAAATGAATTGCGACGCAGCACGTCGGTAACGCCGTTCATGATGTCGACGTAGGGCTTGCCGCCCCAATCACCGCTGATCTCATTTGTGAATTGCTGGCCATAGCCGGTTGAGCCGCGGGGGTTCGGTTGAAACACGACGTAACCGGCGTTAGCAAAAATTTGCGGGTTCCAACGATAGCCCCAGTTGTTGTTGAAGGCGCTTTGCGGGCCGCCGTGAATGATGACAATCAGCGGATACTTCTTGTTAGGATCGAAATCAACCGGCTTGATCATGAAGCCCTGAATCTCCTTGCCGAGCGCGCCAGTCCATTCCACTTCTTCCGCGGGCCTGAGGTTGGCCTGGGCCATCAGGTCCTTGTTAACGTGCGTTAAGGCGATAACACTTCCCGCATTTCCCCGGAAGATTTCAGCGGGGCCCGACAATGTGCTGCTTACAAACACGAATGTATTGTCGGCAGCGACTTGCAGGTTGCTCGCAAAAACATTGCCGGCGACTTTTTGTTGCTGTCCGCCGCTGACAGGAACTTTGTAGACATTTTGGTGACCGCGCTCGCCGGCCGTGAAATAAATCGTGTTGCCATCAGGCGATAACGCAATTTCATCGACGCCTAGATCAAAGCCGCGCAACAACTCGACGCTTGTTCCGGCGGCGCGGTTGTAAGCCATCAGCCGCCAGCGATCTGCTTCAAAACCCGCCGTCGCCTGTGATCTGTAAATGATGTATTTGCCGTCGGGCGTGTAGACCGGCGTATCTTCATAACCTTTATTCTTAGCGGTGATATCGCGCGCTGGGCCGCCGGCGGTCGGAACGACATAGATGTCACTATTGGTAGAGATGGCCTCGATCTTGTCGGGATTGCGCAGGTACGCGAGTTCTTTCGAATCGGGGGAGAAAGAGTAATCAACCTCGCCTGCTACCGCGTAAGGAGGCGAATCGAAATCGCCGGCAGTCAGATCGCGCGCGACGCCACCTTTGCTCGCAACTATCAAAACGTGGGTCCGTTTCCGGTCGCGCCACTCAACCCAGTGACGAAACAGCAAACGATCAGTCACGTGCGCTTTGACTTTGCTTTTTTCCGCGACTTCATCTCTCGCCCGATTGCATTCGTCATTGGTGCAGTCCGGGTAAACGTCAGACACGAAAGCGATCCAGTTGCCATCCGGCGACCATACCGGGCCACCCGCGCCCGTGGAGATTTTCGTGACCTGCTCTTTGTTGCTGCCGTCTGGTTCCATTACCCAAACCTGATCGCCTGTGACGTAGGCGATCTTCCTGCCATCAGGCGACCAGCGTGGAGAACTGGAAGAACCAGCGCCGCTGGTGAGCTGCTTCATATCGCCGCCGGCGCTCGACATGATATAGATCTGCGTGACTGTGCGGTTTGCATCAAAGTTAACGTCGCCGATGGTAAAGGCCACGCGCTTGCCATCCGGCGAAGCTTGCGGGTCGCTAACACGGCGAATCTTCAACAAGTCTTCAACTGCGTAATGACCGCTTTGTTGAGCGTTGGCGAACGATGCGAATACGATGACGGACAGTCCGATTGCAACGAGGAAGCGTTTCATAGTTACCCTCTTCAAAGTTTTTCGCTGATTTTTGGCTAGCGGGAATATTATGGCACTAGTCGGTGGGGCGGTGCACGCTTCACGGCGCTTCATCCAGGCTGAGCGTTCAAATTAATTAATGGTTCGTAGAATCATACTAGGCCTTCTCAAGTTCGCGTTGCGCGTATATTTCCGGCGCATCGAAATAATTGGCCTGGAACACGTGCCGCGCAAGTCGCCCGTCATCTTCGTTCTTAATCATCCCAACGCCCTGGTCGATCCGGTTTTTCTTTTTTGCCTGGCGCCGCGCCGCGTTTCGTTTCTCGCCAAAGCGCCGTTGTTTCGTATGCTGGTGCTGGGCTATTTCATACGCGCGCTCGATTCGCTGCCGGTTTATCGCCGCAAGGACGAAGGCGAAGATGTTTCGCGCAATGAAGAGACTTTTGTGGCGGCGCGAAAGCTGTTGGCTGGTGGCGGCACAATTGGAATCTGTCCGGAAGGCGTTTCCCACAGCGAGAAGCGGCTGCTGCCAATTAAGACCGGCGCGGCAAGGATTGCACTGGGAGCCATCTCCACCGGCGAGGTCACGGATCTCAAGATTGTTCCGGCCGGCCTTTATTACACATCAAAGACGCAGTTTCGCAGCAGTGTTTTGCTTTATTTCGGAAATCCAATTGACGTGCCACCAGTTGCGCTCGATGAAACGGGTAATCTTCCGCGCGCTGCGGTGCGCGAGCTGTCCGACAGAATCGAATGCGCTTTGCGCGAAGTGATTCTCAATGCCGAGCAGGAAGAAGCGCTGCAAACGATCGGCCGCGCCGAGAAAATCTTTTCCGCGGAAGCGGACGATGAGTCGCGAGAGAGTCTGGCCCAGGAGCTGCAACTGCAGCAGCGGTTCATAAAAGCCTACACCGTTTTACGCGAGCGAGCGCCCGAGCGTTTGCGCCGGCTTGAATTGCGCCTCGGTCGTTTTGAACAGGAACTAATACAGGCCGGCGTCGACCCCGATGATTTTTCTCCGCCGCCGGCGCCACTCATAGTGTTAATGCACATATTGATTCGCATTGGTGTATTTGTAGTCTTGATAGTGCCGGCGACGTTGGGAGTGGTGGTCCACTATCCGGCCTACCGACTGGGCCGGTATCTGGCGACAAGGTTTTCCCGAGACGAGGAAGACGTCATTTCAACCGTAAAAATTATTTCGGGAATGTTGTTCTTGCCGTTGACCTGGTTGCTGTTGGCCGCGCTAATTTACAAATGGCTGAATTGGGAACTGGCGCTGGTGGCGTTTCTTGTAATTCCGCTATTGGGTTATCTCGCGGTGCGGTTCTTCGAGGAGTTCGACAAATCTATAGGAGGGTTGCGAGCCCTTGCGTTCTTTTTGATGCGGCGAAGATTTTTCGTCCGTTTACTTGCCGAGCGCAAGGCAATCCATCGCGAAATTATGGCTTTGGGTGAGGAAAGCGCAATCGCAAGCCAGTAAATAATCGAGTTATTGAAATGATACGAGGGGAAAGGGGGAATGTTGTAATTGCTATTTATTTCTTGCGCGCTTTGGCCCCGGTTGAGCTTTGCTTGCTCGTAGCCGCCGCGCGACGTTTGCCGCCCGCTGCTCTGACCGAACGGCCCTTGCGACCTTCGCTCTGGATTTGACCTGCCTTCATCAAGTTTTCGTAGCTTCCACGCACCACGTTGCGCGCTACCTTAAGCGAGTTTGCCATCTCACGTTCACTCGGAAGATAACTGCCGACAGTCATCGCCCCTGACTCGATAAGGGTTGTGAGTTGGTCCGTGATCTGCTTGGTCATGGACTCAGGACGTTTACGGTTGACACGAATAGTTGTTTTCACTCTGACTCCTCCTCCACTCGATCGATTGTTTTAGGGGTAGGCGAATTCTATGCAGCGTAGGGTGAAGTGTCAACATGCGAATTTTAGTATTTCGGCAACCACGCAGCCGGGTTGGCGCGGAACTGCAGCCCGTTGGACCACCAACTCGGTAACATTTCCGTAACGTTTCCCCAACTTATTCATGACGAATATCGAGGGACGAAGGATGAAAGACAAAAGATGAGGGATGAGGGATCAAAGGCTGAATGATGAAACGGGCCAAACTAGCCTTAAAGTCTGTGCTACGTCAGCCTGTGTTTTTGTGAACGTCAAAAACTTCAGGAAGGTCCGAACAAGTAATGCGGACTGGCGTTTCCCAAACCCGCGCAGCGGGTGGAAGCATAAAGTCTCGCACCCCAGCCGAGCTGCTCGGCTGGGGACCCCGCCCCTGGGGTGGAGCGGAGCGGAACCCCAGGACGACGATAGTCAAAAAAACGGGAGCGCGCGAAGCGTGCGATAGCGCAAACGCTGCGATTTAGCTGTCGTCCAAAGCTGTCGCCCACTTCGTGGGCTTTTCGCTTATTACTTCAACGAACCTGGGGTTCCGCTCGGCTACACCCCAGAAACTATGAAGCCGGGTCTTGACACGACCCGGCTTCATAGAAGGCTTTATGCTATCGCCGCGCTTCGCGGGCTCAGTGCAGTTCACCAACTGTTCAGAGTCTCTTAGTGTGCTTTCGACCTTCATCCTTCATTCTTCCGCCTTTCATTGTATGCGGCCCCAGGCGCTCGTCTTCCAATTGTCGATCGCCCCGCTTCCCAAAATCCATGGCGGCAACGGCATCATCAGCATGTC
The DNA here is from genome assembly GCA_013697915.1 of Blastocatellia bacterium. Lineage (GTDB taxonomy): Bacteria > Acidobacteriota > Blastocatellia > Pyrinomonadales > Pyrinomonadaceae > PSRF01. Next base: position 10,911 of record JACCVY010000076.1, on the reverse strand, counting down.
TGAAAGCGCACTAACATAGGGCTCATACATACCACGGAGCTCTTCCAGTCTCAGCTCAGCTTCCTCGCCATCCTTGAGTGACGCGCCATTGTGCTCGAGTATTTCGCGAAGCCTTTCAAGGTCGCCGGGAAACAAACGCGTGGCGCATGCTTGGGGCGAGGCGGGCGCGGTGCTAAAGATTTGCGCGAGGTCCACTACGGCGTGCCGCGCCATTGCAAAAGTGAGCTTCGCTTGCCAGGCCGGCAGGCCCTCTACGCCAACCATAACCAGCGAACAAGTATCGAGCACGGTCGTCAACGCAGCCAGCCACGATTGATTGTCATGTTGTGATCGGAAATAGCAGAGCACTGGATAGGACAAGTGACTTTCAAGCAGCTCGGCCGCCCAACGTTCCCATTCTCGCAGAACAGAACCAAGCTCATCCAGGTTTCCGCTTTCCGCATGACGGCGCAACATTTCAGTAGCGCTCGAAGGCGAGCCGGCGCGCGCGTCGAGCAGGGAAATGTTTACCTCGCGCCGGGAGAACGCTTGATAGAGGACAGGCAGATAGCCGATGACAATTGCGAGTAAACCAAAACCTGTTGCGGCTTCGATGACGGCGAGTGTGCGGCCAATAGCCAGCATTGGAACCATATCGCCGTAGCCAAGCGTAAAAAATGTGACCCCGCTAAGATAAAGATACTCAGCAAATGTTGGTTGGGCGCTGACGTTCAACTGCGCGCCGAGGCTCCAATGCAGAATGGCGTATCCCAAAATGAGACCAAGCGCCCAGAGTGCTAGCAGCATCAGCAATGATAAGGGCCCAAACAAGCCGAGAATTTTTTCGCGCCTCTTGCGGTCGTGGAGTGAACGCGCCAACGCGGACCATGGCGCCCAGGCCGTTTGGTAAAACACGCTGGTCAAACGAAAGCGGCGCGTGACTCGCCGCGGCAAAATGATCGTTTCGAACGCGTCCCACAGAATTACGACGATTAGTGCGAGACCGGGAATGATGGCCAGGAGTCTCATAGTAACTTCGCCCCGTTTAATCACCGGCAATGACGAATAGTTGACGACCAGATGTTATCGTTGAATTGATCTTTAGCAAAAGGTTTCAGCGTCCACCGCATTTTGCCGGCACTAACGGCTGCGCTACTCTAGTCGTAACCAGTCTAAATTCATATGCCCTACTTGATTGTCCACGGACACTTTTATCAACCGCTACGCGAAAATCCGTGGACCAGCAACGTCGACCCGGAACTAGATGCCGCCCCTTTTCACGATTGGAACGAACGAATTCACGACGAGTGTTACGCACCAAACACTGCTGTTCGGATACAAGCGGCAAACGGCAGCGAACTGATAGTCAACAACTACGCGAACATCAGTTTTGATTTCGGCCCCACGTTGCTTTCATGGCTCGAGCGGCAGCATCCGGCCACCTATTCCAGCATTATTGCCGCGGATGCCGAAAGTAGTACGCGTTTCAATGGACACGGGAACGCGATTGCGCAAGCGTACAATCATGCCATCCTGCCCTTGTGTAATGAACGCGATCGGGTAACCCAAATTCGTTGGGGCCTGGCCGACTTTCGTTATCGCTTTCGACGTGAACCAGAATCGATGTGGCTGCCGGAGACAGCTTGCAACGACGATGTGCTGGACTCGCTAATCGATCACGGGCTGAGGTTTGTAATTCTCGCTCCGCAACAAGCCCGGCGTATTCGTGACAGCAATAAGGCCAGTTGGCAAGAGCTTACCGAAAGCACAGTCGACACCAGCATTCCGTATCGTCGCTATCATCGAGACGGTTCGAGAAAATCGCTCGCAATCTTTTTTTACGATCGCGATATTGCGCATGCAATCGCATTTGCTAAAGCACTTTCCTCGACTGAGTTGCTGGCGGAACGTATGGCTGGGGGGATGGGATCAGGTGAGATGGTTAATGTCGCGACGGATGGCGAGAGCTACGGGCATCATCATAAGTTTGGCGATCTCGGCCTGGCGCACCTGTTGGAGACGGCTGCGCCCGCGCGCGGATTTCGCGCGAGCAACTACGGCGAGTATTTGGATCGGCATCCAGCGGCGGTCGAGGTGGAAATAGTCAACGGCCCGGCTGGCGAAGGCAGTTCGTGGAGTTGTATTCACGGCGTGGGCCGTTGGACCAGCGACTGTGGTTGTCACACGGGTGGTGGCGCAGGTTGGAACCAGGCGTGGCGAAAACCTTTGCGTGAGGCTTTGGACTTTTTGCGCGACGAAGCGGCTGCCGCGTTTGCAGCAACGCGCGGTGAATTGTTTATCGATCCCTGGGCGGCCCGGGATGAGTCGATAAAACTAATTCTGGATCAATTCGAATCACGCGAACTGTTCTTAAGCTGCCATGCACCACGTCAGTTAAATCGCGAACAAGAACTCAGCGCGTTGGCATTTCTGGAAATGCAGCGTAATGCGTTGTTGATGTTTACCAGCTGCGGCTGGTTCTTCAACGATATCGGCGGCCTTGAGCCAATTCAGATTCTGAAATACGCCTGCCGCGTCATCGAGTTGATGCGCGAACTTAAGTTGCCGTCGCCGCGGCAGCGCTTCCTGGAAATTCTGGCGAAAGCAAAAAGCAACCAACCTGAATTTGGAAACGGCGCAGATATCTATCGACGTTTTGTTGAACCTACCAATCCTTCATTTGATCGGACTCGCGAGACATTGGCACCAGTGACGGCATGACCAAAAAAGATTCGAGCAAAGCTAAGCGTCCAAAGAAAGCCGCAGAATCACCTCGCCGCGTTCCGCGCAAGCGAGCGGCCATGCCATCGCCTGCTATCGATAAGGAGCCGGAGCCACAAATATTTGGCGAACTCGATCGCCATCTGTTTGCGGAAGGGAAGCACGAACACATCTACGAGAAACTTGGCGCGCATATGGCGACTCATGACGGCGTCAAGGGAGTTTCGTTTGCCGTGTGGGCGCCAAGTGCTGAAAGCGTAAGTGTGGTTGGGAATTTCAATGGCTGGGATGGATCGCGTCATGTGCTCCGCCGGCTGGGCGAATCCGGCGTTTGGGAAGTTTTCATCCCCGGACTTACGGCCGGGGAGCTTTATAAATATGAAATCCAATCACCGGGGCTGCCGGTCTCTCTGAAGGCCGATCCTTATGCGTCATACGCAGAAGAGCCGCCCAACACTTCGTCCGTCGTGTACGAGTCAAATTATCGATACCGTGACGCGACCTGGATGAGGAGACGCGCGACGGCAGAACATTTTCGCCGGCCAATGTCGATTTATGAAGTTCATTTCGGATCGTGGCGCCGCATTGCCGATGAAAACTATCGACCGCTGACTTATCGAGAAATGGCTGAGCCCCTCGCGAAGTACGTCCGCGAGGTGGGTTTTACGCACGTGGAGTTTTTGCCCCTCAAGGAATTTCCCTATGGCCCATCCTGGGGTTATCAGGTCAGCAACTACTATGCGCCTTCAGCGCGCTATGGCACGCCTGACGACCTGCGCTATTTGATCGACTATCTACATAGAAAAAGCATTGGCGTGATTATGGATTGGGTGCCGGCGCATTTTCCCAAAGACGCATTCGCTCTCGGTCGTTTTGATGGCACCGCTTTGTACGAACATCTCGATCCGCGCAAAGGTGAGCATCCGGATTGGGGCACTTACATTTTCAATTATGGACGAAGCGAAGTAAAAAACTTCCTGATCGCCAACGCGCTTTATTGGTTTCGCGAGTTTCATATTGACGGGCTGCGCGTCGACGCCGTCGCCTCGATGCTTTATCTCGACTACAGCCGCAACGAAGGCGAGTGGGTTCCGAATCAGTTTGGCGGGCGCGAAAATCTCGAGGCGCTTGCTTTTCTGAAAGAGTTGAATGAGGTAACACATCGCGAATGTCCCGGCACGATCATGATCGCCGAAGAGTCAACTGCATGGCCCATGGTCAGCCATCCAACCTACACGGGTGGGTTGGGGTTCGACTTTAAGTGGAACATGGGTTGGATGCACGACACGCTGAAGTACTTTCAGACCGATCCACTCTTTCGCGCCGGCAATCACAACGCGTTGACGTTTGGCCTGATCTACGCGTGGAGCGAAAACTTTATCCTGCCGCTTTCGCATGATGAAGTGGTCCACATGAAGGGCTCACTGCTAAACAAAATGCCCGGCGATACGGAGCAGAAGTTTGCAAACCTGCGCGCGCTTTACGCCTACATGTGGGCGCACCCGGGCAAGAAGTTGCTTTTCATGGGCGGCGAGTTTGGGCAATGGCGCGAATGGACCGAAACCGAAAGTCTCGATTGGCACCTGATTGAAGAGCCGCAGCACGGCGGTTTGCAAAAATTGCTTCGCGACCTTAACCGGATTTATCGCAAACAAGAGTGTTTGTGGGAAGCAGACGGCGAACCCACCGGCTTCGCCTGGATCGATGTTGCTAACGCTTCGCAAAACGTGATCGCGTTTCGGCGTCTCTCACCGTCGACAGGCGCGGAAATCATCTGCGTTTATAATTTCTCGGCCGTGACGATTGAAGGTTACCGGCTCGGCTTGCCGCGAGCAGGGAAGTACAAACCATTACTGAACACCGATGCCGAAAGTTATGGTGGCGCTCAGAAAGGTCCTGCAAAGCGAATCGCGGCGGAAGCGATTCGGCATCATGGTCTTGAATACTCGGTTGTATTTACGTTGCCGCCGCTGGCAGTATTGTGGTTTGAAGCGCCGTTCGAGTGTAGAGATGGTAGCGAGGGTTGAAGTAGTATTCTGCCGAAGTTATTGGCCGGGTTTAGTTTCTATTTTATCAAGACGATCTTCGGCGTCTCGCAAATCAGCGCGGGTTTCATGGGCGATCCTCTCGATGCGATCCAAACGCTTGGAGAGTTCGCGCCTGGTCTCAACAATCTCTTTGAGAGCCTGTTCCCATATTGGCTTGGTGTCGTAAGCACGAATCTCCAGTTTTTGCAGCCGCGAATCCGTATTTCGCATCGCCGAATCCAAAGCATCAAAGCGAGCGAAAACTCGCTCCTCGAAAGGGCGTTTGCCGTTCATTCCCTTCTGTGTTCTCGTCAGGCATGATTGTGATTTCTAACTAATCCCAGTCTCCGTCAAATAGTTAGTTCAGCTCGAGCCTTCCCCAGGTTCGGCAAACATTTCAAATCCATGTGTTTGAGGGGAATTAATCGGTGACCGAGCATATCAACGCCGGCCTGACTCTGCTCGAGAACGATGTAACCAATTAATGGTTCGAACTCACCATTGGCCGGCTTCATCTCTACGAATGCCACTTCGCTGTAGACCGTGGGAAACCCTTCTATCTGAATCCGAACGGGTCCACAAACCTCGCCTGTCAAAATCTCTTGCGTGGCCGTTTCCATTTGAATTGTTCTGGTACCCTCTAATTGACCCAAGCGTTCTTTCCACGCTCTCGGAAGAATCATGTGGGACGCGCCGGTATCAACCAATGCATCACATCTGAAAGTCTTTGACGCATCGATTACGTTACCGATTTGTACCGAAGCTATTATTCTGCCCACATTCATTTCCTTTTGACTCCTAAAGGAAACTATACACCGAGACAAAGCGCCAGCGAACCGCATCAAGGTCCTATTCTAGTTCGATGAAAGATTTCTTGCTGCCCGTGCAGAACCGCGAGCGGACCGGGGTCCCCGCGCGGGCAGCCCGCGTGGGGTGGTGGATGCGACCGGATGCTAGACTCAACTCTTCTAAACATTGAATTCTTTGTTTGTAATCCAACCTCAAGTTGACGCCCGCATCCGGTCGCTACCGCTCACGCTTCCGCAAAGAGCGGTCGGACTACCGCCCCGTTTGACTCATGCTGTATCTTTCCAAGCAATGATAGACTGGTCCGAAATTCGAAAGCAGTTTCCTGCAACTGAGAACTCTGTCTACTTGAATACAGCTGCGGCTGGTCCATTGCCGCGCGCAACCAGCGAAACCGCGTCTGAATACTATCGCCTGATGATGAATGACGGCGATATTCACTGGGACGAATGGCTGGCGGAACGCGAAAAAGTTAGAAAGAACGTTGCAAGATTTATCAATGCTGAAGCGGATGAAGTTGCGCTTACAATAAATACTTCAACCGGGATGAACGTGATCATCGATGCGCTCGAGAATCACGGTGAAGTCATTTCATGCGATCTCGAATTTCCCGTTTCCACCCTGCCGTGGATGAACCGGCGCATCCCAATTCATGTGGTGAGATCAATTGCAGGCCAGGTCGGGATTCAGGATGTCCGCGACGCCATGAACGTTCGCACTGGCGTTATTTGTTTGAGCCATGTGCAATTTTCAAATGGGTTTCGCAGCGATTTGGAAGAGTTGGGAAACGCTAAAGGCGGACATGCGTTCGTCGTAAACGCCGCGCAGTCGGCGGGAGCGTTTGCAATTGATGTAAAGCGCATGAAGATCGATGCACTGTGTTCCACCGGCCACAAATGGATGCTGTCGGGATACGGCAGCGGCTTTGTTTATCTTTCGCGCGAGCTGCAAGCGGCTTCAAAGCCGCATGCGATTGGCTGGCTCAGCCTTCAGGATCCTTTTACGATGCGAAATGATGAAGCGCATCTGCGCCACGACGCTGCCGCGCGGGCTGAACTTGGGTGTCCGCACTACGCCGGCATCTTTGCGCTGGGCGCCTCGGTTGATTTGATTGGAAGTATTGGAATCGAGAACGTCCAGGCGCGCGCTCTCGAACTAAACCGTTATCTGACTGAGCGGCTGATCGATTCTGGTTGGAAGGTGTTGTCTCCGATCGACGACGATCGAACACGCTCAGCCCAGACGCTAGTTGCCGCCGGCGATCCCGGTCAATTGGTGAGCAAACTTGCGAGCCAAAAAATAATCGTTACGGAAAAGCCGCAGGGAATTCGTGTGGCGACTGACTTCTTTAATAATGAAGCGGACATCGACCGTCTAATTGAGGCGCTGACAAAAGAACAATAATGCGCCTCGTGTCCCCTCCAATTATTTCTGTGCGTCCTTTGTGCATAATGTTCTCTGTGTCTCTGTGGTTGGCCATCTCTAATGATTCACCACTGAGACACAAAGAGCACAAAGGACGCACAGAGACAAACAAACCGAGCTACCACCCTACCGGCGAGCGATCTTCTTTGGACGAGTTTTGAGCGGCCCCGATTTACGTGTTTTCTTCGAAGAATCAACCGTACTTTCACCCTCGAAATACTTGCGCGCGAGTGCGACGAACGTTTCCATCACCTCTGATTCGTAGCCGCCGATTTGTTTTGCGACTCCCAGTTCCCAATTTATTTGCGCGCCCTCGATCCACCATCTGACCAGTCGCCCGCGTGCGACGGCCTCCGTCACCGATTGCAGCGGCACAATTCCCACGCCCATGTTTTCTTCAACCATTCGGCGAATAGCTGCTTGCCGGCTAAGTTCCATCGAGACATGAAGCGTCACGCCGGCTTGTGCGAAGAACTGATCGATTAATCGTCGCGTGTTGCCGCCGCGCTCGCCGAGGATCAGTTTTTCTCCGGCAAGCGTAAAGGCACTGACCGTTTTTTGCTTAGCCAACGCGTGACGCGGCGAGGCGATGGCCACCAATTGATCCTGGCTGAGCCGCTCGGTGTGAATACCGCGCGCCTCTACCGGCAAAGACACAAACGCCAGGTCCAACTCTCCGTTGAGCAGTTGACCTACCAAAGCGTCGCTGGTTCCGGAAACTAAACTTAGGTGCGCATCCGCATGTTGCTTTCGCACTCCTTTGAAAAGTTTTGGTAAGACGTCCGTAGTCACGCCCGCCGAGGCGCTGCCGATGCGCAGACGCCCGCGTTGAGTCCCCGCCAACTCCGCGACTTCGGCGACGGCCGCATCGTGATCGCGCAGAATATGCCGCGCGCGTTGCAGCAGTTGCTCTCCGGCTTCGGTCAACACCACGCGCCGCGGCGCACGCAGGAAAAGTTTGACGACCAACTCATTTTCCAACTGCCGGATCTGCATGCTGATGGCCGCCTGCGTAACGTGTACGCGACGGGCGGCGGCGGTGAACGTGCCGGTCTCGGCAATGGCTACAAAAGCTCTCAGTTGACGTATTTCCATACCCCTCCGCTATCAGGAATCGTTATTGTATTCATAAAATCTTTTAGTTTCCATTATACATAACCATTTCTATAAAATTGCTATGGCCCAACGGGACTGGAAGCGCGGTATGTTGTGTCACGAGGTCGGTACCACTCCGCGGTAGCGGGTGGGTCAAATCGCGACCTATTGAACGTTCCGAAGAAACCCACCCGCTACCGCGTGGTGGTACTGACCTCATCGCCTTGCTTAGAGTGCTCCTCGGCGTCAAGGTGTTGATGAGGGTGAAGCTCGCGGGTGTAGTGGGCAATGTCGTTCATGCTTAACGCAAAAAGAAAAACGCCGGTTTTTCCAAGTCCGCGGTATTCAACATCGCCGGGAGCCGTGCTCGGCGTTGACGGCGGCGGCACGAAAACGGATGCCGTCATTCTGGATCTCGATTTAAATATTCTCGGCGAGGGCGTCGCCGGACCTTCCAACCCTCTCCGAGTCGGCGTTGTAAGTGCGGCGACTGCGATTCGCGAAGCTGTCGATAAAGCTTGCGACGTCGCCGGCCTGAGGCGGACGGATCTTGTGGCCGCTGAGGTTGGCCTGGCCGGCGTTCGCCGTCATGAACTGCGCGCGCGCATGCACGACACTCTTAAGGGTCTCGGGATTGTCGATGTGGTGGTGGTTGGCGACGCTGACATTGCGCTCTATGCAGCCACGCAAGGCGCACCGGGGTTGGTTGTAATTGCCGGAACGGGATCGATTTGTTGTGGGATTAATGCGCGTGGAAAGCGGGCTTGCGCCGGTGGCTGGGGGCCGCTTGCCGGCGACGAAGGCGGGGGCGCCTGGATTGCGCGGCGCGGATTGCGCGCGATTGCGTACGCCAGCGACGGCCGCGGACCGGCGACGTCTCTCAGCGCAGCTGCTGGCAAATATTTTCGGGTGTCGAATCCAAGTGATCTGTCCACCGCTGTGTATGCGCCTTCGATAACGAACGAGTATCTCGCAGGATTTGGTAAGTTTGTTATCCAGGCGGCGAAAGCAAAGGATCGAGTGGCGCGCGAAATTCTGGTTGAAGCAGGCAAAGAACTAGGCGCGGCTGCCAGCGCAGTAATTCGCAATCTAAAATTAGAGCGCGAAACTTTTCCGGTGGGCTACGTTGGCGGCGTTTTTGCCTCGAGTGAAGAACTCGTCCTTTCGCATTTGCGTGAAGCGCTGCTGGACATTGCACCCCGCGCCTTTTTGACACCGCCGAAATTTCCGCCGGCGGTGGCCGCGGCGCGTATGGCCCACGAACGTCTAAACGATATTGCGCTTGCCGTTTAATTTCCCAATCAGATGAGTGCAAATACTTCAGGCGAGCTGCCAATCACCGAACAGGAAAACCCACGTACCGCCAACTTAAGCGAACTTGCGGTTCCGGACATTCTGCGTCTGATGAATGAAGAGGATCGCCTGGTAGCGCCGGCAGTTGGCAATGTGCTAACGGATATTCAGAAGGCGGTCGAGGGCATTGTCGATCGACTTAGCAAAGGGGGCAGACTCTTTTATATCGGTACCGGCACTTCCGGACGGTTAGGTGTGCTGGATGCGGCAGAATGCCCGCCGACATTCGGAGTTGCTCCCGATCTGGTCCAGGCGGTAATCGCCGGCGGTTACGAAGCTTGCTACCGCGCGGTCGAAGCTTCAGAAGATGATGCCGAAGCCGGCGCCAATGATTTGCGGCAGCGTGGTTTCGCCAAAGACGATGCGCTGGTTGGCATCGCCGCTTCCGGTCGAACTCCATATACGGTGGGCGCGGTCTCTTATGCGCGCGAGCTTGGCGGATTCACCGTGGCCCTAACCTGTGTACCCGCCTCGCCCATCACAAAGGCAGTGGAGGTTAGTATTGTGGCCGTGGTTGGACCAGAAGTGCTCGCCGGCTCAACCAGACTCAAGGCTGGCAGCGCGCAGAAAATGGTTCTCAATATGTTATCGACAGCAACGATGATCAGGCTGGGTTACGTTAGTGGCAATCGCATGACAAATTTGCAGCCTCGCAATGCAAAGCTGCGCGAGCGAGCGGCGCGAATCATCATGGCTGAAACGGGAGTCGCAGAAAGTGTCGCAGGTGAAAAATTGGAAGCGGCTGGAGGCGATCTGCGCAGCGCGCTGGTCATGTCCAGGACCGGTTGCGAGTTGCGCACTGCGAAAGACGCTTTGAAAGCTTCAAACGGCGTGGTGCAGAAAGCGATTGAGCAACTTGGTGGTCAGGATTCCAATTGATCAGCACAGTAGGATGAAGTGCATGATTCAAGATAGAAAAGCTCATGGTTGGGAAGGGTGGTTTACCCCGCTTTGGTTGAGTGGCTGTAGTTGCACCCCTGACATTCAACGCGCGGGGGTAAACCACCCTTCCCAACCTTGAGACTTCGCAACTTGTTCCTTCTCTGAATCATTAGAGGTTGCACAGTGATTAGTTCGAACAAGGACAATACCGATTGAAGGTTTCGCTGGTCAGTATTTACGTCAGCAGTTATAATCGCCGGCAAATCAGTCGACCACTTCGGAGGAACACATGACAATCGCAAACGCTTCGTTAACCAGCTCGACGTTTGAAAACAACTTACTTGCGGCTGTGATGCAGCATTCAATGCTCAAGCATCCATTCTACGTTGCCTGGAGCGAAGGCAAGTTAAGCAGAGAAGTTTTGCAGGAGTACGCAAAACAGTATTACGCGCACGTTCGCGCTTTCCCGACTTATGTGAGCGCAGTGCATTCGCATTGCGACGATCTCGAAACGCGCCAAATGCTGCTCGAAAACCTGATTGAAGAGGAGCAGGGCGCAGAAAACCATCCGGAATTGTGGTTGCGGTTTGCCGAGAGTTTAGGTGTTACGCGCGAAGAGGTC
>JACCVY010000046.1 GCA_013697915.1 Blastocatellia bacterium | reverse complement strand
GTTTAGATTCATTGGAGGGTCGTCGTGGGATCGATCATCTGCTTCACTTCCGAAACACGATTGGCCGGAAAGCCGCCCTGCCTCGCGTGCTCGCGGACCATCTCCTCATTTGGAGCCATGCATATGCAGTAAACCTTATCGTCAGTCACGTAACTCTCGATCCACTGAATCTGCGATCCGAGCTTCCTGAGCCCGCAGGATTTCTGTGAAATACCTTGCAATTGTCCGCCGGTAAGCTTTCCAGCCCCGGGAAACTCTCGTTCGATTACATATTTGGGCATAGTTGCTTTCTTTCTTTCGTTGGCCTGGCGCGAGAACTGAGACACCGCCGCCCAGACGATACAGTTCTGCCCTTCTTGTTGGGAGTGACATCGCCTAATTAGTCCTGAAACAAGCGTACCCCGTTGGGCGGTGAGCTTCTCATAAAAAGTTTTTAAAATTGAACGTGAATTCTCGCGCTCCGACACCCCGCCCGTGTTCTTTCGCTCCAGTTTGCCACCCGCGCGGCGATTTTATGCTGGACCAACCATTTTGGTCCCCTTTTTCGCCACAGACAGCGACACTTCTTCTGTGGTTGGTCAAGTCTCAAAACTTCCTCGGCGACCCCTATTCCACCAGCACCAACTTTTGCAGCCGTTCCCAGGTCGCAAAAAAATCAGCCAACCAGCTATTGTATCCCAGCACCCGGTAAATCACTCGCCGCGCCGTCCGCACGATCTGGCAGGGGATCAGCATGATCGCATGCAGGAACCTCCGAAATTCCATCTTCACCAATTCCAGGCCTCGTTCCCGGTTGGGCATGAGCAGCCCATACCAGCTCTTGAGATTCCAAGCCAACGCCGTCATCACCATATACGCCCAGTTGCTCAGCAGATCATGGACTGGCATCCGCATCGCGTTGACTCCATTTTTCAACTGCTCGATCACGTTCTCTTGATCGCAGCGGTCGTTTGCTAATCCAACAATCTTTTTTGCTTTGTCCTTCCGGTTGGTGATGTAGAAAAAATACTTAATCTCATCCAAGAGCGCCTTCTCTCCTTTTTGCACACTGATATTCTTACGCACGATCACCACTCGATACTTCTGGCCGCACTTCAACGGCTGATATTGGATTTCGGCTATGTCCTCCCCTACCAATTTGCGATTCTTAAACTCCTTCTCGATCACAATCTGTTCTTTGTATCGGAAAGCTTTCTGGCGCGGCTCGCTCAGAATTTCATACTTGGGCAATCGTTCCAAGCGCTTCCAGTTGCTGGGGGCGAGCTCATCAGCGATTTTGACCAACTTCGGATGCGCATCGATTCCGAAGACGAATTTGATCCCTCGGCCATTCCACCGATCCAGTTGCTCAGTATGAGAAAAGTCAGTGTCTCCGCGGATGGTCACGGCTCCGGCTGCTTGCAGGACCCATTCAACCGCTCGGTCAATCCACTCGACGCTCCCGCTCTGACTGGCCGCTTGTCCAGGACGATTGAGCAAGTAAAGCACTTCTTTGGTATTGGCTAAGCTGATAATCAGCGGTGCATAGCCCCAGATGCCTTTATAGGATAGACCGATGCCTTCCTTACATTCGCCCTGGGTCCCCGCGATCGTTCCATCGACGTCAATGAACGCTTCATTTAGAAAGCCTTGGGGTTGTACTTTCCACACCGCCAGCCGTGCTCGATTAAAGCATTCCTGCAGCGAGAGAATGTCCGCTTCCTGGAACCGTCGCGTGAAATCTCCTGCCGTCGTCGGATCGGGAATCCGTTGGGCGCCCAATCCATTGAGAAAATTTTCGTCCTGCCGTCGCAGTTCGATATCTTCCAAGCGCACTCCTCCAGCCAAAATGTTGTAGGCAATGTTCAATACATGATCGCTCTCGTGGTAGGGCAGGTGCACTTTCAACAACTCAACACTTCGATCGATGTCCTTCACCAACCCCAGACCTTGTACCATCAAATGCATGGCTCCGATGCCGCCACAATTGATGCCCTGCACTCGCTCGGCCATTTCGTAGTGAATGTTGCTGGCCTTGAACATCGGCCGGGGCTGGTCTTCCCAGTTCTTGGGTGCCAAGCGCCGCTCGATTCTATTCTTGCAGTTGCGGAGAATTTTAGGGTAGGTTCTGCTCACTCGAAATGACCTTTTGTTGGTTGGTTGTTTTTTTGAACAATTACATGCTAACCAATAACCACGGCCATTTCGAGAATTTTCATTTTTGCAAGCAAAATAATCGCGCTTGTTGCAGGATTAGTAACGCCATACAAGGTGGCTTTTTCTTGTTGTTATGGTTAGTAAAATTGTCTTCCGGAAATTCATTTTTTGAGGCAGTGGAGTCAAGTTCGAATTTTTGATTTTTGTCGATCGGGAGTTGATCTTGCGCTCCTTTTGAGTCCTTCGAGTAACACGCTGTGATTCTGGCTGAGCACCGAAAGCCAATGGTTCATTTGCTCGGCGTTCGTTTTGTCTCGCCAGTGACCAAACAACAGAGCCGCGTCATCTAGCAGAAGACGGTCTCCGGTCGGATGGATTTCCAGGGTGAAGGAAAGACGGTTCTGACCGACGGTCTCGATGGGTTTGGCGAGGATTTGTAAAAGTCCTGTGGGGCCAAACAACAACGGGACAGACCGCCGGCCGCGGTAGTCAAAATCAAGCGGGAGTTCCCTTAGAAAACTCAGGTCGTGCTCGTGTATCACGTTTAGATCCCGAGGGAGATGGATTATGATGCAAGCGTCGGGTGACGGTTGAAACTTCAGGAGGCGACGCATTTCCTCGAGTGTGCCGGCGTGGATTTCGGCTCCCATCCCGGCCTGCTGAAATCGCAGGCGAGCCAGTTC
>JACCVY010000037.1 GCA_013697915.1 Blastocatellia bacterium | reverse complement strand
GTCAGAGCCGGAGAACTCGAACGCGCCCGGGAACTGCTGGATAACGGAAGTAACCCCAATGAACGCGATTCGCTAGGCGCCACACCTCTCCCTCGACGCAGCCTGGAACGGACGCAAGGAGCTGGTCGCACTGCTGATCGACCGTGGAGCGCAGGTGAACGTGCGGCATCTAGCCCGCATTTCTCACACGCACTTGGGTGGAGCTTTGCAGCGCAGAAAAGACGTCTCTAGCACCGCATGTCGGCTGCGATAGCTTGCTGGGATGCGGCGCATTGGCTTATGGAAGGCCGAGGCTCGGTGCGAAACAGCGCTGAATGACTTTTTTGGTTGCCCGCGACGTGGTTGAAAACAAAGCTCCGCAGCCCCTTTGACGTTAGGGTGAAGTTGAAGTAACCGTTGAGCCGTGCGGTTTGGCTTTCAGCAGTGCAGGTTCGTCCAGATCTGCTGATACAGATCCGGCCACGGGTAACTGGAAGCCATCGACACCCACACTTTGCGAACCGTCACCCGGATCTGCGCGCCGATTTTCAGTATCTTCGTACGGATGGTCGATACCTGCGCTTCCGCCAACTCGGTCGCTTTTAGTCCCAGCCGCCGCAACCCGCTGACCAGCACGTACGCCATCGTGGACAGATACAAGCGCATTTGATTGGCACGCATTGTCTCCGTGCTGACCCGATCGGCGAACAAGCTAAACTGCTCCTTGATGCGGTTCTCCATGTCGCCGCGAGCGCAGTAGAGTTCTTCGTACAGAGCCTTCCCGGCCCACGCCTCGGCTGCCAGGGAAGTCACCACGAAGCGCGGATTTTCCTTCCCATCAATGTGCTCGGCCTTGGCCACTACACGCCGCTCCCGGCTCCAGCCCGCCGTTTTCCGCTTCTTTGTCTGGTAGCCGAACTCGGTAAAGACTCGCGCCGGCTTGCCGGTCTGATTCCACTGCTGGGTCGCTTCCTGCATCTGTACCCCGATGATCTTTCGCAGCCGCTGATTGCGCGCCAACCCGAGTACAAAATCCACGCCATTGTTTTCGCACCAACTCATCAGCTCATTGCGGCAAAAACCGGAATCCCCGCGCAAGATGATTTTCACCTCCGGCCATGCCGCCCGAATCTGCACCACTATTCTTTGGATTTCCACCAGGCTGCCGAAAGAAGCATCGTGATTGGATTCCCGCAGACGCGCGCACAGAACGTGTTCTCCGCAGAAAATGTAGAGCGGCAAATAGCAGTATTCGTCGTAGTAGCCGTGAAAGAACCGTCCCTCCTGCTTGCCGTGTAATGGCAGATCGGTGGTGTCCACGTCCAGCACGATCTCGGCGGGGGCCTCCTGGCGCGACTCGATGAACAGTTTTACCAGCAACTCATCCAACGCCTGTTTCCAGAACGTGATCTTCTTGTACCGATCCTTCGCACCGATGCCCAATTCCATGCGGTTCAGCGTGCTCTTACCCGCCAACGGCGCATCCAGTTCCTCCCGCCCGGCCAGAATTCCAAACACCGGATCTTTCCGGAGTTGCTCGTGATCATTCAGGTCTTCATAGCCCAACGCCAGACCGTAGATCCGCTGCGCAAGCATCTCCAGAATCGAATGCTCAACCAGGTCCTGATTCCGGGCATCTAGAAAACACTCCGCCAGCCGCGGCAGAAGATTCAGACGTTTGTCGGTCTGGCGCAGCAGAAATGCGCCGCCATCGGAACTGATCGTGCCACCGTCGAATTGAGCCACGATCTCTCGTGAACCACAGGCTTCAAATCCGAATCTGAATTGGTTACACTCTGTCATAGCGAAGGCCGTCCTCTCTTTTGGCGCTAACTGTTGTGTCGAAACTCAGTTATGCCATGGAAGACGGCCTTTTGCCAATAGCTGGTGAGAAATGCGGGCTAACTTCTCGACTGGCTGCAGATTGTCCTTCCAGGGATCTTTCCAAACACGGAAGCCATCTTCGTCGATGATCATGGTCCCGCGATCGCCCTCGAACCGAATCGACCATCCGTTCTCGTAAGAGTTGCAGTAGTTGAGAGTCCAGGTCGCCATCATATTCGGATATTCGTAGACCGCGCAGAACACATCCGGCGTCTCAGAGCCAGTCATTTTGGCGACTTGCCCATAACCAACGGCTGAGGTCGGCGTGCCGGAATTCGTGAACCACTGGACGACGTCCATCAAATGGGTGCCCTGGTCGGTCATGTTGCCGCCCGAGTAGTCCCAGAAATAACGCCAGCGGCGGAAGCGCATGGGCTGTAGCTCCCGGTCCTTAGCAGGCCCCAAAAATCGCTTCCAATCCAGCTTGCCAGGGAGCGGAGTGTTGTCCAGTTCTTTGGCGATATTCCAGTTCCATTGCGGCTTCACCAGCGTGATCTTGCCGAGCATGCCGCTGTCCACTAACTGCTTCCCCTTGATGACCGCCTCGGTGCTACGCCGCTGCATCCCGACCTGCACAATCTGCTTCGT
>JACCVY010000240.1 GCA_013697915.1 Blastocatellia bacterium | reverse complement strand
GCATAAAGACTGGGGTGGAGCGAAGCGGAACCCCAGGTTCGTTCAAGCAAAATAGGAAGAGCCCACGAAGTGGGCGGCAGCCTTTTAAGAAGGGTAAATCGAGGGTTTGCGCTATCGCACGCTTCGCGCGCTCGGGAGCTTTTAACTATCGTTGTCCCTGGGGTTCCGCTCCGCTCCACCCCAGGCTTTATGCTAACGCCGCGCTTCGCGGGCTCAATACAGCTTGTTCATTGCCTTGATCAAAGGTTCCTAAAGTCTATGCCACACTTATGCCACGCAAACTAACAATTTACTTTACGGATTCAATCCTGGCGCATGCCTTGATAAATTGGTTAGGTCTGCTTGCGTTGAGAATTTCCGACGATCTTTCGCAGGGTGATATCAAACGTGCCGTATTCTGTTTTCAACCGGGCGGCCACGGGAATTCGTCTACTATCGCTCGTTAACCATATCGAAAGCTGGCCCTGGTCTCTAATCATGCCGTCCGGTCCCTGGAGATCCGGATCCAATCGCACAACTTCGACTCGCCCAAGCACCGTTTTCAGTCGCTTCTTTTCGATCACTTTCACCGGCACCCGATACAGCCTTCCGGAATCACTGATGGTAACTTCAAAAGTCTTGCCAACTTCGAGCCGTCGCGTGCGTAAGAAATAAATTGCTGACAGGATGTCGTAAACCTTGCCGGTGAAAGTTGTAGTCACACTCCGCGCGCCGGCAGCCGTGTTGGCCGGATCGCGCTCAACCCATACTAATTTGCCGTTTGCCTGATCGAAAAGCGTTTCGCTTTCGCGCCGGCGCTTGCCTTGTTCATCGAGGCGATTTGTTTTCTGAACTGTGAAGGCGTCAGGTTCGATCGTCGATTCCATGCGCTCGTGAAAATGCAGGTTGAAAAGTTTGCTGAAAAAGCCACGGCTCGAGATATCTCCGGTCAGCTTCAGCGCATAACTGCTGCTCGCCGTTTGAGTGCCGCCGTCTGGCTGCGTGCGTGGTTCACGCGAGGCGGTAAAGCGAAAGTCCGCGACATCTACCTTCTTCAGCAGCAGCCGAGAAAACTCCCCAACGTAAATCAACTCTTCCCGAGGTTCGAACGGATGATCGTATTTAGCGCCGCGGTTTTGTCCCGAAGCACTGAATGCCAATGCAAGCATCAGAAATAACAGCGCGCACAAGTTGAGTTTTGAGAGCAGTAGTTTCATTTCCAGAAATACATTTTTAGGATTAAAAGGCCCCACGCGATTAGTAGACCAAGCGCCGCCTGGTATTCGCGATAGCGCAGGTAGAGACCGGGATCGAATTTAGTTTGGCTCTGCTTGCCGTAAGCGGTCAGTCTTGGAAGAAACATCGGCACGGCGCGCGCGTAATCGCGAAAATCCTGTGCAAAATACTGACCCATGGTCGCGGATTCGACGCGCATCACCGGCAAATAGATGCCCAGAAACAACACGCCGAACAGGGCAGCCAATAGCCAACGGCCGGCGCCGACGGTAAAGCCCAGGCCGAGTATGAAGCTTCCCAAATAAAGCGGATTGCGCGTGTACGCATATGGTCCGGAAGTTGCGAGCGCGGAATTTTTTCGGATGTGGCCGGACGCCCAGGCCCGGAGAAGCAATCCCACAATTGAAATGCCCGCCCCAATCAGAAGCGTCACCGGTTGCGGGCGCGCGAACAAGATAAATAATGCCGCACAAAGAAAGCCGAGCGGCACGCGCCAACGCTGAATCCAGGTTCCGCTTCTACGCAACTAGACTCTCCCTGAAGAAGTAAAAGGCGGCGCAAGAGTCGCCGCGATGCTTAAGGCTGCAAAGCATAGTCGAGTTTCTTCGGATCACTTGTACGGATTTTTGGATTAGAAGGAATCGAGCCAGCACAGGTCGTATGGCGGGTTCAGTCAACGAGTCGCCAAAGGTCCCGAAAAAACAACGCGCGCCGGAAAGGCGCGCTATTACTGGCGATTTGGCTGATAAATCGAAGGCCGAGGCGCGAAGCCGACGTAACTGCTGGCGCGGTGCCCGCAGCGTCTCCCCAGACATCAACCCGCGCCTCAGGGCCTTCGTGCCGACTTCGATGAGGCGATCCAAAATCGGGTTGTCTCTTAAAAGTTTTGCCGGCGGTTGTTTCTTTAACTCGGGAACCGTGGTGATGGATAGAGCTTGGCGCATTGACGCTAGTAACATTTCAAACCAAAACGGAGACGGCAGTCATGCCCGGCCTACTTGAAGCGCTTGAGCATTTCCGAAGTCGAATGATTCTTTGGATCGCCGACGATCGCTACGCGCCCGCCATACGAGCGTACCACATCGCGTTCGGGAACAGTTTCTTGGGTGTAGTCGGTTCCTTTCGCATGAACGTGAGGCTTTATGGCCAGCAGCAACTGTTCGACGGTAGGCTCGTCAAAAATAGTTACGAAGTCAACCGCGTCGATTGAAGCCACCAACTCAGCCCGGTCAAGTTCGGTCAGAATAGGACGGCCAATTCCTTTCAGAACCTTCACCTGGTCGTCGGCATTGATAGCGACGATCAGAACGTCACCCAGCACGCGTGCGCCCTGCAGATATCGAATGTGTCCGGCGTGCAAAACGTCGAAACAACCATTCGCGAGGACAATCGTTTGGCCCGCCTGCTTCGCCGACCTGGTTTCGGCGATGACAGCGTCGCGTTCGAGAATTCGCGAGGCGGCGTCCAAAGTCTCCGATGTGTTAACACCCATTGGTTATGAAATTTCCGAATGCAACACGGAAGTCTCCAACTCCTCGCGTGTCACTGACGCGGTGCCCCGCTTCATGACCACCAAGCCGCCAGCATAGTTTGCAATGCGCGCCGCATCAGGGAAAGACGAATCAGAAGCGAGCGCGAGGGCGTAGGCCGCAATGACGGTGTCGCCTGCGCCGGTGACATCAACCGGCTCGTGCGAGCCTATCGCGTCAATGTGAATTGCCGGGACGCCGTCTTCGAGCAGCATCATTCCCTGACCGCCGCGCGTTACCAACAACGCGCGATAACCCAGTTGCTCTCGCAACTCCTCCGCGGCTGATTCCAATTCAGCGACGTTCGCGATTTGTTTTCCGAGCAGTTGTTCAACTTCGTCTTCATTTGGCGTTGCCGAAGTGAAGCCCGCAAAACTCGCCAGACGAAAGCGCGAGTCAGCCAGCAAAGGGATTTTTCTTGCCGCCGCAACGTCTCTGGTAAACGCAGCCATCTCGCCATCGGCCACGCCGTAGTTATAGTCGGAAACGATTACTGCATCGACCCCGTGCGCCTGTTCGAGTACCACCTCGCGCAGTTTTTCGCGCACGGGCGTTTCCGTCAATGGCTCGCCTGCGTAGTCAACGCGAATCACCTGTTGGCGTGTCGAGTGCAACTGCCCGGCGAGAATGCGAACTTTGGTCGTGGTGCGCAGCACGTTTGATACCAGCAGGCCCGTGGTATCGACACCCGCGTTGTTTAGCTTCTCATTCACCGCGTTACCCGCTTCGTCATCCCCGCGAATGCCGATTAATGAAACCGCGGCCCCGAGTGAGGCAAGATTCATAGTGCAGTTTGCCGCGCCGCCGGGAAGCGTTTCGGTATGTTCATGCCGCAGGATGAAAACTGGCGCTTCACGCGAAACGCGATCAATGGCGCCATAAATAAACTGATCGGCAATTAAGTCGCCGATCACCAGAATCCTTCGATCGCCAAAGCGCCTGACGATACTGATCAGTCGCTCCTGCAAGAGTGTTCGTTCAACTGTCAAGTCGTTTTCCCCGAGGTGGCCGTCAAATCAAGATTACCGATTCGACTAACGGCTGCCAACAAATCTTCCGCAACCAGATCGGGCTGCGTGGTCCAGTTGTCGCGTTGGTGTTCCCACTCACCGCGACCATAGCCACTTAAAACCAGCGCGGATTTCAGGCCGGCATTGGCCGCCAATTCTATGTCGCTGTAGCGATCGCCCACCATCCAACTATTTCTCAGGTCGATGTCGTAATCCTGCGCGGCGCGCAACAATAGCCCGGGCTTTGGTTTGCGACAGTCGCAATCGAACTGATAAGGAGGCTCACCTACAGACGGGTGATGCGCGCAATAGTAAATCGCGTCGAGCGCCGCGCCGCTTGCTTCAAGATCTTTAGTCATTTGCTTATGAATGGCCTGGACCATCTCTTCGGAAAAATATCCGCGCGCAACTCCCGCCTGGTTGGTGATGACGATAGCGAGGTAGCCATTTTGGTGTAATTGCTTGATCGCGGTGGCCGAATATGGAAACAAACGAAAGCGCGACAGGTGGTTTATGTAACCAACTTCTTCAGAGATAGTGCCGTCGCGATCGATGAAGACTGCTCGGTTCATTTTACTTGTCCGACAAACTTTAGTTTGTCGCTTTTCGGCGCCGATGAGCTTGAACTGTCACAGGCGGCAAACTGAAGTTTACCGGACATCATTTCGCGCGCGCGTGCGAAAACGTCGTCAGGCGTAATCGCAGTCATGCAGCGATGGTCAATCGGACAATCGCGTAGCATGCATGGCGCGCAGTCCGGCGGATGACGAATAATTTCCGCGAAGGGCGAAAACGGGCGCGTCGTCAAGGGGTTTGTAGGCCCGAAAATCACGAGCGTTGGACGTCCCAGTGCGGCAGCGATGTGTGCCGGACCCGTGTCGTTAGTAATCAACAGATCAGCGATGCTGAGCACCGCGACTACCTCAGCAATGTCGGTTTGGCCCGTCAGCACAATGGGCTTGTTATGCATGCGATCGGCGACTTGCCGCGAAACTTCCAGTTCCTCTTTCGAACCCACCAGCAGTATCTGGGCCCTCAGCGTATCGATACAGCGATCGGCGAGCACGGCGTAGCTTTCCGCGGGCCAGCGTTTGGCGCGACTGTTTATCGAGCCGGGACACAGCGCAATTACCGGCCGGTCTTCAGCGATACCCTGACGCCCTAGAAGATAGCGCGCGTCATTCTTGCGAACGTCGGAAACTTCGAGCGAAGCATCGGGTTGGACGTCGAGAAAAGTCTGCTGCCCGGTAAAGATCCATTCGAGCCCGGCAATTATCTTCAGATAATAAAAAACTTCGTGCTTAGTGCTGCGCCATTCCGGCAAGTCGATCGGATGCGTAAGCAAACTCGCCCGACCGTCAGCTGCGTAACCAATTCGCACAGGAATTCTCGCAACAGCCGCAACCAGGGCCGATGCGAAAGAATTAGTTAACAGCACCGCCAGATCAAACTGACCTTTTCGCCAGGCGCGCACCTGCTGAAAAAAAGAACGTAGCCCCCGCCCATCCTGAATTTGCATTTCATCAATAAACTCGGCGCCGATGAATAAACCTTTCGCCCAGGAACGAGTAGCAAGCGTGATGTGCGCCTCAGGAAACAACCGTCTCAACTCGCGCAACGCAGGCAGAGTCATCATCGCATCTCCAACCCAGTTGGTGCCTCGGACGATGATTCGCCTAATTTGCTTGGGGTCGGTTGAGTTCATCCTGACTAGCTTCTTAAGGAAGATTTACCATTTACCATTTGACATTTCTCATTTTTCATTTCGTTAGACGAACTAGGATCGAATCCACGAAGGAAGTGCTCAAACCTCCTGAATGAAAAATGAGAAACTCAAATGGTAAATGGTAAATCTTATTTTTGCTTGTGACTTATATTGTACTCAAACACACCTACAAGAGACCGCGCAGTCCTTCCGCGATTCCTATCTGTGGTTCCCAGCCAAGCTGTTCGCGGATTTTCGTCAAATCCGAAACATAGCGAACGGGAACATTCGGCGGCAACGGACCTGCATCAACAATCACCGGCTCAAGTTCAATTTGCTTGCCAACCATGGTGACGAGTTCTCTCAAGCCCACCGAGTTTTGCATTCCGCCGCCGACATTATACAAACCCGAAGTATGCGCCGAGTCGATGAACGCCTGGCAAGCCCGGGAAAAGTCGTCAACGTGCAGAATGTCGCGTATGGGCTGGCCGTCTAAAGGAAGATGAATGGGCTGCCCACGTTTAACGGATTCGACATAATGCGTCACAAAACCGGATTCATTGCCGTCGGAAGGGCGGGCGTAAACAGTCGACATGCGGAAAATACAGGCGCGTACGTCATTGCGGCGCGCGAAATATTCAACATAGCGTTCGCCAATCAGTTTTGACCACTCTAACGCGGTTTGGCCGCAGTAGTCAGTTGCACAACTTTCCGAAACCTGAGCATGTAAGTTTGCGTGTGAACCGTAAATGTCCTTGGTCGACGCGTAGATAAATGCAGCGTTGGGCTTGAGATTTTTTACTACGTTCGCCGCGCCTTCGGCATTAGTCCGAAAACAGAGTTCGGCTGCTTGGGGGTCCTTGTCGAGATGTGCGGCGAGATGAATTACGACGTCATAGTCAGCCACCGCTCGGACGTCTTCGTCGTCAAGGATGTCGTGGCCGGTGCGCCGCGAGAAATCATCGGCATTGAAGAAGCGGCAGACGTGTGTGCCCAGATAACCACTGCCGCCGGTAACGAGAATTTTCATCTAAACCAAATTAACCGCCAGGCCTTTAGCCAGAGCGTCCAGTTTCATTAACGATTCTGAATGACCAATGGCGATGAGAACATCTCCGCTGCCGATAACCGCGTCGCCGCTCGGGTTGAAAAGTATTTGACCATCAGCGCGCTGGATACTGACGATGACGATGTCCAGTTCGGAACGAATATTCGTTTCGCTCAGTTTCTGCCCGACCAACCGCGATGCTGGATCAACCTTGAGTTCTTCAAATGCCAGCTCCAGCTTGTTGGCAGTGATTGAGCCGATAAAATCGTCGACTGCGGGCTTGGTCAGCGCCATCGCCATGCGGTGACCGCCGATGATCGTTGGCGCCACCACTCGATTGGCGCCCGCGCGAATCAGCTTTGCCTCTGCCTGCTCTTCAGCCGCGCGCGCGACGATGTGTAGATTCGAATTCAAATCGCGGGCGGTAAGCACGACATACACGTTATCAGCATCGTCCGGCAAGCATGACGCAAGGCCGCGCGCTACCTCAACGCCAGCTTCTCGTAAAGTCTCTTCCAACGTCGCGTCGCGCACCAGCACCGTTACGCCCAGTGCGGTTAGGTCCGCCACTCGTTGGGGATCTCTTTCGATGACAACAAAAGTTTCATTACCATTCAGCAGACTCCGCACCAGATGTGAGCCCACACGTCCCGCGCCGCAAACGATGAAATGATTTCTTAACTTGCTCATTTTTCTCGACTGTCGCCGCTCGCCGAAGGTGGCCACCAACTCCGACTGCACTATCGCATGCACGGTCGCCGTCAGCGCATATAGCACAACACCAACGCCGGCCAGCATGAAAACCATCGCAAACAATCGACCGTTACGAGTTGCCGGCGTAACATCGCCGTAGCCGACCGTGGTGACAGTTTGCGCCGCCGCATACAGGCTATCAAGTATCGACCAGCCTTCAATTAGATGGAAGCCGATGGCCCCGCAACCCATGGCAACTATGACGGCCAGCAGGGCAAAGAGGATGCGGCGATCGTTCCCGGTAAGCGAAGGCCTTCGCGTTGGCGATAGACTCATAAGTTACTGATCGCATCTAAGCGCAATTGGACTTTGGACGTTAGCTAAAGACACTTAGGCTGTCAATCAAGTGGACACCTTGAGTGCGAGAGGTTAGCATTTGAGCCACGAGGATGGACGACTGACCACAGCCCGAAGCACAACTGGACCAGCGAGGTCTATCGCCTGTTCTTATGCCAGTAAGATACCCACCTGAAGGAAAGCCACCCGGAGTTAGACCGGGAAAGGATCCCCGAGGCCAATCTCGCATCGTAGCTTACGCGCAACCTGATCCCAGTTTTGGCCGTCGCGTGCTGCGGCGCCTGCTCAGTCCGCCGGTAATCATTCCGCTCGCCGCGATATCCATCATCGTTTTTGGATTTTTGATTTACTACTGGACTGTTTTTTCCGGACGCATCGACAATTTATTGAAAGGCGAAGTCTTCACGCGGTCCGCCGGAATCTACGCGGCGCCAAAGCAGCTCCACGTGGGCCAGGCAATCACTGAGGATCAACTGTTGGAACTTTTGAAGGGCGCGGGTTACGTTGAAAAAGCCCAACAGGCGGACAAAGCTCGGGGTCGTTATACTGTAAACAACGGCGCAGTGGAAATTGAACCAAGCGACAGCAACGTCGTCGACGGCCAGCGGCAGTTTCAGCACGTGCGCGTCCAGTTTGCGCGAACCGGAAAAGCAGTCAGCGGGATCTCGGACCTCGACACCAACGCAAAATTGGATAAAGCCTGGCTTGAACCGCAACTGATCAGCTCAGTAACAGGTCGCGATCGATCTAAACGGAAGATCGTCGGCTATAACGATCTGCCGCCTCATCTGGTGAAGGCGATCGTGGTAACTGAGGACAGATCTTTCTTCGAACATCACGGTGTAAACCTTCGCGGCATCCTGCGCGCGCTGGTGCGGCGCTACGATTCTGATCCCAATTCGCCGATCGCGCGGCAGGGTGGTTCCAGCATCACTCAACAATTGGTCAAGAACCTGCTGCTGTCGCCGGAGCGAACGTTGCGACGCAAAGTTGCCGAAGCCTACATGTCGATCATTCTCGAGACGCGCCTGTCGAAAGAGCAAATATTCGCGCTCTATGCGAATCAGGTTTACCTGGGCCAACAATCGGGCTTTTCGATAAATGGTTTTGGCGAAGCGGCGGACGCATATTTCAACAAGGACGTCACTAATCTGACTCTTCCCGAGTCCGCTTTTCTTGCCGGATTGATACGCAGCCCTAACCGCTACAATCCGTATCACGACCTCGACACGGCCACGGCAAGGCGCAATCAGGTGCTGGATAACATGGCGGAAACCGTCGCGATTACGGCCGACGAAGCAGCCCAGGCGAAGGCGCAGCCGCTGCAAGTGGCGGCTACAAAGGGGCGCATTGATATCTCTGACGCGCCGTATTTTGCTGATTACGTCCAGAGTCAGCTTGGCGACATCATTGCCGGGCCAGGCGCGGCCGAGCATCTGCGAATTTATACAACCATCGATCTTGATTTGCAGCGCGCCGCTTACGCCGCTGTTACAAAACAACTCGCTGCTCTCGATAAGATTGAAGCGAAACGTTTTGCCCCCGGAACGCTGCAAGCGGCGCTGGTCGCGATGAATGCGAAGACCGGAGAAATTGTGGCGATGGTTGGCGGACGCGATTATGCCAAGAGCCAGCTCAATCGAGTCACTGATGCGCTGCGGCAACCGGGCTCATCGTTCAAACCGTTCGTTTATGCGACCGCGCTCAACACTGCCTACGATCCTGTTCCTCGGGTTATCACCGCGGCGACGACTTACGTTGACGAACCAAAGACATTCACTTACGACAATCAGGAATATTCCCCCGGTAACTTTGGCGACAAGTATTCACATGCGCCCGTCACGCTGCGCGACGCGCTGGTCCATAGTTTGAACGTAGTGACGGTTGACGTGGCCATGGAAGTGACAATTGGGCGTGTCATGAATCTGGCCGCAAAGGCAGGGCTGCCCAAGCCCGCGCACGCCTATCCGGCGATGGCGCTCGGCACCAGTGAAGCCACGCCGCTGCAAGTCTCCTCCGCCTACACCGCGTTCGCCACCCTCGGCACGCGCACTACGCCCATCGCAATTAATCGCATCACCACCGGGACGGGCGTGACCATCGCTGCGCCCACGCCACAAAAAAACGAAGTGTTTCATCCGGACGTTGCCTATGTGATGACCTCGTTTATGAAGGACGTAGTGAATCGCGGTACTGCAGCGCCGTTGCGGGCCCGTGGATTTAAAGCAAACGTCGCCGGGAAAACAGGCACTTCGCGAGACGGTTGGTTTGCCGGCTACACGCCGAATTTGGTGTGCGTCGTGTGGGTTGGATTTGACGATGGATCACAACTTGGCCTGACTGGAGCGAATTCCGCGCTGCCGATATGGAGCGACTTCATGCAGGTTGCTCTGGCAGAACATCCCGAATGGCAGGGCGACTGGGCCATGCCGGCCGGCATTGAACAAATCGCGATCAATCCAAAGACCGGGGCCCCGGCTGCACCGGATGATCCGGATAAGCGCATAGAACTTTTTATTAATGGCACAGCGCCCCACGGTGCAGAGACGATTCCAGAGCCAGAATTGACGCCCGAAGAGTTACCAACAGTTGAGCCGGCCGACATCGTCCCATTGACGACTCTTGAACCTTCGCCTAGTCCCTCGCCGAAAAAGCCAAGAAGCGAACTTCGCACTAATGAGAGTGGAAGATTAGAAGGAACTATTACTCTTGATATTGATCCAACTACCGGGTTGATAGCGGTGGAAAGTTGTCCGGTGATTCGTACCAGGACGTTTGTGCTCGGCACTGAGCCCAAAAAATATTGCGGCCCTGAATATCATCGACAAGGCGCTTCGCCCCAAGCCACACGGCCGCGGCTCACTAATCCCTGAACCCCGCGGAAATGGCTACGAACCAGCGGGGGCATGCCCACCTTCCCGACCACGAGACTTTCTAAATTAGATCCAGGTTTGTCGATTGAATGGCTTTTACTGTAAACGGGAAGATCGACATGGAAAATCTCTCAGGTTGGGAAGGTGGGCTTGCCCCCGCTCTTTTTGTTTTCGATCGCAGATCGCAGAGTTTCAATCGCCAGCGCGGCGGCGTGTTGTTTTCTTAAAGGAAGGCCGCCGACCGCTGCGACGAGTTGCTTTCTCGTTACCAGCAAAGCCTCTTCAGTAGTTTTCCCCTGAATCAATTCCGTTAGCGCCGAGCCGCAGACCAGAACCGGCGGACAGCCATAGGCCAGAAAGCGTGCCGCTTCAATCGTTCCTTCATTTATTTTCAGTGCGAGGCGCAGGCGATCGCCGCAAACAGGGTTTGTTTCCTCGGCGACTACATCGGCTCCCTTGAGTTCGCCGCCGTTGCGCGGGTTCTCGAAATGATTTTTAAAAATTTGCGAATAAGGCACGAGCAGTTATTCAACCGAGACCGGCTCAAGTTTGCGGAGTTTATTTAGCGGAGACAGTTGTCGCAGTTTTTCGACAACCCGCGGCAGGAGTTCGAGCACATAGTCAACATCAGCTTCAGTATTGTCTTTGCCAAAGCTGAATCGTATTGCGCCGCGCGCGAGTTCGTCGTTGCGGCCTAACGCAATGACAACCGGCGACGGCTCAAGCGTTCCCGACGAACAGGCGGAGCCGGTTGAAACTGCAATGCCCTGAAGGTCCAAACTAATCAGCAGCCCCTCGCCTTCAATGAAACGAAACGAAATATTTGAAACGTGTGGCAGCCGTCCGGCCGGATCGCCGTTGAATACGATGTCATCGACGCGTTCGTTTACGCCCTTTTCAAAAACATTTCGGAGTCGCACTTCATGTGCCGCGCGCTGGTCCATCTCCTGACGAGCAAGTTTCGCAGCCTCTCCAAACGCGACGATGCCGGGAACGCCTTCAGTGCCTGCACGGCGTTCGCGTTCCTGATGTCCACCCAGATTCTGTGGCGCCAGTCGAACACCACGGCGAACGTAAAGCGCGCCCGCTCCTTTCGGCGCGTAAAGCTTGTGCGCCGAAAGCGACAACAGATCGCAGCCCAGCGTTTCGACATTTAGCTCCATGCGGCCCGCAGCCTGAACCGCGTCGGTGTGAAACCAAATGTTGCGCGGCGATTTTTGTCGTTCACTCCGGACCAGTGAGCCGATTTCTTCGATTGGTTGAATCGTTCCGATTTCATTATTGGCCAACATCACTGAAACCAAAACCGTGTCCGGTCGCAAAGCCTCTTGCACGTCTTCTACCTTAACTATTCCGTTTTCATAGACCGGCAGACGCGTCACTTCCCAGCCGCGCTTTTCCAGTGCTTCACAAATACCGCGCAGCGAAGAATGCTCGATGGCCGAAGTGATAATGTGCCTGCCATGCGCCTCAGCGGCTTCACAAACTCCGCGGATCGCCAGGTTGTTCGCTTCCGTCCCGCCTGACACAAAGACAACCTCGTTTGCCCTCGCGCCAATCAGCGTCGCCACCTCGCGGCGGGCGCGGTCCACCGCAGCTCGCGCCTCTTGCCCAAAGCCATGTACGCTTGAAGCATTGCCAAACTTTTCAGTGAGATAAGGCAGCATCGCCGCGACAACGCGCGGGTCCGCCGGCGTTGTAGCGCTGTGATCCAAATAGACTCTGCGGTTTTCAGGCATGTTTGAAGTTAAGGCGCGCCAACCGTGGCCATAAATTCAGCATCTGAATGGCGACTCATTTTGGCTTAGCGCGTTGGTTTTGAGTCTAGGCGCGCACAAAAGTGTGGTCAAGCACGATAACCACGGTTGTTTGCCATGAGCGCCAAACCAACCGCTGCGTTCGCATTGTTAGTGGGCCATTGCAGTGGTAGCATTCGGTTCGCACGAGGTTGGCTCTCCCAAGACCCCTGCGGCGGCCGATTCGCCGTAAATCTTTGGAAGGAACAACAAAATGAAATATCTCAAGTTCTCGATTCTTGCTCTGCTTTCGCTAGGGATGATCTCACTGGCGGCGGTAACGTCGAACGCCTCGGCGTCTGTTTCCCAAACGCAGTCGACCGCGCTCGAACGAGGTTATCGAACCGGCTATTCCGACGGTTACAACGCAGGCTTTCGCGACGTTGCCGACCACGCTCCGCGCGATTATCAAAACAAGAACGAGTACCAAGCCGCCGACCGCACCTACAATCAGGCCTGGGGCACGCTGGAAGATTACAAGGACGGTTATCAGCAAGGTTTCGAAGCTGGGTATGCCACCGGTTACGATCGCGGCAATTTCAATTCTTCAATTCCGACCGGTCTCAGCCGGCGTGGCACAGTTGATTCGACGCCGGACAACACAACGAATAACAGACCGGACACTACGCAAAGCAACACGAACACGTCCAACACAGGACCGGTAAATAATGGACCGCTGTTTATTCCGCGTGACTCGGTGCTGGTGGTTGAGTTGCAGTCCAGTGTTTCAACGGACGTAAGCCGGCAGGGCGATCCGTTTCAGGCTCGCGTTACCAGCCCCAACGAGTTTGCCGGAGCAATCATTGAAGGCCGCGTTTCGCGCGTCAAGCGTGCGGGAAAAGTAAAAGGCTCGGCGCAGTTGCAACTCTCTTTCGATTCGATCCGCACGGTTGACGGCCGCACCAGTGCGTTCAACGCCTCAGTGATCGAAATCGTGGACATGGGTAACAGCGATAGCGGAACTGTTGATTCCGAGGGCGGCGTAAAGGGACGAGACAATACGAAAGACACCGTCACCAAGGTGGGCGCCAGCGCCGGCGTTGGCGCAATAATCGGCGCGATTCTCGGCGGCGGGCACGGCGCGGCGATTGGTGCAGCGATTGGTGGCTCAGTCGGGACAGCCGGCGTGCTAACCAGCCGTGGCAAAGAGTTGCGTCTTGAGCGCGGTCAGCAACTGAAGATTCGCACAGGGAATGAAACCCGTATCCAGTGAAGAGTGCCTCGGGTAAAAAACTAAAAACGGGCGCGACCAAAAAGTCGCGGCAGACAAAGACGCGGAGGCGTGGTTCGAAAGAATCAAGTCTCCGCGTTATTACGTCTGCGGCACGCGGCGCTCGCACCAAGCCGCCGATTACGTTGCTTACTGATTTCGGAAACGCCGACTACTTCGTCGCCGCGATGAAAGGCGTGATCCTTTCTTATCATCCCTCGGCGCAGATCATCGACATAACGCATGACATTCCAGCTCAGGATATTGAAGCCGCAGCGTTCACTCTTTTGGCTGCGCATAGTGCATTTCCGAAAGGCACAATTCACCTTGCCGTCGTCGATCCGGGTGTTGGATCGAACCGCCGACCGCTTTTGATTCAAGCGAATGGCCAATCTTTCATAGGACCTGACAATGGGATTTTTAGTTATGTTTGCGACCGGGCAAGACCGCGGGTTTTTCACCTTAGTAATCCCAAGTACTTTCGCCATCCGGTTAGCGACACATTCCAAGGCCGCGACGTATTCGCGCCCGTCGCGGCCGCGCTTGCCCGCGGAGTCGCTCCCAAAAAACTGGGCGTTGAAGTTAATGGCTGTGTTCGGTTGCCAGGATTGGAATCCGGAGTGTCGCCTGATGGCTTAATTTCCGGACGAGTAATTCACATCGATCACTTCGGCAACTGCGTCACAAACATCACGCGACGTGAATTGACGGACAAGACGATCGATGACGGATTTCGCTTGACGATTCAGGGCCAACAAGTTGACACGCTGCGCCGTTTCTTTGCTGAAGAGACGCGCGAGAACAATGTGTTTTGTACTTGGGGAAGCGCCGGCTTTCTAGAAATCGCGGTTAAAAATCAGTCTGCCGCCAAACTTCTGGACGTGAAACGCGGCGATTCCGTGACGGCGACGCACAGTTAAGACTTACGCTGTGTCATGAGGTCAGTACCGCCTGCGGTAGCGGGTGGATTCTTGCCAGTGCCGATTGCCAATTGTCGATTGTCACTGGCACGTCGTGATAGAAGCAATCGGCAATTGGAAATTGACAATCGGCAATCACGACACCCACCCGCTACCGCGAGGTGGTACTGACCTCATGACACAGGAAGACCAGCTTTACTGAGTTAACGCTCGCTTGTCACCAATCGCTGTCGTTTGTTATCTTCGGGCCACCGAAAAATTTATGACTACAAAAGCAAATGCGCCGGCCGGTACTTCCGCAGCGGGACTCAGAGGAGTTGCCGCTGCTACTTCGTCGATCTCGGATGTGAACGGCGAAAAAGGCGAACTGATTTACCAGGGCTACAACATTCACGATCTCGCCGAGCATTCAACGTTCGAGGAAGTCATATTTCTCCTATGGAACAAGCGATTGCCTACTTCTTCCGAACTGTCCGCACTCGAACGATCGCTCCGCGCTGCGTACGAAGTGCCAGGCGAAGTGATTGCCTTAATCAAGCAGTTTCCGCGCGATACGGATCCTATTGACGTATTACGGACCGCAGTGTCGGCAATGGAGTTTTACGATCGCGACGCGCGAAACATCTCACGTGAAGCAAGTGTCAAAACCGCGATTAAACTGACCGCCCAGTTTTCTACGCTGGTAGCAGGCGCCGATCGCATTCGGCGCGGACTTGAGCCAGTACCGCCGGCGGGTTTGTTAAATATTGCCGCGAACTTTCTTTACCAGTTGAAGGGCGAACGCCCGTCCGAGCGTGACGCGCGCATCTTCGACGTTTGCCTGATACTGCATGCCGATCACGAACTCAACGCTTCAACTTTTACCGCGCGCGTGGTAGCCGGAACGCTGGCCGACATGTACGCAGCGGTGACCGCTGCTATCGGAGCGCTCTCTGGGCCGTTGCACGGCGGTGCCAACACAAACGTGATGAAAACGCTGCTGGAAATTGGCGCGGTGGAAAACGCAGAGCCTTACATCAAGAAGGCGCTTGCTGAGAAACGAAAGATCATGGGTTTCGGGCACGCTGTTTATAAAACTGAAGACCCGCGCGCCACTCACCTGCGAAAGTTTTCGAAAGAGACGGGCGAAGCTGCGGGTGATTCGAAGTGGTATGAAATGTCGCGCAAGGTTGAGGAAGTGATCATGCGCGAAAAAGGTCTTTTCCCGAACGTTGATTTCTACTCAGCTTCGACTTACTACATGATGGGAATTCCGCTCGACCTCTACACGCCCATCTTCGCCGTCAGCCGCATTAGTGGTTGGACCGGCCACATCCTTGAACAATACGCGGACAACAAACTCATCCGCCCACGCGCTGAATACGTTGGCCAGCGCGACCTGACCTACATTCCAATCGAACAGCGATAACAAGAGATCTTGTAAGTATTAAGAGTTTTGCACAAAAGTGTTAGGCCCACTAAGAGCGGGGGCAAGCCCACCTTCCCGACCTCGAGACTCTTGGAGTTGAGCAATTGCTTTCACGTGAAAGTCTTTCCGGCGGCGATCACTCCTCAACTCTGATCAGCTCGAGGTTAGGAAGGCGGGCTTGCCCACTCTCTTTTTGCGGGGCCGAAATACTTTTGTGCAAAGCCGGATTATGCAACTTACGGTGTGATTGAGATGGAAGACTTTGTTACAACCGGGTTTTCTTTTGAAGTCAAATCGTTCATTTCCGGCGTCGCCGAAACAAATCTCATCCTCCAAATGAAGACTGTCGAAACGATCAGGGCAATCGTGCAGGCGACTCCGCCCTCGATGCCATAGCTTCCGCCAGTCAGCCAGGCCGGGCCAAGATCAGTTCCATGCAACAGGGGATTGGGCGCGATGGTGGTAATGCCGCTGACGGGCAAACCGAAAAGAGATCCCAGCGCCCAATTCCACGCCCAGTGAGCACCGAGCGGTAGCCACAAACTGCGCGCGCGCAAATACGCAATCGCCAACCAAACGCCCGCCAGCGCCGTGTTGATAAAAGTAAATCCTTTTACGACGTTGGGATTTTGCAAATGGATCGCGGCGAAAGGAACGGAAGTTAATAGCACCGCCAACCATGCCAACTTCGCTCGTGCAAGTGTTTGCAGCGGGTAGCCTCGGAACAAAGCTTCTTCAGCGAGTGCTGCAAAAATGAAAAGCACTCCTGACATCAGAAGTGTCTGGACCACCTGCAACAGCATTGTTCGCGGCGAGGCTGTGAAGCGAAGTCCACCTGCCGCTGCCGCAATCGCGGTAGCGAACGCGAGTGACACCACACCAATCAACGAACCGATAATGAAGTCACGCCACCAGCGCGCGTGCAGCGTTAGGCCGAGTGCACGCCACGGCAAACCTTCCAGCCAACGATTGCATAGATAACCTGCCAGCAATGCCGACCCAAGCAGTATCAGTCGAAATATCAAATCCTCTGTAAAGCCGCCAAGGTTGCGACCGGGCGCAATTTGTAAACCCACTGCGTAGCCAACCCGAACCAGCGTGCTCAGCAAAAAAAGCAGGGCGACATAGACGACGATAAAAATTAAGACTCGCCAGCCGCTACGCAGGCGGCCAACCGAATTAATAAAGATTTGTTTTGCGTCCATTGATGTATAGGCCGGAAAGTCTGGAAGAGCGCGCAGATTCTAGACGAAGCTTAGCAAATACTCACGTGGAAAGTCCGGAGGGCTTGGTCGCCACTCTTCAAATGGAAAATGAAAAATGCCAAATGATAAATGGAAAATGTTATCTGTCTCTTGAACCTGCGATCCCACTCAACCTACGACGGCAGCAATGCCTGTGCTACTGCCCTATGTTAAACTTTGGGCCACTTCCCGCATGAGTAATCACCACGAAAACCATGAAGCTGTAAAGCCCGCCAAATTGAAACGACGGCGCAGAATTCTGCTGTGGGGCCTGGGCATAACGGTGCTGGTGCTGCTGGCAATTATTATTTCTCAGCAGTTGTGGTTATGGACCATCATTCCGCCAGATACCGCGGCGGACACGGTTCTGCTTTATGCGCTGTCTACACTCAACTTTGTCGCCTTCGTAGTTTTCTCGTTCATTTTCGTGCGCAACTTGCTGAAGTTGCGACGAGAGCGGCACGAGCGTCAACTCGGTTCCAAAATCAAGACCCGTCTGTTGATCTACTTCATTGCGATCAGTTTTCTTCCGATCATCGCGATGGCCTCGTTCTCTTATCTGTTCCTGAATCGCTCGCTTGAGAAATGGTTTGGAAGTTTGCCTGAGCGGGTAGTTAACGAAGCGCAGGAGGTGCAGCGCGACGCTGTCGATGCGCAGACGCGCAGCCTGCGCGATACGGCGGCGCTACTCGCCGCCGTCTTGAATCCGCAATCAGATCCTGAAAGACAACAGACCCTCGACAGAGTGGTGGCGAACGGACAACTGGCGGCGGTTGAAATTGTTGATACCAATGGTCAGGTGCGAGCGCGAAGCGCTGGGCCACTAACCGACGCCGAGAATTCGGAACTGGATCAACTTCTTGGTAAAGCGCGCTTGTTGAAGGGTGACGACTACAGCCTGGCTGATGGCAAAGACTTTGACGCGGTGGCCATTCCGCTTGCCGGCGGCAATCAGTTGATTGTGGTGCCGGAGCGGCGCGCGACTAATGATTTGAATGACCGAATAACGGGTTCGCGGGGCGAGTATCGCAAACTGGTAGAACGGCAGCGTAGAGTACGCCTGCTTGGT
This sequence comes from Blastocatellia bacterium, assembly GCA_013697915.1. GTDB lineage: Bacteria > Acidobacteriota > Blastocatellia > Pyrinomonadales > Pyrinomonadaceae > PSRF01. The sequence goes on along the minus strand of JACCVY010000240.1, from coordinate 71,557 downwards.
TTGTCCACGCTGGGATTGATGACGTTGATGTTGTTATTTGTATCCAGTTGGGTGGCAATCTATCTCGCGCGCGGAATCGCGACGCCGATCAAGGCGCTTGCTGAAGCATCGGACGAAATTGCCCGCGGCAACCTCAGTCACCGGGTGAGTACGATCGCTGAAGATGAGTTGGCGCTGTTGGCAGACTCGTTTAATCAGATGACGTCTCAGCTTGAAGACAACCGCTCGCGGATCGAAGCGGGCTCGGCCGCGTTGCGCGAAAAAAATCTAACCTTGGAGGAACGCCGCGACTACATTGAAACGGTGCTTGAGTCGCTGTCGACCGGCGTGGTTTCGCTTGACGAGAATGATCAAGTGACAACGATTAATGCCGCAGCAACCCGCATGTTGAATCTACAAGCGCCGACCGGCGGCGAACAGCGTCTTGAGAAATTAATTGCAGCAGAAAACTGGCGCGTGATGGATCGATTGGTACGGCGCGCGCGACGCACGGGGCAGGCAAGCGAGCAGGCCCAACTGGCGGGCGCGAGCAACGGACAAATGCTTCCGGTCGCACTGACGGCGACGGCTTTGCGAGCGGTCAGTGCGGAAAAACGAGGCGTTGTCCTGGTCGTCGAAGATTTGTCGGAACTGCTCGCAGCGCAGCAGGCTGCTGCGTGGAGCGAAGTTGCGCGGCGCATGGCCCACGAGATCAAGAACCCATTAACTCCGATCCAACTTTCGGCAGAACGCATTGCCAAAAGCTACCGGCGCAGCAGCGAACAAAACGGATCACAAAACGGATCGAATGCGAACGGCAGTCGCGCAGCCGAAGAAAAGCACGTGGCCGAAGTAATCGACGAATGCACGGAGACGATTACTCGTGAAGTTGCCGGGCTGAAAGCGATGGTCGATGAGTTCTCACACTTTGCGCGCCTGCCCCTCGCTCGACCGGAACTGGCAGATTTGAATGAAGTCGCGCGTCAGGCAGTTTCACTCTACGATGAGCGGCTCGATGGGGTGACGATTGGGACCGTACTTGACGAACAACTTCCGGCAGCCATGTTGGATCGAGAACAGTTGCGGCGAGTTTTTGTAAACTTGATCGACAATGCGATGAGCGCGCTTGCAAATGTGGAGGGCGAAAAGCGCATCGCTATCACGACACACTTTGACACGCAGCGTAGTCTTTTGACTGCCGAAGTTACTGATACCGGCCACGGGATTCGGCCGACCGACTTTCAAAGATTGTTTCAGCCCTACTTTTCGACGCGCGGCGAAGGCACTGGGCTGGGTCTGGCTATTGTGCAGCGCATAATTCTGGAGCATGGCGGGCGCATCCGTGCCGAAGTTAACTATCCACGCGGGGCCAAGTTTGTTATTGAACTTCCGGCTGTGGGCGGTTAGAAGGCAGACGGCAGACGGCAGACAGAAAGCCAAAGACCAAAGACCAAAGACTGACCACTGATCACAGATCACTGACTACTAACCACTGACCGACGATGCATTCAATTCTCATTGTTGACGACGAACCCGGCATTCGCGACACGTTGCGTGGAGTGATGGAAGATGAGGGATTCGCTGTCGAGGCGGTCGCGACCGGCGAAGAGTGTCTCAGTGCTCTCGAAAAGCGCGCGTACAGTTGCGTGTTGCTCGACGTTTGGTTGCCGGGAATCGACGGCCTGGAAACGCTGCGACGATTGCGAGCCGCCGGTTCGGATGCTGCAGTCGTAATTATTTCCGGGCACGGCAACGTGGAGACAGCGGTTAAGGCCACCAAGCTTGGCGCTTTTGATTTCATCGAGAAACCCCTCTCCCTGGAAAAGACATTGCTGACTGTGCGCAATGCGCTGAAGCAACAGCGCCTGGAACTGATGAATGCGGAGATGTCAGCCGAACTGGCGCACGAATACAAGATGGTGGGCGACTCAGTGGCGATGCGCGCGTTGCGCAAACAGATTGCAGTAGTCGCGCCCACCGACGGAAGGGTCTTGATTTACGGCGAGTCGGGCACCGGTAAAGAGTTGGTAGCGCGCGCCATTCACGCCAAATCGCGCCGCGCCGGCGATCCCTTTATTGAAGTTAATTCCGCCGCCATACCGGAAGAGCTCATCGAGTCCGAACTGTTCGGCCATGTGAAGGGCGCATTCACCGGCGCCACCTCGGCGAAAAAGGGCAAGTTTGAGTTGGCTGACGGCGCGACACTCTTTCTCGACGAGATTGGCGACATGAGCGCCAACGTCCAGGCCAAGGTTTTGCGCGTGCTCGAGGAGCAACGGTTTGAGCCGGTGGGTAGCGGAAATTCAGTGAAAGTGGATGTGCGGGTGATTGCGGCTACCAACAAACGTCTGGACGCGGAGATCGAACAGGGAAAGTTTCGCCCGGATCTGTTTTACCGGCTTAACGTAATTCCTTTTGAGCTGCCGCCGCTGCGAGAACGGCTTGAAGACCTGCCGCTGTTGGTTGATTTCTTTAACCAGAATTTTTCGCAAGCTTACGGAAAGATTCCCAAGCAGTTTGAATCTGATGCAATTGAAGAGCTGCAAAACTATTCCTGGCCGGGCAACGTGCGTGAGTTAAGAAACACGATTGAGCGAGTCGTAATCATGAACCCGGGAATCAAAGTCATGGCCGCCGATCTGCCGCCGCACGGAAAAGACGAAGCGCCTGCCACCTCGTTTAGATTCCCGTCCTTTAAAGAAGCGACCGACGCTTATCATCGTGAGTTCATTCAAAGGAAATTGGACGAAGCCGAGGGGAACGTTTCCCGCGCGGCGGAACTGATGGGCGTTGACCGCAGCCACCTCTACCGGCGAATGCGCGCCCTGGGTATTCCCAGCCGCAGCGAACGCGCCGGAGTTTCTTAGCATCTTCTGAGTAGCATAGTCTGTGATTGCTGAGAGCGACACAGACTAAAGTCTATGCCACTAACTAAAGGAACCTCCGATCAAGGCAATGAACAATTTGTATTGAGCCCGCTTCGCGGGCCTTCAGTGAAAACTTTTCACCAACTTGTTCAGAGACTCCTAAAGTCTATGCCACAAACGCAATTACAAAACTTTTACAGTCAGGGAATTCGGGTTACGTTAAAAGGTCTTATCTGTTAATCTTCATTTCGCATCAAAGGATGCGCGTTATTAATTGAGGTTGAAATGGACTTTACGACAAAAGAGCTTTTAAAGCGTTATGCGAAGTTGGCTGTCGGCCAGCCGTTTTCGCCAATTTTATTGAACATTCTGGTGACTTCGGTCTGCGACATGCGGTGTACCCATTGCTTTTTCACGGACGAGCTGGACGATCGCCCGCGCAAAAAGCTGCAGATGAAGACGCACGAGATTGAAAGAATTTCCGAGACGTTGGGCGGCAATCTTGGCGTTCTAATTTTGGCCGGTGGCGAACCGTTCACACGCAAAGACCTGCCGGAAATTGCGAAGGCTTTCTACACGAACAACAAACTCGAATCGATCTACATCATGTCCAATGGTCAGATTCAGAAACGAATCTTTCCTGACATCACCCGGATACTCGAAGAGTGCCCTAATCTGAACGTGACGGTCGCGCTCGGCATTGATGGGTTGAAACATCAGCACGAGAAGATTCGGCAGAAAGAGGGTTCATGGGATATTGCGATCGATACGGCGCGCCAGCTCCAGACGATCAAAAAAGAATTTCCCAAACTCGACATTCAGACGTGCACCTGCTTCATGAATTCGAATCAGGACACGATTTTTGAGTGGTACGACTTTTTGAAGTATGACCTTCGTCCGGACAAAGTTAACTTCAACTACATTCGTCCGCCATCAGCCGATCCCATTGAGCTCGAAATCGATCATTCCCGTTACGCGAAACTCGCAACCATGATTGACGACGATTCGCGTCACGCCGCGCTTAAGAACAACTACGGCGGCAACGCCGGTTTCTTCAAAGCCGCTATCGACATTTACATGCACGGCTTGATTGCGAAGACGCAGGAAACCCAGCAAGCGCAAATGACCTGTTACGCTGGAACCGCCGGGGGCGTTATCTACGATGAAGGCACGGTTTCGTCTTGCGAGAACCTGGCGCCCATCGGAAACCTGCGCGAGTTTGATTGGGACTTTCAAAAGCTCTGGCTGTCCCCGGCCATGAAAGAGCGGCGCAAGAAAGCCGCCGACGGTTGTTTCTGCACCCATGAATCGAATAGCTATTACCCGTCGCTGCCTTTCAATCCCGGCCACTTGATCCAAATCAAAAAACTGGAAAAGGAAATGAAGAAGGCGCGGAAAGAGATGGACCGCTTGCATCCGGAAGCGGAAGGCGTGACGGTCAGGGCGTGAATCGTAAATCGTGAATCGTAAACCGAAAGCCAAAGACCAAAGACCAAAGACCAATCGATTTAATGTCGCAACGCATTCCCAAAATCCTGATCATCTCTTCTGACACCGGTGGCGGACATCGTTCCGCTGCGGCGGCGATTGTTGCCGGCGTGCAGAAGTTTTTCGATGGCCAGTCCTACGCAGTGCGCGTCGTAAAAGCGGTTGAAGAGTCCCACTCGATCACCGCCAGGATGGTCAACCTTTACAACTGGCTGCTGCGCAACCGTCAGCACTGGATGAAGTATCTCTATTGGTGCGTCAACCGCTTTCGCCCGGAGACTCGGGAGTTCTTTCAAAAACGCTGCATCGGGTTTATCAGAGAACTTTTTGAGCGTTGGTGCCCTCATGTGGTGGTGAGCGTTCACCCGCTAACGCAACACATCTTTGCGCGCGTGCTGAAAGAGCTGAAACTCGCCGACCGCATTCCGCTCGTTTCCGTTGTCACCGATCCTTATTACGGTTTTTGGAAAGGCTGGGCTTGCGACGATGTCACGCTTTACCTGGTAGCCAGTGACGAGGCGCGGCGACAGTTGATCGATTACGGCATCAATCCCCAGCGCATCAAGATATCCGGCATGCCCGTGCATCCAAAGTTTGCTTATCCCGGCGAAGAGGCAGCGCAGGCGGCGCGCAAGGCGCTTGGTCTCGACCCTGACAAGTTCACAGTTTTCGTGAACGCTGGTTGGGAAGGTGGCGGCAACATCCCGCAGATCTTCCGCGAGCTGGTGCGCGGGCAATTGGAAGTGCAGGCGATTTTTCTGGCGGGCAAGAACGAAACCTTGAGAGCCGATGCTGAGTCGCTGGCCCGGGACGCGTCGTTTCCCATTAAGGTGATTGGCTACTCGGAACACGTCGAAGAGTTGATGGGCGCGGCAAATGTCATGATTTCTAAACTTGGCGGCCTGACAACTTTTGAAGCCTTCGCCTGCCGCTTGCCAATTATCGGTGATGCGATTACTGAACCCATGCCGCAGGAAGCAGCGACCGCGAGCCTGATCGTAAAACGTGGCGCCGGGATACTGCTGCGACGTGCGGGCGATATTGTCCCGGTGGTGCGTCGCATGGTTGAAGACACGGCACATTACTCGGCCCTGCGCGCCGCGACCATAGGCCTGGCCATTCCCAATGCCACGCGACACATTGTTGAAGAGATCACTGCGCTCATTCCCGCTTCAACCGAAACCGCGGAAGAAGTCGTGCTGGCTGAAGCCGTCTCCGCCTGACCACCCGTTTGACTGTTCCTGCGTTTAAGAGTTTAATTTCCCGGCAAAACGACAAGATGTTATGAGATCTCAAATTCAAGATTTGAGAAAACTCAAAAAGCTTAGCCCGCTTGTTGAATGAGAAGCGGGCTTTTTAGGAGACTAATTCGCCTGTGAGTTTATTGCTGGAAGGGAAGCGCGCGTTCATAACCGGAGGTACGCGCGGAATCGGCGCCGCTCTCTGTCAAGTCTTCGCGCGCGAAGGCGCGGACGTGGCCTTCAATTACAACTCGCGCGATGATCTCGCCACGGAAATGGTGACGAAAATCGAGACGCTTCAACGGCGCGCGCTGAGCTTTAAGATTTCTGTCACCGATCGGCTTGGTTTGAAAAAACTTGTGCGCGAGATTGTTGAAAAATGGGGCGGCATAGATATTCTGGTAAACAATGCGGCCATCAATCGCGGCGATAACTTTGCGACGACGACTGATCGGGCATGGGATGAAGTGATCGATACAAACGTCGGCAGCCTTTTCGCTGTAACAAAACCCATCTACAAGCAGATGATCCGGCAGCGGAAGGGAAGCATCCTAAACATCACTTCGATTGGCGCCATCAGGGCGTTGCCGACAGCGGTGCATTACGCGACTTCGAAAGCGGCGATGATTGGATTTACGAAATGCTTGTCGCGCGAGGCGGGCACGTTTGGCGTCAAAGTGAATGCGATCGCTGCAGGAATTTTTGACACTGAGTTGGCCCAGGCGCTGCCGCAACGTCTGCTGGAGATGCATCATTTCTGGGCTTCAGCCGGACGTGCAGGCCGGCCGGAAGAACTGGCGGAGTATGCAGCATTCATGGTCAGCGACCGGAACAGTTTTATGAATGGTGAAGTTGTGATCGTGGATGGCGGTGCGGTTACGTAGCCAGCGGGGGCATGCCCCCTTCCCAACCTTGAGCTGGATACCCTTGAGTCGTTGGTCGAAGATTGGAAGCCTTTCAATCATGACCTGGTGATGTAAGGTAGCAAGTTCCCGGTTCGCAAATCGCAGGTCGCAAATTCGCAGGTCAGGAAGGGGGCATGCCCCCGCTCTTACGACCCAGCAGTTCTTCCAGTTTCTTTTCCAGTTCCCTTAACTTTCGCTGCATCTCGCCGAGACGCCTGAACGCCGCTGTCGAACGCAACCAATCCTTATTATCGAACGCCGGAATACCGGAAATCACTTTTCCTGCCGGCACATCATGGCTGGTGCCACTTTTAGCTGTAACGATAACATCATCGCCAATTGTTAAATGACCGGCCACGCCTGCTTGCCCCGCCAGAATAACCCGACTGCCAATATGCGAACTACCGGCCAGACCAACCTGCGCGCACAACAAACTGTCTTCGCCAACCGTGCACGAGTGACCAATCTGGACCAGGTTGTCGATTTTAGTGCCGCGCCCAATGCGTGATTCGCCAACCGAAGCCCGATCGATTGTCGTGGCGGCCCCGATCTCCACGTCATCCTCAATAATCACTCGACCGGTTTGCGGAATCTTCAACCAGCGGCGCTCTTCGTCTTTCGCATAACCAAAACCATCGCAACCGACGACAACGTTGTTATGGATGATTACTCGCGCACCGATTTGGGAACGTTCGCGAATCACAACTCCGGAATGAATAACCGAATTTCCGCCAATGACTACGTTTTCATAAATCGTGACATTCGGGTAAATGTGGACGCCGTCACCGATTTGGCAGCCTGCCCCAATCACGACGCCGGCATCGACGCGCGCAGTTCCAGCCACAGTGCTCGATGAATCAATCACCGCTGATTCATGAATCATGGCCGCAAAGGTTGGTTCCGGATGGAACAAGCGAAGCGCGCGGGTGTAGGCGAGATAAGGATCCTTAGTTCGCAGTACGGCAATCGCGCGTTCGGTTTGCGCCCCTGCAGCAAGATAGACCGCCGCGGCGCGCGTCGTGTTTACTTTGGCGGTATAACGAGGGTTCGCCAGGAAGCTGACGTCGGATGGACCAGCATCGTCAAGACCGGCAGCACCGGTTATCTCGATACCGTTGAAGTTTTCGTCAACGCTGGCGCCCGTCAATCTGGCAAGTTCTGAAAGTTTCATGCTGAAAGTTTAACGTATCAATAGGATCGCGAATAGCGAGGGAGCTTGATTCCTCAGTTTAGAGTTCATGTTTCCGCTTACCTCAACTCGCCGAAGCGCAACCTAAGGTTGTACTCTGAACTACTAGCCGATTGCGCCTACATTATTGACACCGGATCGATCTCCACGTTGACCGTGCGCAGATTGACCCCGTTAGTTGCAACCGCCTTCAAAGCCGCATCGATAACGTCGCGCAACTGCTGGCGCTTGCGACCCTTAATTAGGAGTTGCATGCGAAACTCATTTTTCAATCTTGCGAGTGCGGCTGGCGCCGGGCCCAGGACGCGCACGATGCGATTCGGATTGGCCGTGTCCAATTCTTTTCGCAGCTGCAGAGCATCTGACCTAACTTGATCGAGTTTCGTGCCATGAACCAGCAACGAAGCCAGCGCGACGAACGGAGGATAACTGTGATTCTGCCGGTGGCGAATCTCCTCTTCATAAAAGCCCGCGTAGTCCTGACCGCTCGCATGCCGCAACGCGTAATGATAAGGGTGATAGGTCTGAATCAAAACTTTGCCGGCGAGATCGCCGCGCCCGGCGCGACCCGCAACCTGGGTCAGAAGTTGAAATGTCCGTTCGGCGGCGCGGAAGTCCGGCAACGCCAGGCCGGCATCAACCGATACCACTCCAACCAGCGTAACGTTGGGGAAATCGTGACCTTTGGCGAGTATCTGCGTTCCCACCAGCATGTCGATTTTGCCCTCGCTAAAGTCGTGCAGGGACTTTTCAACTGCATGCCGGCGCGCGGTTGTGTCTCGATCAATTCGAGCGATTCGAATTGCAGGAAACAATGTGCGCAACTTCTCTTCAATCTGCTGCGTGCCTTCACCTACGTAATAGATGTACTTGCCTTCGCAGTTCGGACACTTAACCGGTGCAGCTTCGCGATGATCGCAGTAGTGACAGATTATTACGCATTCACTGCGATGATAGGTTAGCGTCACATCGCAGTTTGGACACTGAATGCTTTCGCCGCACGAGCGGCAGAGCACGAAGCTCGAGTAGCCGCGACGATTCAGCAGGATGATTGATTGCTCGCCGCGCCGGTGAGTCGCGTCAATCGCTCGCAACAATTCGTCGGAAAAAATCGCCGGTCGCTGTTGGCGTGCAAACGCCGCGCGCATGTCAATGATTTCAGCCACTGCCAGCGGCCGGCCTCCCAGGCGATTGGGCAGTTGCAAATACTTATACTTGCCCGTGCTCGCGTTATGAAATGATTCGAGTGAAGGCGTTGCCGAGCCGAGAATGACCACGGCAGCTTGCTTTTGCGCCCGCACAATTGCGGTGTCGCGCGCATTGTAATGAGGTGAATCCTGCTGGCGATAGGTCGACTCGTGTTCTTCGTCAACAATAACCAGCCCCAGATTTTGTATTGGTGCGAATACTGCCGAGCGCGTGCCGATGACTATACGCGCGCTGCCGTTGCGGACACGCGTCCACTCGTCGAACCGCTCACCTTTCGATAACGATGAATGAAAAATGGCGACTTGCTCGCCGAAGTGCATGCGCAGGCGCTGGGAGAAAACCGGCGTCAACGCAATTTCCGGAACCAGCATCAACGCAGAACGACCGAGCTTGAGCGCCACCCGCATCGCCCGGATGTAAACCTCGGTCTTGCCGCTGCCCGTCACGCCGTGCAACAAAAACGGCGAGTAGGCGTGGCTGTCCAGCGACAGAATGATTTCGGCAATGACTTTCTCCTGGTCTTCCGTCAATACATAGTCTGTAACCGCCGCCGCTGGCGAATCGCTTAGAGGATCGCGACGCGACTGCTGTTGAAAAATTTCCACGAGCTTCCGCTTCGCCAACGTCATCACCGGCGATGGACCAACCTGCGCGCGCGCGAGCAGTTCAGGGAAAGCTAACGACTCTTCATTTTTGAGCGACTCAATGACTCGTTGTTGGGCGTCGGTGAACTTTGCCGCATTATCTGGAGCAGCCAGGGAGGGCGCGGGACATAAGCGAACACGCCGTTCATATTTTGCACGCACCGAATCCGTACCAGATTGCTGTTCAATATCTAGTAAACCCTCGCGCGCAAGTACACGTGCGAGCTTGGCCAGTTCATTAATCTTCAACTTGTCAGCGGCTGAAGCCAGTGCCAGCGTACCTGCTTCGTTTACCATTTCCAGCAAGCGTCGTCTGGCACTCTCGGTGTCCGCCGAGGGGTAGTCCATTTCGGCGCGTCCAGCTTTGGTAATGCTCAAAAGTTGCTGAACGCGCGGACTGACGCCTGGTGGCAACGCCGCCTTGAGCACTTCGCCCCACGGCGCCAGGTAGTAGTCCGAGACCCAGCGGGTAAGTTCCAGGATTTCAGATGTTACGAGCGGAGACGTGTCGAGAATCTCGCGCGCATCCTTGATATTTTCTTCTTTCAAACTCGTGCCGGATCGCAAATCTCTGTGCAAAGCCACGATGTAGCCGGTAACGAGTTTTCTTCCAAAAGGGACAGCAATGCGCGACCCGGTTTCTGCGTCTGCTTGCAAGGCGGGAGGTAGACGGTAAATGAAGGTTGTCAGAACGTGGACGGGAACTGCCACCTCGGCATATTGAGGTGGGCCGGCTGCGAATGGCGCTTCGGCTGCGGGCAGACGGTCAGGCGTTGTTGCAGGTTTGCTTAATACTTGGGAAGGCTCGTGCACGAGTCAGAAGGTAACGCTAAATTTTGAATTGCAAAAGTCCGCGAGTTCTTAGGAGTTACTCTTGGCGGTAGTTTCGAGATAGTCGCGCACCTTCTTGAGGTCTTGCCAGGTTTCCTGTTTCTTGGATGGGTCGCGCAACAAATAGGCCGGATGAAAAGTGGGCATCACCTTTACGCCGTGGTAATCCTGAAATTCTCCTCGGAGCTTCGTTATTCCCAGCTTTGCGTTCAGCAAATTCCTGGTCGCCGTGTTTCCCATTACGACGATAACCTCGGGCTGGACTGAAGCAATTTCACGTAACAGAAAAGGCTTGCACATCGTTGCTTCTTCTTCAGTCGGCGGGCGATTGCCGGGCGGACGGCAACGGTTAACGTTGCCGATTAAGACTTCCTCTCGTTTGAAACCGATGGCTTCGATGATTTTTGTTAGCAGCTGACCGGCGCGCCCAACGAAAGGTCGCGCTTGCGCGTCTTCGTCGGCGCCGGGCGCTTCACCAATAAACATAAGGCGAGCGCGCCGGTTACCTTCCGTGTGCACAATGTTGGTTCGACCCTGATAAAGGGGACAACGTGTGCAGTCGCCTATGTCCGCCCAAATCTCTTCAAAAGTTTCGGTTGTCTTCTCGAGTTTTGGACTTGTTGCGGTCAATTCTCCGAACAAGGTGTTGGGCGCCCTTTGTACAGTCTTTGCTGACGACGTGCCTGGTTTCGGAGCTGGCGCAGGTGCCGCAGCTAAAGTCGAGACTGCCGCGGATTGATAACGCCTTGGCGGTATCTTCTGGTTGATGTCCTCAGGATACATCGCCCGCGACTCGTCGAGGGGCTGAGTTGCATTCGCAGGATCAACAGAATCGATGCCCAGTTCGTGCAGACAAGAAAGATGCTCCCGAATGTCGTTGGCCAGAGCGAGGAGTTCGTCCGAAAGTTGCTGGTTCTGCATTTCCATTGGATTGGCTTACGCTTTTTTGCGTCCGTTCACGACTCGTTGGTGTGACGTTGGTTTGACGCGTGCTCGCAAGCGCACAACCTGATCCAAGATGATGGTAGCGACATTTGTTTTGGGCATTAGCGGCACGTGAATTGGCGCTTTTCCGTCGCGGCTGATCACCGTTACTTCGTTGGTAATGGTGTTAAAGCCGACGCCTTCGCGCATCACGTCGTTCGCGACGATTGCATCAAGATTTTTCCGGCGCAGCTTCTCGCGCGCGTTGGCAAGAACGTTTTCAGTTTCTGCCGCAAAGCCAATCACCAGGAGGTCATCTCGGTTCAGGGCGGCAACATCGGCGAGGATGTCTTCCGTCCGTTCTAGTTTGATCGTGATTTCGGTGTCAGTCTTCTTGATCTTTTGCTGAGCGGATTGCGCTGGTCGATAGTCGGCAACGGCTGCCGCGCCAATAAAAATTGAAGCCTCTGGTAATGCGTTCATCACGGCGGCGTGCATTTCGGCCGCTGAAAAGGCGCGAATGAGTGCAATACCTGCCGGTGCTTCCGCGGTCGTGGAACCCGCGATGACACTCACTTTAGCGCCTCTCTTCCTGGCTGCATCCGCAATTGCGAACCCCATTCGACCAGATGAATTGTTAGACAGGAAGCGTACCGGATCCAGGGGTTCACGGGTTGCGCCTACGGTGATGAGGAGCTTCTCGCCGGCGAGATCCTGAACTACAACGCCGCTGGTGGTTTGCAAAATCTCCATTGCTGCGGCAACTATTCGCTCGGGCTCGCTGAGACGGCCCGGACCAATCGTTCCGCAAGCCATCTCGCCGTCATCAGGTTCGATAAAGATGACGCCGTCGGCCTTGAGGCGTTCCACGTTACGCTTCGTGGCGGGATGTTCCCACATTGACGTGTTCATGGCCGGCGCGATCAGCACCGGCGCGGTGGAGGCTAGATAAGTGGAACTAAGAAAATCGTCCGCAATGCCGTTAGCGAACTTCCCGATGATGTTGGCTGTGGCCGGAGCAATGATGAGCAGTTCAACGGTCTGGGAGAAGGTAATATGGGCGATGGGATCGGGATTATCGGGCGCGTAATCGTCTACAACGACGTGCTCGCCAGACAGGGCGCGAAAAGTAAGAGGTTGAACAAATTCGCAGGCCCGCGCGGTCATTGCAACCCTAACGGCGCACCCGGCTTTTTGGAGTCCGCGCAGTACCTCCGCAGCTTTATAGGCGGCAATGCCTCCACAGATTCCGAGGGCCACCTTCTTGCCTTGAAAGACATTTTGTGAAGTGTCTTGGGCCATAAATAGATAATTAAATTAAAGATCAATGTAACATTGCTGAAACACAGGCGCAATGGACCTTTCTTGCTCCTTGATACAATTTGTGCTATTCGAAGTCATTCAGCAACCGCGCGATTAAGAGGATTCAAAATGTCCAGCAGACGACCTGTAAGTTTCGGCTTGGCCGGATTATTTCTAATACTCTGCCTCCTCAATGCAGGATCTGCTCAAACGTTTGATGCAGACGCTGCATATGGACCAGTGGTGCGTGCTTACCTTGGCTACCTTAAGAATGAGCAAGAGGTTGTTGACGATCGGGTAAGCCGGCGCGAAGTAACACCCGCATACTATCGCAGAAATTCGAATCGAATTAGGGCGCTGCGGCAAATGGCGATGCGCATAGCAAGCGAGACGCGGAATGATTATCTGCCGGAGTTGGAGGCAGTTTCAGCGGACGAGTTTGGCTTGCTCTTCGAGCAACCGCCACACCTCAGCGTTTTAAGGGTCGGCGAGGTCTTCAGCACGAAGTTCCGTTATTTGGGAGTGGTCAGATCGGGTGAAGTCTTCTACGTGTTTGCGCGACTCGACCCTTACGAACAGTCAGAACTGAGGGCTCGCGAAATCAGGTCGGGCACGGAAGCCGAGAATTTGCCCAACCCGCCACAGCTTTCCGGATCAAAGAACGTCACTCGGGCCCGGCGCGTGAGCACTCCCTAGCGCCCAATACTTTCGGTTCGGGTCTATTTGCGTCCACCACGATGTAATCGCTGATTGTCGGTCCTCCATAGAGCGTCATTCAGATGAGAAAAAGTGTAGACTCAGGCGGGCCGGTAGTGGTATCTTCTCGGCCACAGCAAAAAAGCACAATTTCGTGGCAAAATTGGTTGAATGGCTGTTGACAGAGTGCCTTCAATCGTGTAATAACAGCCGAGTGTTAAAGCTTTTGCGTACGGCATTTTGAATTCCAGGCAGCGGTTGGTAACGAGTCGAAAACGGGTAGCATAACCTGCTCCCTCACGAATATTGGCCGTCGCGGCACGCAATCAAGAATTTAGTTTCACAATACGGGAGGAAAGTTAATGATCAGCAAAACTTGGAGCCGCAAACCTATCGCGGCCTGTGTGGCAGTGGCCATTCTGAGTGTTTACTCAATGGTGGTGTTAGCGTCGCCGACAGCAAAGGCCCCATCTGGAGAACTGACGGTCTCCGGTAATGTTACGGTCAACGGGGAGACTGTGATTTCCGGTGGTACCTTGTTTTCGGACAGCGTAATCACGACCGCGGAAAAAAGCACAGCAACTGTGAACCTTAGCAAGCTGGGTCGCGTGGAACTGGCGCCGAATTCAAGCTTGAAAATAAGCTTCACGGAAAAGGGTATTACTGGCCTGCTCGATAGCGGCAGTGCCCATGTATCGACTTTGAATGGCGTCGTCGTAAATTTCACAACTAAAGATGGCGCGGTCGTTGTAGACGGCAGTCAAGCCACTTCGTTCACAGTGAATGTCGTAAAGGGGATTACCTCTCTTACCACTCACTCTGGCCTCGCGCTCCTGCGTGTGGGCGGCACTTCGAAGCAGGTAGCCGCTGGCGAAAGCGCAACTGCCGGCACACCGAATCCGAAGAACGATCCGGGCGATGACGACGATAAGATGAGCAGCGGCGAATTGGCAGCATTCTTGCTTGCCGGCGGTGCTGCGGCTGCATTGATTTTCTATGCGCTCCTTCACAACAACGACCTGAACTTCGGCGGCTCAGTTACTGTAATCAGCCCGGCTCGGTAAGCGGTCTATTGCATCTTTTCAACAAAAACCGCAGCGCGATAGCTAGCGCTGGGGTCATGCACCTACAAATTTGCGGGTCACGCGACTTAGGTCGTGCTTGGCCCGCAAGCTTTTGGTTGGCAGTTCAATCCTTCCTGGTTTTCTCTTAAGGTCACTCATGCATATTGCGGTAATTGGTACGGGTTATGTCGGCTTGGTCACTGGTGCTTGTTTTGCCGAGTTTGGTGTGGATGTAACCTGCGTTGACATTGACGCCGCTAAGATTGCCCGTCTAACCGCAGGTGAGATGCCCATCTATGAACCAGGTCTCGAACAGCTGGTTACCAAAGACATGCAGTCAGGACGACTGCGGTTTACCACTGACATTAAACAGGCAGTCGAACAGGCGCTGGTGATTTTCCTGGCCGTGGGAACGCCGCCGAAGATTGACGGTTCGCCGGACCTTAGTTTTGTTGAAGCCGCCGCTACCTCTGTCGCGCAATACATGAACGGTTATAAAGTCATTGTCACTAAATCTACGGTACCGATCGGGACTGGTGAGTGGCTGCGGCAGCTAATTCGTGAGAAGCAAAAGTCTCGCTTGAATTTTGGGATCGTCTCGAACCCCGAGTTTCTGCGAGAAGGCGCTGCGATCAATGATTTCATGCGTCCAGATCGCGTAGTTATTGGCAGTCGCGACGAGGAGGCCATCGCAATCATGCGGGATCTTTATCGCCCGCTCTATCTCATCGAGGCCCCGTTTGTTATCACTTCGCTCGAAGCCGCTGAACTAACCAAATACGCTGCAAACGCTTTCCTGGCGACCAAGATATCTTTCATAAACGAAATCGCGAGCATGTGTGAAAGCATTGGCTGTGACGTGCATGATGTGGCCCGGGCGATTGGTATGGACCGGCGCATTGGCAATAAGTTTCTCCATCCCGGCCCCGGCTTCGGCGGCTCCTGTTTTCCCAAGGACACTCAAGCGCTTGCCTCAGTGGCGCGTCAGTTCGGACGCGATTCTTTAATCGTTGATGCTGTGATCGAGGTTAATCGGCGACAGCGTCTGGCGATGGTACCTAAGATTGAAAAACTGGTTGGGGAGCTCAAAGGAAAGACGATTGCTATTCTCGGATTGGCATTCAAGCCCGAAACTGATGACATGCGCGAGGCCCCAGCGATCGATATCATCAAAGGCTTGATCGAGCGCGGCGCCAAAGTCGTTGCCTATGATCCGGTAGCCATGGTCGAAGCTGCCAAGGTTGTGCCCGAAGTTGACTATGTAGAAGACGAATATGCGGCTGTAGCAGGCGCCGATGCGCTTGTCTTCGTTACCGAGTGGAATCAATTTCGCGCGCTCGACATGAAGCGCATTCATGATCTAATGACGTCGCCGCGCATCGCGGATCTAAGAAATATTTACCAACCTGACGACATGCGCGAGTTGGGGTTCGAGTATGTCGGCGTCGGTAGGTAGAGCAATACCCGTTCGAGTTACAAAGTGAATTCGCCCAAACACAGCAAATTATGGCACTCACAGGAATAGCGCTGGTAACCGGGGGAGCCGGCTTCATCGGGTCCCATATCGCATCGGGACTAATTAAAGCTGGAGCGAAAGTTCGTATTATCGATGATCTATCAACCGGCTATCGCGAAAACGTTGAAGAGATCGGCGGCGATGTGGACTTCGTGCTGGGATCGCTCGCGGACGAGTCCGTGCTGCGAAAGGCCCTCGAAGATGTTGAACTCGTTTTTCACGAAGCCGCAATCCCTTCCGTGCCTCGTTCGGTTGAAAACCCCCGTCAGACGCACATTGCCAGCGTCGATTCCACTTTCTCGCTTTTGTTAGCCTCCCGAGACAACAAGGTCAAACGGTTAGTTTATGCAGCCTCGAGCTCAGCCTATGGCGATCAGCCGACGCTGCCAAAAGTTGAAACGATGCTCCCTGATCCCCTGTCTCCTTATGCCGTCGCTAAGCTGGTTGGCGAGTATTACTGCCAGGTCTTCACGCGAGTTTATGGTTTAGAGACAGTTTCGCTGCGGTACTTTAACGTGTTTGGACCACGACAAGATCCCAGCTCGCAGTATTCAGGTGTGATCTCGCGCTTTATCAGCGCGCTTTTATCGGATCAGCGACCAGTAATTTACGGTGATGGCGAGCAGTCGCGGGATTTTACCTATATCGATAATGTTGTGGCTGCCAATCTCAAGGCTGCGGAAACAACAAAGGGAGTCGGACAGGTCATCAACATTGCTAACGGTGAAAGAGTCACCCTCAATCAGCTATTGGACCAGCTGAAACAACTGACAGGAATGACTGATACGCAAGCGGAGCACTTAGAATTTCGCAAGGGCGATGTGCGAGACAGTCTCGCCGACATCAGTCGCGCCCGTGAGTTGCTGGGCTTTGCGCCTCACGTAGACTTGCAAACAGGCTTAAAGCTAACGATGGATTGGTGGAAGAATAGCCGCTTTGCAAAGCAATGAAGTTAAGAGCCTGCCACCACCCGAAGGTTCAGTCGCGCGACGTGGCGGCCGTGCTACTGTCAGTCATCAATTTCCGCAAGCTTTCAATGTAAGGCGCCCTTGCTACCCCACGATCGGTAATAATTGCTGTAATCAAGTCATTCGGCGTTACGTCGAACGCCGGATTGCTTACTTTGATTCCGTCAGGCGCCATTTGCTGTCCCCGAATGTGCGTTACCTCTTTACTGTCACGTTGCTCAATCGGAATTTCCCTACCTGATTTCAAAGTCAAATCAAGCGTCGAAATTGGAGCCGCAACGTAAAAGGGAATCTCATGCTTCCGAGCCAGCACTGCCACCATATAGGTGCCAATCTTATTGGCTGTGTCGCCGTTGCCGGCAATGCGATCCGCGCCGACCACCACTACGTTAACTTTTCCGTTTTGCATCACCGAGCCAGCCATGTTGTCGGTAATGACTGTGACTGGAATGTCGTCCTTTGCCAACTCCCATGCGGTCAGCCGCAAACCCTGCAAGAAGGGCCTCGTCTCGTCGGCAATTACCGCCACGCGCTTTCCTGCGTCACGTGCGCCCCGAATTACGCCGAGTGCCGTTCCATAATCGCCGGCCGTGGCCAGTGCCCCAGCATTGCAGTGGGTTAGCACCGTGTCGCCATCGGCAATCAGGTCCGCGCCAAACCTTCCGATCGCGCGGTTTGCCGCAATGTCCTCCTGAAAGATTTTTTGCGCTTCGTCCACCAGACTTGCTTTTATCTCTTCAACGCTGTTCGTCTTGCTCTTTTCGCGGTTGAATCGCTCGCGCATTCGTTCGATGGCCCAAAACAAATTAACTGCCGTTGGTCTCGTCTCACCCATGACCCGGCACATGTAAGTGAAATCATCTTCCAGATCGGCGACCGACATTCCGACTGATTGGCTCGCGCCAAGCGCAATGCCCATGGCTGCGGACACACCGATCGCAGGCGCTCCGCGCACGACCATCTTCTTAATTGCTTCGGCTACTTCTTCCCAGGATCGCAACATCAGATATTTTTCTTCAGTGGGCAGCACGCGCTGATCGATCATGCGGATGCCTTCGTTGGTCCATTCGACCGTTTTAATCATTCGCTATAACTCCAAAAATGGTTTTGAAACTCCTCAATCTTACTTGACGCTAAAAAGCACCGCAAAGCGTGACGTGGGTTCTTCAAGCACCGTTTCTATTGACGCTCCATTCGTACCATGAAAGCCTGCTGCCCCTGTGCCTGAATAGAATAAAGATTGCGCACGGTGTAACCCATGCTTTCGAGTGTGTTAAGCGGTGGCAATGTTTCATCCCAACCCGGAGCTCGATATGCGATCCAAATCTCACCTCCGGTTATTTGTGCAGCACCATTTACTACCACGATTTCATTGAAGCGACGCGGCAGAAAATAGGCTGGATCTTCTTGAATGCCCTCGACACCCTCGACGACCGTTACCTTGAATTGTTTGCCTTGGGAACGGGAAGCAAACCAAAGGTGATAGGCGACCAGATCTTCAAAAGCATAAACCCGAACTTCTGGCGCCGGTTGTGCCGCGGTTGCCCCAATTTGCTCGGCGAGGGGCTGCCAGGCACACCAAATGAAAACCGGCGGTCGCGCTAAGGCCCAAGCGATTCCTGCAAGCAGAAACCAGGATCCTAAGATCAGGCCGACAGCGACTTTGAGCCAATCGCGAGGGAGCCGGCTTATCGCCACCGCAACCAGGATCGCGTAAGGGGCGGACACAATGATTAGGTGACGCGTGCCCCAGACGGATAGTGGCAGCAGCCAACTCAATCCAAAGACGATCGCTACCGGTGCCAGAACGAACAAGAACAGCGCGCGAAACGATTGCATGTTGGCGTCGTTCATCCGCTCCGCAGCCCGCCAAAGGCGCATAGAGAAGAGCAACAAGGGCCCGCCTAAAATCAATAAGGCGAAGAAAGCTGTCTGCAGATCGAAAGGTCGCGCGGCCGTGCTTTGAATGAACCAGAATGGTTTGTTCAGCAGCGCATAGAATTGCGTTATGTCCCAAAGAGTTGGCCGCTTCACCCAACCGATGTTCTGCGCCAGACCTTTTCCTGCTTCCAGGTTTTCCTTTACCAGGAAGAGCCACGGCGCGTAAGCGAGCAGCGATATGGCGAAAGCGATCAGGAATGGTTTGGCCTTGCGCCATTGCCAAACCACTAGTGCCAGGCCTTCGAGAACAACAACAATCCAACCAGCGTAATGCGAGTACACCAGCAGGAAATTGACCAGGAACAACCATACTAGTTGTTTGCGAGAAGCTGGTTCGGCCTTGAAAACTTTAACAAAGAGCCATAGCGAGCAAAACGAAAGAAGCATCAGCAGCGAGTACATTCGCAGTTCCTGCGCGTACTTGATCAAATAGCCGTTGACAGCCAGCAACAGTAACGCCAGGTTGCGCTCGTTTCGATTCAGTTTCAGTTCGCGGCAAAGAAGTAAAAAGGGAACAATCGCCGCAATGCTGAAGAGGGCCGGAAGCAATCGTAACCACAGCAAAGACTCGCCGCCCAACGAAATCCAAATCTTTAGGAGCAGGTAAAAGAGCGGAGGATGAATTATGTCCGCGGCTGCAAACCGGAGCAGTTCAGCCCATCGATGGTTCGCTGCGTGAACGCTAAAGATTTCGTCAAACCATAGGCAGCTCGCCGACAGCCGCCACAACCTGACTGCGATAAACAACACGACCACCCCCGCAGTGGAAAGGGTCGAAAAAGATTTTCTCCCGGCGGCTTCGTTCGCATTTTTTAAAAGCGACTGTTCAGTTCGGCTCGAGGGCATAAGAGAAGTGATTCAGTTCCTAACCCGGCGAGGCTGCGCGCAAACACTCGACGGAGTTGATAGACGGCTTTGCCGCGTTCCGTGCGGTAAGCCTATGGCTTACCGGAAACAGCTTTTCTGCTCAAGGCTGTGCCTCTTCCTGACTCTTGCCGTGCGATAACAAAGGGTTGAGGCGTAGCCTCCGACAAGAGCTAATAAGCCTCAGGCTTACCGCACGGAACGCGGCAAAGCCGCAAGCAGACGTACTTAAAGCCCACGTTTGTGCAAAGCCATTCGGCGACTGCGACAAAAACTCGCAGGCAAAGATTGTTGACTGGCTGATGCGGCAACAGAGTATACATTGCGGCCAATCGCCTCGGGCAAATGTTTGACACGACCCGAAGCGCGTGTTAGTGTCCGCCACAATTACGACTTGATCTTTTTATTTGAAAGCGTCTGGGTGCCCCGAAGAGGGGAGAATAGGGAAGCGGGTGAGACTCCCGCGCGGTCGCGCCACTGTGATGAGGCATTCGATTACCTAGGTGATTGAATTTGCTCTCTAAGCCAGGAGACCTGCCAGGATGCTTTGCAGCTTTCGAACGCTTCGCGGAAAGGCGTTCAGGCCGCACGGACCACCAGCTTCCATTCCGGTCCCGATGAGTGCCTGTTTCCTTTCGCGAAACCAGGAGGTCGTCGGGACTGTTTTGCAACTAGACCACGTTAAACCAAAAGAAATTGTGCGGGCCATGGTCCTTCTGTGCCTGGTTGCCGGTGTTTTGAGCTGCGCTCCGCGGCAACGATCATCCGACATCAAAGTTGGCGCCCAAACAAGGGACGTTGTTGACGAGGCAGGACGCAAGGTCACGCTGCCGGTAAATATCGAGCGTGTGATTTCGCTGGCGCCAAATCTCACCGAAATTGTTTACGCAGTCGGCGCTGGTGACCGCTTGGTAGGAGACACGGAATATTGCGATTATCCGGCGGCGGCTAAGAGTGTCGCCAAGGTTGGCGACACAATGCACCCGAGCATTGAACGAATCATTGCGCTCAAGCCGCAGCTCGTTTTGGTTTCAACTGCTTCACAGCTCGAAGCGTTCACTACTCAACTCAATCAACAGAACATTGCTGTCTACGTCACGAACCCACGCAGCCTGGAAGAAGTTTTTCGTTCAATTACAACGATCGGCGACTTGCTTAATCAACAAGCTCAAGCAGCGAAATTGGCGGCAGAATTGCGCGCACGCGCTGACAAGATCGAAGCAGCGATAAAGCAATCCAAACCGGTAAGCGTTTTTTATCAGGTGTCTGATCAACCTCTTTACACGATTGGCCGCGATGCGTACTTGACGGATTTGGTAAGGCGCGCCGGTGGCCTGTCAGTGACTGCTGATGTGCCGGGCGCGTTTCCCAGATACAGCGACGAGTCGGCACTGGCGGCAAAACCGGATGCGATCATTCTGCCAACCGGAGGGTCCATGGGATCGGCAAATTCGACAGTTGCGGCGCCACTGCGGAATTCGCCGGCGGCGCTGAACAATCGAGTCTTCAGGATCAATGATGATCACTTGTCGCGACCGGGTCCGCGGTTGGTGGGTGGGCTTGAGGAAATGGCGCGCTCCTTACATTCGGAGGCATTTAAGTGATGGCAGGGCTATTTAAGCTGAGGGTTATTCGCAGCTCTGCCGCCTCCGTGCAGAAAGGCTCTGCCTTTTCGGACGCGTGATCAAAATTATCGGAGGCTATGCCTCCCATCGCGAGGCGCAGCCTCGCGAAAGACAGGGCTGTAAGGCCCCGGTAAGGCAAAGCCTTATCGCACGGAAGGCGGCTAGGCCGCATGTTGTTACGCCATGGTGACCAGACGGCAATCATCTGAGCCGGCACGTGCGACGTTTCGTCGGGCGCTCTTTGTCTGTGGACTACTTCTGCTCACACTGGCGGTAGTATTCATTGTTGCCTCGGTTGTAGGCAGCCAGCGTCTGCCGCTTGCCAATTCGCTGTGCGCGTTAACGGGGAGATCATCTTGTGGACTAACTCTCGAACAGGAAGCAATCCTTTTCGACGTTCGGTTGCCGCGAATTTTGCTGGCGGGCGCGGTGGGAATGTGTTTGGCCGCGGCCGGCGCAGGGTATCAAGCGTTACTGCGCAATCCGCTCGCCGAACCTTATCTGCTGGGTGTATCGAACGGGGCGGCGGTCGGAACAATGATTGCGCTTGTTTTTTTTGGCGTACACGAATGGAGCCGGCCGGTGTTCGCATTTGCCGGCGCGCTGGCGGCGACATTCGTGGTTTACCGTTTGGCCCGTGGACGAGCGGGGGCCACTCCCGAGCGATTGATCCTGGCGGGTGTCATCGTCACTACCTTTCTTTCATCCGCGATCGTTTTCATTACAACACTGATGGATGCGACACGCATTCGTTCGTTCACCTTCTGGTTGCTTGGTGATCTTTCCGGCACCAGCACTAACTTGTTGCTTGTGGCCTTTGTCTCAGCCGGCATCGGCGTTGCGTGTCTGGCGCTCAATGCGCGCTCGTTGAATCTGATGATGCTGGGCGAGCGTGACGCGTTCGATCTCGGCGTAGAAGTAAAACAAGTGCGCGTGACTGTGTTCCTCGCTGCGAGTCTGCTGGTGGGCGCTTCGGTCGCCTCGAGCGGATCGGTTGGCTATGTCGGGCTGGTGGTGCCCCACTTAGTACGACTTTCTTTTGGCAGCGACAATCGCATCGTGATCATCGCGTCTGCTCTAGCTGGCGCTGCATTCGTAATTTTCGCCGACACAGTTGCGCGCACGATCATCGCGCCGCGAGAACTGCCCGTGGGCGCGATCACTGCGCTCGTCGGGGCTCCCTTGTTTATTTATTTGCTGAAACGCCGTTAAGCAGCACGAGGCACGAAATGTTGGAAGCCAGCGACATCTCAATTCATTACGCCCAGCGCAAAGCGGTCGGCGGCGTCTCGATGCAACTTGCTCCAGGCGAGGTCACGACCATTATTGGGCCAAACGGCGCGGGAAAATCTTCGCTGCTGCGCGCGCTGAACGGTGGATTAGCTATTTCGTCCGGAACGATTTTGTTGGATGGCCAGCCGATAAATTCCCATTCGCGCCGCGTCATCGCAAAGCGGATTGCCGTAGTTGCACAAGAAGCCGATCTTCGTTTTCCGGTTACCGTCCTCGAATTTGTGCTGGGTGGTCGTTATGCCTGGGCCAGTACGGCGGCGTGGGGCTGGGAAACAACGCGCGACGTCGAAATTGCGCGCGAGGTTATCTCTGAAACCCAGTTGGATGAACTTAGTGGCCGGCTGATGAATGAGCTCTCTGGCGGTGAGCGGCAACGAGCGGTGCTGGCGCGAGCGCTGGCTACTGAAGCGGGAATATTGCTGCTTGATGAGCCGACAGCCAATCTCGATCTGGCGCATCAAGCCACCATCCTGGCGCTGGTGCGGGCGCGCTGTAATAAGCGAAAAACTGCAGCGCTAGTCGTCACTCACGATATTAATCTGGCGGCGGAGTTTTCAGATCACGTCCTGCTGATGAAGGACGGAAAGAGTGTCGCGTTTGGGCGTCCTGAAGAAGTATTGACGCCCGAACTTCTCAATGAAGTGTTTGCGGTAAGAGTTTTAGTCGATGCACATCCGATAAGCGGGGTACCTCGTATTACGCCGGTGCATGAAACGCTCCGGCAGTCTACTAACCATTGAAGGGCCACCAAGGGAAGACGGTGCAATTCCGTCACTGCCCGCGCAACTGTAAGCGGCCACGATGCTCTTGATTACCACTGGATCAACATCCGGGAAGGCAAAGAGCAAAGGCGATTCATATATCGGTCAGCTTCGATTTCAGGTTGACTGTTTGAATTCATAACCGCAAGTCAGGACATCTTATGGTCGCTTCACTTTCAGCTCGCACTGCGACGGGCAGGAGAAGCTAATCATGATTACAACTAAGAACTATCAATGGATACATAACGGAAAACGTAGTTTGCGTCACGGTCTGTTGAGTCTGACAGCCGCGGTTTTGTGTTCAGCATGTTTTGCGGCAAGTGTTTTTGCGCAATCCACCGCGGACATTCACGGCACAGTCACTGACGAGAAAGGCGCAAAAGTTGCCGGCGCCTCAGTTCATTTGAGTTCGCGCACAGGTTTTTACCTCTCGACATCTTCAGACAGCGAAGGGAAGTTTGAATTCGCAACTCTGTCACCGGGCGAGTATTTTATTGAAGTAAAGGCTGATGGGTTTTCGGGCTTTACTTTGGATGAAATTACAGTTGCGCGCGCTGATCGCAAACAAGTAATTGTGGCGCTGAAAGTCGCCGGCATCAGCGAAAATGTGGTGGTAACAGCGACCGGAACCGCACAGCGCGATGATGAAGTTTCGAAGGTCGTTTTCATTCTTGACAGCGCGGAGTTCGAACAAAAACACGAGTTGTTGCTTCCCGAAGCGTTGCGCGGAACTCCGGGCGTGCGCGTCCAGCAACAAGGCTCGCCGGGAGCTTTGACCACGCTTCGTATTCGCGGACAGCGCGCTTTCGATACGGCGATTCTGCTCGACGGCATGCGCGTGCGCGATGCCGGGGACATTAATGGTTCGGCGGCCGCATTGATGACCGACCTTGTGCCGGTGGCAATGGACCGTGTTGAAGTTCTTCGTGGCGCAGGCTCTTCGATCTATGGAACCAGCGCCGTGGGCGGCGTCGTGAACCTGGTGACTGACACGCCGACCGCTGGCATTCATTTCGAACTGGGCGCGGAGGGTGGCGGCCTCGAGACATTTCGCGAGCGGGTAAAGTTGTCGTCCGGCTGGAAGCGCTTTGGATTTAACCTGGGTTTGAATCGCCTGGATGTGCGTCGCGGAGTTGATGGCGAGGACCAGTATGGCAATTCCGCAGGGAGTGCGAGGGTTCAGTACAACGTTTCGCCTACGCTTGTCATTGCAGGAAATTTATACGGAACAATCTCAAATGCCCGGCTGAACGACAGTCCCTTCGCACTGCCGGCAGCCTTTGCGGTTACTTCTGGATTCGCTCGCGCAGTTCCCGGTGTGACGTTCCATCCGGATCTAAATAATCCCGATGAAGGTCGCCGCAATCGCTTACTGGTTGGCTCACTACGTTTGCTGGGCCAGCCGAACGAAAACATCTCTTACTCAATCTCTTATCAACGCGTTTCGAGTCACCGCCGGAATTATAATGGCCCGCGAATCGATCCGCGACTTGCCACGTTCTATCCCTTCGGCGATTTTGAATTCTTCAGTCTGAACAAGGGAACCACTGACACATTCGACGGACGACTCAACATTCACATAGCGCGATCAAATCTGGTGACCGCCGGTTTTGAATTTGAAAACGAGTCGTTATTTCAACAGTCAATCCCGTCGTTTAGTTTTTTCAACAACACTACTGACAGGCAGCGCACGTTCGCAGTGTTTGGCCAGGACCAGATTTCTTTACTGGGCGATCGCCTGCAAGTCTCGGTTGCGGCGCGCGGACAATTCTTTCGCATCCGCGCTGCGGACCGGCCCGGATTTCTGAACAGCGTAAATGGGGAACGCTCAATTACGGGCGACGCTTCGGTTGCCTACTTTGTCCGATCGACAGGTACGAAATTGCACGCGCACGCGGGCAACGGGTTCCGGGCGCCTTCATTGTACGAGCGATTCGGCGGGGGTACTTTTCAAAACCTCGGCTTCGTCCGATTTGGCGATCCAACGCTGCGCGCTGAACAGTCAATCAGCGTCGACGGCGGCATTGAACAGCGATTCGCGCACGATCGCGTGCTTGCGAGCGCCAACTATTTTTACACGCGCCTGCGGCGGGTAATCGCTCTGCAATCGTCGTTTGTTGTAGACCCACTGGGCCTCGGCCGTTTTAGCGGCTTCGTTAATCAGCCCGGTGGCCTCGCACGCGGCCTGGAAACCTCGCTGGAAGCATCGCCGGCGCGCGGTACGAACCTGCGTTTTTCTTACACCTATACCAATAGCGATCGCTCGCTGGTTTCGCGCGGACTTCAACCCGAATACGTAATCCCCAAAAATGTATTTGGCTTGCTATTCAGTCAGCGGTACCGGGCGTTCGCCTTTAATTTCGATCTGACGCGCACGGGTCCGTACCTGGCGCCGGTTTTTGAAAATGATTTTCCGTTTCGAAGTGCGGAGCTTATTTTCCCAGCGTACACCAAGGCTGATGTGTTCGGCAGTTATGAAAGAAGATTGGCGGACCGGACGACAATTGTTCTCTTCGCCGGCGCTGAAAATGTTTTCAATCGCCGTTATTACGAGAACGGCTTTCTCGCGCCGGAGGTCGTTGGCCGCGCCGGCCTCAGCCTGAAATTCTAGTTCACCAAAAATGAATCAGGTTGCAAGGTTTTGCGGGTTGATGGGCGCAATTGCGTCCCTTACAACAACCTGTCCTTGCAACCTGAAACTCGTTGGCCGCTTACGTGCGCGGCGAAGTTAAGGATTTTTAGTAAACAAACCTCCCGCCAGAAAGATTGTACCCACAATCAAATTAATGCCGTGATCTACTTTGCCCAACATCAAAGGCCCGATATGCAACTCGCCCATGGCCAGTCCCAGTATTCCGAGTAGCAAATAGATCAAGCCAAAGATAATGCAAAAGCCCTTTGCGCCGCTGAGGGAGCCGGCAAAGCCAAAGTAAAGCGCAATCACACCGGAAAGAATATGTACAAGATTATGCGCGGGCGAAAGATGGGCGCCGAGAGAATCCAACACGTGAGTAAAACCAAGCACGCCTACCAGCAGCAGCACCAGCCCCATAATCTTAGCAACAGTTTTTGCCATGATTACCGTTTTTCTCCTCTGTGAAAGGTTGACTACCATGCGGCCGCTGCAACAATTAAAAGCAACCGCGTAAACCAGCGAGGGTGATGTCTGACGGTGGCGAATGTATATCAGAGTGTCCCGTTCCTTGCAAAGGTTTTTTGAACGCTAAGGCGAGAAGTCGCCGCACCATTCCGGGCGAATAAATCAGAGTGCTATAC
The DNA here is from genome assembly GCA_013697915.1 of Blastocatellia bacterium. Taxonomy (GTDB): domain Bacteria; phylum Acidobacteriota; class Blastocatellia; order Pyrinomonadales; family Pyrinomonadaceae; genus PSRF01. The sequence goes on along the minus strand of JACCVY010000240.1, from coordinate 44,974 downwards.
TTAAAAAACCGTTCTCCCGCTCAAAAAGGTCCGTTAATGATTTGGAGTTGAATTATGCGAAAACTCTACCAAACGAAGCAGGCGATAAGCCGGATTGCCGCTAGTAGTGTTCTTATCATCTTGTTTGTTTGCACGGCGAGTGCCTACACGATTGTTATGCGCGGGGGAAAGCGGATTGAAATACCCGCAAAGTTTCAGGTTACGGCCACGACGCTGACCTACGAAGCGGGGCCGGAGATTCAGATTACGCTGCAGCTCGCCGCCATTGACGTTCCGGCCACCGAGAAAGCGAATAACGAAACAGCCGGTGCTCTGTTGCGGCGCATTGGCGTGCCCCGCGCGGATTCAGGCACTCAACCCCCAACCACAACTTCCAGCGCGCGGCGAACAATTACAAATCGTGACCTCGAATCATCGATGGTGCGTCGCAGGCAAAGCGAGCTCGCCTACGAAAAGAGAAGACAAGAGCTTGGATTGCCGAGCGTGGCTGAATCTCGACGACGCGCCGAGACTGAATCAGAGCAGATTCGAAGTGAATTGAGAGCGACACGATCAGTCGAACAAGAGTCGGAAAGTTATTGGCGCGCGCGCGCTTCAGCCTTGCGGACCGAGATGGCTGCTATCGACGCCGAACTCAATTACGTGCGCGTGCGGCTTGAGGATTCCCCATCTCCTTTTGCGAGCGGCTTTACTTCTATCACCGTTCTCCCATTCATTACGCCGGACGTTTCATTTGGCAACGCCGGTATCGGAGGTCCGTTTCTGCGCGCCGGTGGACAACGTCCACTGCCACCGTATAGCGCGCCGCAATTTGGACCGCGTTTGACAGCACGCGTGGGAGTCGGGGGCGGGGCCACGCGCGGGTGGCTGAACAACGGCGGCTTTCGCCATTCGCGATCGCTTGGCGTTGGGTTTCCGTTTCCAATCGTTTCCAGCGTGGGTGCTTTTGGTTCGGGAATTCAAGCTTTCGACTACAGCTACGAACGCAGCGCCCTGATAACGCATTTCAATGAGTTGTCGGCTGCGCGCGCCGGACTAAGTGCCAGATGGCGTGAGCTTGAGGATGAAGCGAGACGCGCCGGTGCGCCGCCGGGCTGGCTGCGATCCTAGGTCGGCAGGGGCAGACGGCAGCCGGCAGCCGGCAGAAGGCAGTAGGCGCAAAGGCCGAAGACCAAAGACCAAACAACAAAGAACCACTGACGACTGATCACGAACCAAATGACGAAGACGTGGGAAACAATTATCGGCTTAGAGATTCATGCGCAACTGAGCACTGATTCGAAAATCTTTTGCGGTTGCTCTACGCATTTTGGCGACGAGCCAAACGCGAACACATGTCCCGTTTGTCTCGGATTGCCGGGCGCGTTGCCGGTGCTTAATCGACGCGCAGTCGAACTCGGCGCTCGAGCCGCGTTAGCGCTGGGCCTGCAAATAAACAATCGCTCGATCTTTGCGCGCAAGAATTATTTCTATCCTGATCTGCCAAAAGGTTATCAAATCTCGCAATTCGACCAACCGTTTTCAGCTAACGGTGAATTGGAGATTATGACGGCCGAGCGCGACGAGGCGGGTCATCCGCTTGAGTGGCGGCCGAAAAAGATAACCATTACGCGGCTGCATCTGGAAGAAGACGCCGGCAAGAACGTGCATGAAGGACTGCCGGATATCGATCGTTATTCTTACATCGATCTAAATCGCGCCGGCACGCCGCTGGCTGAAATCGTCACTGAACCGGACTTCCGCACCTCGTGGGAAGCTTATGATTACGTCAATCACGTGCGTCGCGCGCTGCAATGGGTGGGCGCGTCTGAAGCCGACATGGAGAAGGGAAACTTGCGCTGCGAAGCGAATGTTTCCGTTCGCCGTCGTGGCGATGAAAAGTTCGGCACTAAGGTCGAACTTAAGAACCTGAACTCAGTCCGTTTCATGCACCGGGCAATCGAGTTTGAGGTTGAACGACAGACTGGCGTGTTGGAAGCCGGCGGCCGTTTGCAACAGGAAACGCGGCTTTGGGACGAACGCGCTGCCGAGACGCGCGTCATGCGTTCAAAAGAAGAAGCACACGACTACCGTTATTTTCCCGAGCCGGATCTGCCGCCGCTTCAAGTTTCGGATGAATTTATTGCTGAGGTGCGCGACGCGATGCCTGAATTGCCGGAAGCGCGCCGCAAGCGATTCATGGAAGCCTACGGTTTGAGTTTTCCAGACGCTTCGCAGCTAACATCTGAACGCTCGCTGGCGGATTACTACGAAAAGGCAGCGGAGGCCTCGGGCGATCCACGAGCTGCTTCTAATTGGATTCGAACTGAACTGTTGCGCGAGTTGGATGCAGCAGGTCTGACAGCGCAGGCGTCTACAGTTTCGCCGGAAGAGTTGGGATCGTTGGTCCGGCTGATTAATGACGACAAGATAAGCGGCAAACAAGGCAAAGAAGTTCTGCACGAGATGTTCAAATCCGGCAAGACTGCGAACGCTGTTATTGAAGAGCGCGGACTGGTCCAGGTTAGCGACACCGGCGAGATCGACCGCATCATTGATGAAGTAATCGCGAGTAATCCATCGCAGCTCGAACAATATCGCGCCGGCAAGGAAGCGCTGTTTGGCTTTTTCGTGGGCCAGGTGATTAAGGCTTCGAAGGGCAAAGCCAACCCGAAGATTGTGAACGAGCGATTGAAGGCGAAGCTGGGCTAACTTAGTTCTTGAAATTCCCTCTCCCTTTGGGAGAGGGTAAGGGAGAGGGCCTTACGTCAGCTAAACCCTCCCCTCATTCCCCTCCCAAAGGGAGGGGAGGCCCTGAACAAATGGATCTGAAGAACAAAGTTGCAATCGTCACTGGTGGCTCGAAGGGAATTGGCCGCGGCATTGCGGAAGCATTGGTGCGCGAAGGCATCAATGTCGTTATCAGCGCGCGCAAGCGAAATGAGATTGACGAGACTGTGCAGGAACTCAACGCGTTGCGCGCGGGTTCGGCCACCGGCATCGTCGCCGACGTCTGCAATTATGCGCAGGTTCAAGCGTTATTTGAGCGCGCAGTCTCGATTTTCGGTGGCGTGGACATCCTGATTAATAACGCCGGCATCGGTATCTTCGGACTGGTTGAAGAGATGTCAGTCGAAGATTTTCGCGCGGTCCTGGAGACAAACGTGTTCGGCGTCTTCCATTGCTGCCGCCTGGCAATTCCCTTAATGCGAGCGCGCGGTGGCGGCTACATCATCAACATTTCATCGCTGGCGGGTGTTAACGCTCATCCAAAAATGGCCGCTTACAATGCTTCAAAGTTTGGCCTGAATGGTTTCAGCGAAGCGCTGATGCAGGAAGTCCGACATGACGGCATCAAAGTCAGCTACGTCATGCCAGGCTCAGTGAATACAGAATTTGGCGGCGATTCGCCCGACGAATCAAAGGCGTGGCAACTGACGCCCGCCGATATCGCCAAAGTTGTTGTTGACTTGCTGCAACACGATGAGCGCAGTCTGCCGAGCCGCGTCGAGATAAGGCCGAGCAAGCCGCCAAAGAAATAGTGTGGAACAGACTGCAGTCTGTGGTTGTGGAGGGCACAGACTAAGAGTCTATGCCCTCAGAGGATTCTTTGGGCAAAGCTGATGCGAGCTGTGGTTCAGCGGGTGACGCGCGCGAAGGTAACAATCGCAGGCCAAACGGTCGGCGAGATCAAAAAAGGTCTCGTCGTTTTGCTTGGTGTGGCGCGTGATGACGCGGAAAGCGATGCGGTCTATCTCGCGAACAAGATTGTTGCCTTGCGTATCTTCGACGACGAGGATGGAAAGATGAATCTGTCGCTGAAAGACTGTGGCGGGGGCGGTTTAGTGGTTTCGCAGTTCACGCTCTACGGCGATGTGCGGCGCGGGCTAAGGCCTTCGTGGATCGATGCGGCGGCCCCAGAGGTTGCTGAGCCGTTATATGAATTGTTTTGTGCTGAACTGCGGAAAGAAATAACTCATGTCACCACAGGCGGCTTCCGTCAGACCATGCAGGTGGAGTTGGTTAACGATGGACCAGTTACGATCCTGATCGATAGCAAAAAGTTATTTTAGTTGTTTAATGTCAAATCCTGGCACCGAAGACCGGGGTCATGCCCACCTTCCTGACCCCGAGCTAACTAAAGAGTTGTTGTAATCGGCACTTGAAAGCCTTTCAACGTGAAAGGCATCACTCAAGTCCAACGGTCTCGAGGTCAGGAAGGTGGGCATGCCCCCGCTCTTCGTCTTCATTAGCAAAGCCTCTTCATTACTAAAGCCTGCCTAGATTGAATCCTCGTCGGCTTTCGAGCTTTCATTCAACTCATAGCGGTCGCGATCGCGCCGTTCTATCTTGTCGAGGAAATCCAGCTCTTCGTTGTCCTCAAAATTCACACCCACGGCGTTGGCATTTTCTTCGACCATCGATTGATCCGGCGTAGGGTTGTCGCCGCCGACGGATTCTGAGCCGCTCTCATTTACATCTTCCCACGAGGCGTCCAGGTCGCCGCCCGCGTCCTTTGGCGAAGCAGCAGTGTTGTTGCGTAGCCGGTGCGCCAGTTGATCAGGGTCTTTCGGCGCACGCGCAATCTCGCCCTCCATGAACTCTTCGATTTCGGGATTCGGGATGTAATCGGGATTATTGCTTAAGTATTCAAACTCTTCCGCCGGTTTCTTGGTCATGTAAGCTCTCCTCACCTTGGATCATCGGCTACTATCAATCGCGGGATTGATAGAGCGATTAAATTCTCAAGCTGCTTGCAACAATGCGGGGGAAGTAAAACTATAACAAATGCCGAGAAAACTAACCAACAACCGCACCGAGTTTTCTCTCTGAAAGCAAGGGAAATAGCTCGCTTGACGATTAACTAACAGGACTCTACACTTAAGTCGCTAAACAAACACAGTAACAACCTGCTTCGCGTGATGATGTTGCATAACTAATCACGAACATTTGCGGTTTCTATGCCACAAGCCCCTTTTAATTCTCTCCAAACGTTCAGTCCCAGCGCCGGTCAAACTGCAAAATTCTATTCGCTTCCACAACTGGAAAAAGAAGGCCTTGGTCCGGTTTCCAAATTGCCGGTCAGCATTCGCGTGGTGCTCGAGTCGGTGCTGCGAAACTGCGACAGCCGAAAGATTACTGAAGATGATGTGCGCGCGCTTGCAAACTGGCAGCCCAACGGCGAGCGAAAGGAAGAAGTACCGTTCGTAGTCGCTCGCGTGCTGCTTCAGGATTTTACCGGAGTTCCTTTGCTGGTGGATTTGGCAGCAATGCGATCTGCGGTAGCGCGTTTGCACAAAAACACCGGCGTCATCGAGCCCTTGGTGCCGGTGGACCTCGTTATCGATCATTCGGTTCAGGTCGATTTTTCCAGCACCAAAGATGCCTTTGAAAAAAACATGGCAATGGAGTTCAAACGAAATAACTCGCGCTACCAGTTTCTGAAATGGGGCACGCAGGCGTTTGATGGCTTCGGCGTGATTCCCCCCGGCATCGGCATTTGTCATCAGGTAAATCTGGAGTTTCTCGCGAAGAGTGTCTGGGAGCGCAATGGCTTTTACTATCCTGACACGCTGGTCGGGACAGACTCGCACACTACGATGATCAATGGACTGGGTATTGTCGGCTGGGGCGTCGGTGGGATCGAAGCCGAGGCGGCGATGCTGGGCCAACCCGTTTACTTCTTAACTCCGGATGTGGTCGGCGTAAACCTGACCGGCAGTTTGCGCGAGGGTGTGACCGCAACAGATCTGGTTTTGCGCGTCACCGAGATGTTGCGCAAAGCCAAAGTGGTGGGAAAGTTTGTTGAGTTTCATGGCGCAGGCGCAACCAGCTTGTCGGTGACCGACCGCGCCACGATTGCGAACATGGCGCCCGAATACGGCGCGACGATGGGCTTCTTTCCGGTGGATGAAGAAACGTGCGTTTACTTGAAAGCAACCGGGCGCACCGACGAACAAGTTGAAGCCGTGCGCAACTATTACAAAGCGCAGGGCATGTTTGGAATTCCGAAAGCAGGCGAATGTCAGTACAGCACCGTGCTCGATCTCGACCTAGCTTCGATCTCGCCTGGTGTAGCTGGTCCAAAACGCCCACAGGATCGCATTGAGCTTTCAAATCTCAAGAATCGATTTATCGATCTGCTGCAGAAACCAACCAGTGAAGGTGGATACGGAAAATCAAAAGAAGAGACGGACTCGCGCTATTTCACGCGCATCGGCACGGTTGAGATTGCGAAGAAGCCAATCGCAGGCGGCGGAGAACAGACCCCTACTCCCGTCTCGGTGGCCGCAGGCGGCGACGTAACAGCACAGAATACGTCGGTGTGGACGGAAACCGAGATGGTGAACAACCGTCCCACACCCGATCGCCTGGAGGAAGTTCATCCGGAAGAGTTTCCACACGCTGAAGTCGATTTGGGCCATGGTGATGTACTGATCGCCGCGATCACGTCGTGCACCAATACTTCGAATCCGAGTGTGATGCTGGCGGCGGGCCTGCTTGCGAAGAAAGCAGTTGAGCGTGGCTTGACCGTCGGTGCGGCTGTAAAAAACTCGCTGGCCCCGGGTTCTCGAGTAGTCACCGAGTATCTGCAGAAGACTGGCCTGCAGCCGTATTTGGACCAGCTTGGTTTCAATCTAGTCGGTTACGGATGCACCACCTGCATCGGGAATTCCGGCCCACTCGATCCAACCATCGAACAAGTCCTCAGCGAACATGACCTGATCGCGGCCAGCGTGCTTTCCGGCAATAGAAATTTCGAAGCCCGCGTTCATCAGAGCATCAAAGCAAACTTCCTGATGAGCCCTCCGCTCGTCGTGGCGTTTGCAATTGCCGGTCGCGTTAACATCGATCTTTCACGCGAACCGCTGGGCCGGGGAAGCGATGGTGAAGACGTTTACCTGCGCGATGTTTGGCCCAACCTTCAGGAGATCAACGCGTTACTGTCAACGGCGATGGATCCGGAAACGTACCGGCGACTCTATCGTGATTTTGCCGAGCAGAACCCGTTCTGGAATGAAATCCCGACCAGCACCGGCAACGTTTATGAATGGGATCCGGAATCGACGTACATTCGCGAGCCGCCATACTTCGACGGTTTCAGCAATGCGGTTGAAGAGTTTAAAGACATTCACCGCGCGCGACCGCTGGCGATTTTTGGCGATTCGGTGACGACCGATCATATCAGTCCTGCGGGCGCGATCAAGGCCAGCTCACCAGCGGGTTTGTATCTCCAGGAAAAGGGAGTGCAGATCGAAGACTTTAACAGCTATGGCTCGCGCCGCGGCAATCACGAAGTCATGGTGCGCGGCACGTTTGCCAATGTGCGCATCAAGAACCTGATGGTGCCGGGGGTTGAAGGCGGTGTCACACTTCACCAGCCTGATGGCGAGCGCATGAGTATCTATGACGCCTCAGTGAAGTATCAGCAAGAGGGCGTGCCGCTGGTTGTGATTGGCGGCCAGGAGTATGGTACTGGCAGCTCGCGCGATTGGGCTGCAAAGGGCACGAGGTTGCTGGGCGTGAAGGCGGTCATCACACAAAGCTTCGAACGAATTCATCGCAGCAATCTGGTGGGCATGGGCGTTTTGCCTTGTCAGTTTAAGGAAGGGACCAACGCGGCCTCGTTGGGGTTAGACGGCAGCGAGACTTTTGACTTGATTGGCCTTGAAGATGGAGTGGCGCCGCAGCAGGATCTGAAACTGAGGGTTCATCGGTCGTCGGGCAAGACTGATGAAGTGCCGGTTGTTTTGCGCATCGACACGCCGATCGAGATCGATTATTACCAACATGGCGGAATTCTGCCTTACGTTTTGAGGCAACTGCTGGCGGGTACAACGGATTTCTAGTGAAGGTCCGACAAACTTAGGTTTGTCGCTGTTGGGATTAAGCCCGCGAAGCGCGGCGATAGCGTAAAGCCTGGGGTGGAAGCGCAGCGGAACCCCGGGTATCGGTTGAAGCAAAGCGCTGAGCCCGCGAAGTGGGCGACAGCCATCCATCATGAGTAAGTCCTAGTCTTGCTCTATCGCACGCTTCGCGCGCGCTAGTTTTTTACCTTTCGTCATCCTGGGGTTCCGCTTCGCTCCACCCCAGGCTTTATGCTCCCACCCGCTGCGCGGGTTTTGGAAAGCACGCATTAAGACGCATTAACCTGTGAAGTGTCCTTTCCGTGGGACACGTTCAGAAACATAAAGGAGTAAGAAATGTCATCAGCACAACCAGCCGGAACAAACTCAGCTCGCAAGTATCAACTTCTAATTGATGGCCAGTGGGTAGACGCACAGTCGGGCAAAACGTTCGCTACCCCGAACCCGGCGACCGGCGAAACTCTCGCTGAAGTAGCCGAAGGCGACAAGGCTGACATAGACAATGCTGTGGCTGCGGCGCGGCGAGCTTTTGAAGGCAAATGGTCCAAGATCAGCGCGCGCGATCGCGGACGCATGCTTTACAAGTTATCGCAGTTGATTGAAGAACACAGCACGGAACTAGCGGCACTCGAGACCGCTGACAACGGCAAACCGATCAAGGAATCTTCCTATGTCGATCTCCCTCAGGTCGCGGAGAATTTTGAATACTTCGCCGGTTGGGCCACCAAAATCGAAGGCGAAACCATTCCCGTGCCCGGCGAAATGTTCAACTACACCTTGCGAGAACCAGTGGGCGTTTGTGGACAAATCATCCCCTGGAACTTTCCGCTTTTGATGGCCGCGTGGAAACTCGCCCCCGCGCTCGCCGCCGGCAACACGATTGTACTTAAGCCGGCCGAGCAAACTCCTGTCACTGCCATGGAGTTGGGAAAGTTAATTCAAGAAGCCGGCTTCCCCGAAGGTGTGGTCAACATCGTTCCTGGTTACGGCGAAACTGCCGGCGCGGCGCTCGCCGCCCATCCCGGCATCGACAAAGTTGCCTTCACTGGCTCGACGGAAGTTGGCAAGTTAATTGCCAGAGCCGCTGCCGACAACTTGACCAAGGTTTCCCTTGAACTCGGCGGCAAAGCGCCAAACATCGTCTTTGCTGACGCCGATATCGAGCAGGCGGTCAACGGCGCGATGATGGGAATCTTTTTCAATCAGGGCCAGGTATGTTGCGCGGGCTCGCGCCTTTTTGTGCAGGCCGATGTAAAGGATCAGTTTATCGATCGCTTGAAAGAGAAGTCCGCGAAGATCGTAGTCGGCGATCCGATGGACAAAGCTACGAACATGGGCCCGCAGGTTTCACAGGAACAACTCAATCGCGTCAAGAGCTATGCAGACATTGCGCGAAACGAAGGCGCGACCGTCGTTGCCGGCGGCGAATGCCCGACACTCACAGGCGCTTTTCAGAATGGCTACTTCTATCAGCCGACGATCTTTTCTGATGTGAAGAACCAGATGCGTGTGGCGCAGGAAGAAATTTTTGGTCCGGTCGTATCGGTGATCAGTTTTGAAAACGAAGACGATCTGATCAAGCAGGCAAACGAAACGATTTACGGCTTGTCCGCCGGCATCTGGACCAGCAACATCACGCGCGCGCACCGTTTTGCGAAAGCGATCAAGGCGGGCGTGATTTGGATCAATACCTATAACATGTTCAATGCAGCCTCGCCCTTTGGTGGTTATAAACAGTCGGGCTATGGCCGTGAAATGGGCAAGCATGCGCTCGAGATGTATACCAACGTCAAGAGCGTCTGGGTTGATTTGTCGGGCAAGCCCATTGGCTGGTTCGGCAAGTAATCCCTGCAATTCGAGACTTCGGAAAACGCTTTCTGCCCCGATGGCATCTTTAGATTGCCGCAAATGGTTTGCGCAGCGAGCAGGCTGCATTGCGGCGCTCTCCTCGAGCAAAACTGAAACCAAAGAAGGAGACGCTTATGCATATTGTAAAAAGAATAGCACCGGCCGCGGTATTACTGGCGGCGGTGTTTCTGCTGACAGCCTGCCCCAGCCAGACAACCATTTCCAGCATCAACGCCGATCCGGGTCGTTATCGCGGTAAAGAAGTCGGCATTGTCGGCAACGTCACTGATAGTTACGGCGTGCTCGGCAACGGCGCCTACGAAATCGATGACGGCACCGGCCGCATCTGGGTAGCAACGAGGCGCGGCGTGCCTTCGCGCGGCTCGCGTGTGGGCGTGAAGGGTCGCGTACTCAATGGATTCCAATGGGGCGGCCGCAGCTTTGGAACGGTTTTGGAAGAAACCGGTCGCACTTCCAAGCAACGGTAGGAACAGCGCCCGCTCTGCACCAGCGTATGGAACAAACTGCAGGCGCGCACATTCTCGAACAGCGCGATATTGTCGCCAGTCTGGATCGAGAGTTTGCGCGCCTTCATTTTCGTTCAACAGCAATAATTGAAAGCACTCCCGCCTCGCTCCTCTACCAAGGTTCCGTTCAGCCCGCAATTACTGGGTTACGTTCAATTGGCGAGAATGTGTTGCGCTCTGCCGCTGTAATTGAGCAAACCTTTGGTGGCCTGACTGCAAACCTGTGGGACGATCCTTTTGAATGGACCTTACCGGAACAGTTGTCCACGCCGTCCACAGTCCTGGCTCATCTGCTCGAGGTTGAGGAAACAAGAAAGCACGCCTTTACCAGCTTCACTGATGATTCTTGTTTGCTGAAATCTATCGCTACGCCCGCCGACGGGTTAGTATCGTTAATAGAACTGCTGCTTCGGACTCTTCTGCGTGCGGCGCATTATCAAAGCCGGGCGGCAGCGGCGCTCAATGCGCTTTCCGGTATCAGCCCTTCAGGGCTTATTATTTAGCGCGCCTTACCAGATTCTCTTCGAGGTAGCGAAATGTTCTGCCCCCAGTGTGCACAACAACAAGTTTCCGAAACGGTCAGGTATTGCTCGCGCTGCGGCTTCCTGCTGGAAGGAGTGAGCGCTGTGGTTGCATCTGGCGGACAACTGCCCATGCGTTACGTGCAGTCGGCGAGCCGAGAGTTATCTGCGAGAAGCAAGGGCGTGCGGCAAGGCGCACTGTTGATGCTCAGCACGCTATTGGTAGTTCCGATTGTCGCGATCCTTACCGTCAGCCTGGACATCGCCCCCCATATATTCGTTCCCGTGGTCGCGATCACTTGTTTCATCGGCGGTTTGCTGCGCATGCTTTATGCCCTAATGATGGAAGATGCGCATCCGCCAAGCAATTCGTCCCAACTTGCTTCTTACGCGCCGCCCGCGCCCTCGCAGCTTGAAAGTGGCAGGCCAATGGCATCAGCGCAGGCGTCATTCAATCCAACGCCGGCGTGGAACCCTCGCCCAAATACGGCAGAAATCTTTACGCCGCCAAGTGTCACTGAAAACACGACCCGCTTGCTGCAAAAGGAAGATCCTGAGGACCGCTAGAAGCTGCCGGCAACGTCTAAACCGTATTTCAATCGATGATCGAAGTAGCCCCCTACACAACAGTACTCGCCGAACAACTGCGCGAACGCATTAAGCGTGAGGGTCCGATCACTTTTCGCGAATGGATGCGAGCCGCACTTTATGACGAGGCGGAAGGCTACTACCGCAGGCCTCATCAGATTTGGGGAAGGGAAGGCGACTATCGCACCAGCCCCGAACGCAGCGGTTTGTTCGCTGCGACGTTTGCCCGTTACTTCGCCGGCCTGTACCAGAGACTGGATAATCCGCGCTCACTTACGTTAGTGGAAATGGGCGGCGGCGCCGGCCACTTTGCTTTCGGAGTGTTGCAAACCCTGCAGGCTTACTTTCCGCAAGTCTTCGCTGCCACTCGTTATGTCTTCGATGAAATCAGCATCACGGCGCAAACTGCCGCGCAGCAACGCCTGCTTCAATTTAGCGGCTGCGTTGAGTTTGCAAGTGTTACTGACATCGAGATCGATCCGGGAATTGTTTTCAGCAACGAGTTGCTTGACGCTTTCCCTGTTCATCGTCTGACTCTGCTTGCCGGGACGCTTTGCGAATACTACGTAACACTTGGCAGCGATGAGCAGTTCGCCTGGATGATTGGTCCGGCGTCGACTCCTGAGGTCGCCGAATATCTGCACCGGCACGACCTCCGTTTGCGCGAGGGCCAGGTTGCGGAAGTCAGCCTCGAAATGGAAGCTTGGCTGGCGAAGGTTGCAACTAAGCTGCGACGCGGTTATCTCGTTACTGTCGATTACGGCGCCGAGGCAGCAGAACTTTATTCTTCAGCCGAGCGCGAGCGCGGCACGCTGCGAAGTTTTCATCGGCATGCGTTTGTTGAGAACTTGCTGGCGGCGCCGGGCGACAGCGATCTCACCAGCACGATAAACTGGACGGCTGTCAGATCGGCGGGCGAGAGTTTGGGTTTGGAAACCGTGCAATTTGCCCGGCAAGACAAGTTTTTGCTCGCGGCGGGGCTGCTTGATCAGTTGCAGTTGGAGACGGCAAACGTTAATGAATCCGACAGGCTGCGTCTAAGCACGGCTGCGCGCGAGATGCTTTTGCCAAACGGAATGGCCGCGAATTTTCAGGTGCTGGTCCAGGAGAAACTTTCCGCTGCGAACGATCTCGGAACTGGTGGCGAATGAAAAAGGATTACGAAATCGTCGACGTGTGCCACACCATTCACGATCGTATGATCACGTATAAAGGGCTGCCACCGCCGGTGATTAGCGATCACCTCACTCGCGAGCGGTCGCGCGAGCTATATGCGCCGGGCACGGAATTCCACATCGGAAAGATCGAGTTGGTCGCCAACACCGGCACCTACATCGATAGCCCGTTTCATCGTTACCCGCAGGGAACCGATCTTGCCGGACTCAGTCTCTATTCACTGGCTAATCTCGAGGGCGTCGTCATCCGCCAGGATGTGGCCGCGCCACGCGCAATCAAGGCATCGGCGTTTGCGGATCTCGAATTAGAAGGCAAAGCGGTCTTGTTTCATACCGGCTGGGACATGCGTTGGCAGACCGAAGCGTACAGCGACGGCACGCATCCGTTCATTACTGCCGATGCAGCCGAGCTGTTGGTTACAAAAGGCGCCGCGCTTGTCGGCATTGATTCCTACAACATCGACGACACGGGCACTGGTGAGCGTCCGGCACATTCGATTCTGCTGGCTAACAACATTCCAATCGTCGAACACTTGTGCAGGCTCGGCGATCTGCCGGATAGCGGCTTTCGATTCTTTGCCGTGCCTGTGAAGGTTAAAGACTTTGGCACGTTTCCGGTTCGTGCGTTTGGCATTTTGCCTAAACGGGCAACAGATTAATTACCTTTGGATCAAAATGAGGAGAGGGAGGAAATATGGCGATAAGCAACTCTTTACTACCTGAGTTTGATAATGAGATGAAGAACACTCGCAAGACACTCGAGCGCGTGCCGGACGAAAAATTCGCCTGGAAGCCGCACGACAAATCGTTTGCCATGGGCGCGTTGGCGACGCATCTGGCGAATCTACCGAGCTGGGGAAGTTTGACTCTAGGTTCGGATTCGTTTGACGTGGCCCCTGAAGGCAAGCCAGTCAAAACTCCGGAGTTGAATTCGACTAAGGAAGTGCTCGAGAAGTTTGACGAGAATGCAGCGGCAACGAGGGCCGCTATCGTCGCGGCAAGTGACGATGAGTTGTTCAAACCCTGGACGTTGCAGTCAAACGGAAACGCACTCATGACAATGCCGAAGATCGCGGTGCTGCGCAACTTTGTGATGAATCACATGATTCATCATCGCGCCCAGCTGGGCGTTTACCTGCGGCTCAACGATATTCCGGTGCCGTCGATTTATGGCCCATCGGCCGATGAGAGCGCCTTTTAGAACAACTGGAACTTGATGGTGAGATATTTCTTCGGGTTCTGCCGGAAGTCGTAAATCAGCTTCACGCCTTCGGAAGAAAGTTGGTTGACGTTCGAATAAAGCGCGTCGTCGGTGAGCAGTTTGCCGAAAGTGCCTTCACCTCTTTGCGCGCCGGCTACGACGTTGTCGATTCGCTCCGCAGTGGTATTAAAGCGGGCGATCGCGGAGCGCGCATCGTTATAGATTTGTTCATCCTTGATCAGCCTGCCCAGGGTGCCATGTCCGGCATTGATTTCCGCAATCATGGAATTAACTTGATTTACAGACCGATCCAGACTATCAGCCGTGTGATTGATGCGATTGTAAAGCTCGTCGCTCGTCAGCAGCTTTCCGGCGCTGCCGCGTCCAGCATGCAAGTCAGCCGCGATTTGTCTTAACTGCAAAGCAATCTCGTTGGCGTTGTTATAGAGCGCCGGGTCGTTTACAAACCTGCCGGCTGAGCCATTGCCCGAACGTATCAGCCGCATTACGTCTTCGGTTTCGCGAACGGTCGCGTTCAGATTGTTATAGAGCGCTTCATCGCTAAACAGACGACCGACCGTGCCTTTGCCGTCCTGGACGTCCTTCACAATCAAACTTATCTGATCGGAAAGTTTACTCAGCCGCTGCGCCAGATCGGTTCCAGAAGTTGCAAAATCGTTGACTGTGTTTGAACTGGATGAGGGGAGGATGGCGTAGTCTTTGACCGGTTGGCCCAGCGCCGTGCCGGGACTGATATTAATCAACATTTCGTTGCCGAGCAGGCTCGGCGATCCCTGTTGGGCGGTTGAATCCTGGCGGATGCGCTCAGTTGCGGGAAGGCCATCAATCGTCGAGTCAATGGTCATCAATGCTTCGACGCGCTTGGCGGTGGGCTCAGTCGATGGCTTCAACAGTGTGATCTTGTCGACCTTGCCGACACGCACGCCCGCGAGGCGAACTTCTGATCCCTCGCGCAGCCCGTTTGCATCACTGAACTGCGCCTTTAGGTGTAGCTTCTTGGTAAAAGGATTGATGTCGCCCGATGCATTTAGGATCAGAAAAATCAGGATCACGATAGAAACCAATACGAAAATGCCGACCCGCAGTTGGTTTAAGCTGACTTGTTTCGTTGATCTTGGCATAGCGCTCAGTAAGGAGGAAGGAGGAAGGATGAAGAAAATTTTCGTTCATCCTATTTCATCCTTCATCCTTCCTCCCTCATCCTTTCGTTAGTGTCCCCGAAGAAATTTCTTAATGTACGGATCTTCCGCCTTGCGTATCCGCTCGTCGGTGCCGCTGAAAATCACGTTGCCGTCCCGCATCATCATTACCTTGCTATTAGTTAGGCACAGCCTTTCGCCTTCAACCTCAAACACAACCTGGCCCTCTTCGTTCACAACGGCATACTCGGAACAGAGATAATCCAGGTTGTTCATCTCGTGCGTCACAAATATCGACGAGACGTCTTCGAGGTCCCTAAGTTTCATGGCGAGTTCACAAATGGTGCGCGCGGTAGGCGGATCGAGACCGGCGGTAGGCTCGTCGAAAAGTACAATTTTTGGATCGCCAATTAAAGCGCGCGCAATGCCCACTCGACGGCGCATGCCACCCGAAAGCTCGGAAGGCATTTTGTCGATCGCATCCTCAAGATTAACGAAACGAAGCATACGCCGCACCTCGGGCTCAACTTCATCTTCCGGCAGTCCCTGTTCATGAAGCCGGTAAGCGACATTGTCGTAAACCGAAAGGGAATCAAACAGCGCACCTTCCTGAAACACCATGCCGATTTTCTTGCGGACGCTCATCATCTGCCGTTCGTCGTAGTCAGTGATGTCCTCGCCATCAACCAGAACACGTCCTTCGTCCGGCTTTAGCAGACCAAGCACCAGCTTGATGATGGTCGATTTTCCGCCGCCCGATCCACCAAGGATTATCTTTGTCTCGCCCTTCATTACTTTGAAACTAAGTCGATTCAAAACGACGCGGTCGTCAAAAGCGAGCAGGACGTCCTGGAACTCAATCGCGGGAACGATTCGATGGGTATCGTCAACTTCGGCGAAAGTCGAGCCGGCCGCATTCTTGCTTACTTCACCCGGAAGCGGTTGGCTGGAATGAATTTGTTCGGATGAAACCATGGCTGTTTATTGTTTCAGTTTTGCACGCCCAGAATGTATTGCAGCGCCCGCGCCAAAAAGAAGTCCGTGATAATCACAACGATCGACGCGGTGACTACGGCTCGCGTCGTGGCTCGTCCCACGCCAACGGTGCCGCCATCGGTGCTGAGTCCTTTATAACAGGCAATCGAGCTGATAATCAGAGCAAAGCAAATCGGCTTGATGACGCCACCAATAATATCACTGGAGCTGATGCCATCCCGAACAGAAGTAACGAACTCATTTATCGAAAGGCCATAAAGCGTTGTGGCAGCAATTCCGCCGCCGCCGATACCGACCACGTCAGCCACCACCGTCAGCAGCGGTAGAGTGACGACCAGGGCAAGCAAGCGCGGGGCTACCAGCTTTTTGATGGGATCGGTGCCCAGCGCGCGCATCGCGTCGATCTGTTGCGATACCGTCATCGAGCCCAGCTCAGCGGCAATCGCCGAGCCGACGCGTCCGGTGACCATCAAGGCGCAAAGGACCGGCCCCAGTTCGCGTACTAATGAGATGGCGACTAGTCGCCCGGTCTGTGATTGCGCGCCGTAGAATTGCAGCGTGGGAAATGTTTGCAGCGTTAGCACGCCACCGGTGAAAAATCCCGTCAGCAGAATAATTGTCAGCGAACCAACGCCGATTACGTCCATCTGGTTGATGGCTTCGGAAATGTAACGGGGACGTCTGAACAGACCAGCGATAGCGCGTGTGGCTATCAAGGTGGTCTCTTGCAGCTCGAAGACAGAGCGCGTGACGAAATTCATTAGGGTTGATACGGTGGCCGGGCGGTCAGAAACGTTGCACTGTTTCCGGGACTCGGCTGCCCACGCGATAGCCGCAGATTGGCTACCAGGGCCTGCTCGTCAAAAGCATCCGCTGCTTATTTGGCGATGGGCAGATTGAAATAGCGGCTTATCATGCGCAATATTTGCGCAAAGCGTCAAGCGGAAGTTATTTGAGTGGTTAGACTTTATACGAAGAAGCAGGCAGAGCGATGTAAAACGAGCCATCTGCAGCCTTACGGTCGCTGTCTGCGCTGTAAAGCGCGCCGGGGGAAAAGCGGTCCTACGCTGTTGCGCTGATTTTGATTACGCGACCCGTTGTCTTGCTGCCGTTGCCCATTCGAATTATCCAGCATGCGATTTCGTCTTGCATCGCGGGCTTGCTGACGCAACGTCCGCAAAATCCCCAACTGCTCCAGGCTGAGAACGCGGCGGATTCTTACTTCGGTAAGGATTCTCATCCGCATCGCAGCAGACTGAGCCGCCGCCACATCGCGCACTCTTTGTTCGACCACGGCTTCGTCAGGATTGTCCGCATCGAGCGCAGCTTCCAGGGCCTGGTTCGCTTCGCGAAGACGTTCGTTATTGGCGGCCCGTTCAGCTTTGGTTTGTTCGCGGATGGTTCTGATCTTTTCGCGCTGTTCAGCACTCAAGTTCAATTGCAGGATAGCGTCTGCAGGCGCTTGCTGTTGCAGTTCCGGCGTTTGCGGTTGTTGCGGTTGGGCGCTCGCCGTGGGCGCTCCCAAAAGGACCAATAGCGCCGTGACCAGAACAAGTATTTGTGCGTCGTGCTTCATCATTTACCTCATGAAACGGGGCTGCTGAATGACAAACTACGGCTGATTAATTTGGTCATCGACCAGTTCAACACCACGTTCGTTGCCTGATGATACCAACCTCAAATCCGCCGCTAACTGCTCGCGCTCCGCTTTTGATAGCGGCCGGCGCGCTTTTCCATCCCTCCCATTCGTCGTTGCAACCTCATTGTTTTGATTCGCAACCCCACGCGATCTAACTCCCACCTTTTTGTCTTTCACAGCGACGGACGTTGGGAGTGGCGCCAGCCCGTCCTCGGCGACCTTACGCCTGACCAGTTCCTCTTGCACGCGCCGCTCTACCAATGCATTCAACTCTTGTTGTGCAGAGCCCGGACTGTTGGCGTTTGTTGTTGTGACGACCGGGGCGGGTGCCGGCCGCAAGTGAGCAACCGTTAATACAGTGAAAATACAAAACAATATCGCTGCAAAACCGACTGCGCCTTTCATCCACAACGGAGAAAGATCAAAGAACGCGCGTAACGCCGCAAGACCGGAGGCCTTGCGTTCATAAATGGATCTGGAAGTTGTAGGAGCGGTACCAAAAGCGCTGCCGAGCGACTCGTCACGCCAGGCCGCCACCGACTCACGAATTGATCTGAACTCGCTAGTCTGATCCTGACAGAGGCGACAAGTATGCAGGTGGCCTTCAAATGACTTTTTCTCGACCGCACTTAACTCACCATAGAGAAATGCAACCAGCTCGTTTTCGTGTTCACAGCTTGGGGCATCAACTTCTTGCATATTCTTTACTCCCACATCTCACCTTAATTCGCTGTCATACTTCTGCAGTCGCATTTGCAATTGTCGCAACGCAGTGTAGAGCCGGCTCTTGACTGTGCTCAGCGGGATGTCCAGCGCATCCGCCATCTCGCGAAATGTCAGCTCTTCAAACTCCTTCATTACGATTACCTGGCGCAGGTCGAGCGGCAAGCTATTCACGGCGCTACGGACGGCCGCGCTGCGCTCGCGACCTTCAACCACGAGCGCCGGCGAATAATGAAGCGGCGCCGAAAAGCTCGCAGCATGTTTTTCTTCTTCCTCTTCAAGGCCGCTTTCCTTTCTAACTTTCGCCCTGCGCTGTCGCGTGAGGCATTGATTCACAGCTATTCGGTGCAGCCACGACGAAACCTTTGCCTCGCCACGAAACGCTCGCAGATTTCGAAACGCAGCCAGAAACGTTTCCTGGGTGGCGTCGCGCGCATCCTCCTCACGGCCGAGCATGCCGAAGGCAAGCGCGAAAATTCGCCGCTCCCAGCGCTGCACAATCTCGCCGAACGCTTCCGCGTCGCCCGTCAAAGCTCGCTCTACGATCTGTTCGTCGCTCGTAGCCGCCTCCATGCGAAACTGTCTCGGTTCCCTGAAATTGCGCCGGCTTAACCAGCAAAGACCCGAGTGTTTAGACGCAACCCATCATACATAAGTTGATTAAACGTGAACCAGGAACCCGCCGCTGGGACCGCAAGTGATTCGAGTTTACGGAAAATCGCGGAAATCTGGGCTGAGTTTGCAGTCAAACAATGTTTATGAACTGTGAAACGCGTTGACAGAGGCGTATTTGCTCAACGATAATGAGGTGGCGGCTGAACCCTCCGGTCGTCCAGAGACAAGCACCTTCCAGACAACCTGTCGTTTTCCTCGAAAGTTATCAACAGTTAATCGATAAATGTCGCATCAAACCGGCCGAATTCGTCTTCTCTATATCGTTCTCGGAGTACTGCTCTTAGTTGGGCTGCTGCCGCTGGGTTTTGCCGGCATGCTTCTTTCCGATCGCAGCGCCGAAGAGTTGCGTTCTGTCGAAGGGCGTTATCAGGCGCAGCTCGTTCAGGACAAGGCAAGACAAATCGAACTCTATGGCCAACGCTATCGCGATGTGGTTACCGGGCTGGCAAGGGCCTTTGAAATTGCCGGCGGTATCAAGGCACTCAATGATCCCGGTTACGACTCGCGCCTGCAAAAGACACTGCAAGAAGATCCGAATTTAATCGGCCTGGCGATCTGGCCGGTGAATGGTCCCGTGCACCGCGCCTTTCAACCTGACGTGATTCAACATCAGGAAGTTGATCAGCGCGTTAGCGAAGTTCTCGCCAGGATGAATGGTCGCGGCGTTGTGGTCAGCCGTCCGCAAATTATTCGATCGGGTCAGGAGATGGCGCTCACTGTCGCGGCGCCGGTGATGGGTGGCCCGAGCGGTCAGGACTTAGTTGCTGCGGTCATCGCAATAATCTCGTTTCAGGAAGTCTTCAACGCGGTCCATCAACAAACGTCAAAAAGCGAACGCGAACTCCTGGATGCGGGCCTGCCCGTTGTTTTTGTTGTCGATCAAAACGGGCGCGCCGTCGCACATCCGGAAGCGGCCGTCGCTTTTGCCGAAAAGCCGATGACGGATTTGAAAGTGGTCCAGGACTGGCAGCAGTCGGGCGCCCAGGTACAATCCGCACTGGAACCATTTTCACTGGTGCGCGACGGAAGAAAGGTCGAGATGCTCGGCTCCTATGCCACCGCAGAGCTGGACAAGAACTCGCGCCTGGGTGTGATTGCTATTCAGGATGAATCGGCAGCGCTCGCGTCCGTCAGTGACATGAGACGCCAAACCATCCTCATCAGCTTGGTAGCGGGTATGCTGACACTGTTGATCGGTTTCTTCTTTGCCAAGAAGCTGACCCAGCCGGTTCAGGAGCTGGCCAGTGGCGCCCACCGCATTGCGTCTGGTGATTTTTCGCAGCGCATTAACATTCGCAGCCGAACCGAGCTCGGTGATCTCGGCAATTCATTCAATCTAATGACGGACCAGATTGAGCGTTACATCACTGATCTACAACGTTCGGCTGACGAAAACAGGCAATTGTTTCTGGGAACGGTAAAGAGCTTGGCGGCAGCCATCGACGGCAAGGATCCGTACACGCGGGGACATTCGGAGCGCGTCTCGAGAATGTCTGTCGCTATCGCACAACGCTTACAATTGTCCGATGATGAATGCGAAAAGATTCGCATCAGTGCGTTGCTTCATGACGTCGGCAAGATTGCTATCGACGACAACATTTTGAAGAAGCCCGCGGCCCTCACCGACGACGAGTACTTGATCATGAAGCAGCATCCGCAGAAGGGCTACAAGATCATGTCGCAGATTGCTGCCATGAAGGAATTCTTACCCGGCATGTACATGCATCACGAGATGGTGAATGGCCAAGGCTATCCACAGGGCCTGCATGGTGATGAAATTCCGTTAATGGCAAAAATAGTTGCGGTGGCGGACACATTCGATGCCATGACCACGGACCGCCCGTACCAGCGAGCGATGAAGTTTGAGGACGCGGTTGCGCGCATTCAAAGCTTTGTCGACACGCGATACGATGCAGCGGTTGTGTGTGCTTTCGTTGCGGCATGTGACGAAGGCCAGATTCGTCCCGGCACTGTGAGACTCAAGCGCCCCGCGCCAGTTCAAAACAAGGTCACGCCAACGCCGCTCGAAACCAATATCGAGCGCGAGGCAGTGCCGGTTTCATAACCCAACAACATCTTCGAAAACTAACCGCACCTGTCTTGCGCCTTGATAAGGCGCAAAGCCAGGCCTAATTGTGTTCACCCTCGGCAGAGATGCATTTTTGTGACTGCGCCAGTCTTGCCCGTATAATCAGCATTTCACAACGAACAGCTGTATTTAGGGGATGAAGGTCTATGGGGCTTTTCTGGAAACGCAAAAGCGGTGATCAGTTTGTTTCGCTAAGGTTGAATGAGCCTGCTGCGGCCGAGACCAAGCGTGAAGCCCGTAAGGACGGACCGCAGACAAGCATTAGGGCTGAGCGTGCGGTGGATTCGCCCGTGACTCCGGTCGCTGTGCTCGAGCCACCAGCAAGCGCGGGCGGCCCCACGCCGATTCTCTACGAGTCGTCAATCGAAAAACCTGCGGCGACGGCTCCTTCCTCAGCACCAGTAACTAATGCGAGAAACGCCGAGTTTTCTCAAAAGGCCGTGCCGTCAGGTTCGCCTTTTGCGACTTCAGTGCTGGGACTCAATCTGTCGATTGAGGAACTGCAAGCGCAGGAAGCTGCGCTTGAACAGGAATTCTCTGCGCGCTTTCGCCGCGCCGTTTCTGCCACGCG
Source organism: Blastocatellia bacterium (assembly GCA_013697915.1). GTDB lineage: Bacteria > Acidobacteriota > Blastocatellia > Pyrinomonadales > Pyrinomonadaceae > PSRF01. The sequence goes on along the minus strand of JACCVY010000240.1, from coordinate 23,414 downwards.
CGAATCTCTTTCCGATCGCCTCGACACAGTTTTCCAGGGACTGAAACAGATCGACGAGAATCTTTTGGATGAGCTGGAAGAAGCCCTCATCGCCGCCGACATTGGGGTGAGTACTACACAACACATCCTGGAAACAGTCCGGCGCGGTGTAGCGAGAAAACAAATAAATGATCTCGAAACATTGAAGCGGGCGATCAAGGATGAGCTGCTGAAAATTCTGCGGCAGTCGGAACAGCGGGGAGTCGCTTCCGAAACAAGTGTGCCGGAAGGTGTGGCGCCATATGTAATGATGATTGTGGGCGTGAACGGTGTCGGCAAGACGACGACGATTGGCAAACTGGCGCAACGAATCAAAGCAGAGGGCAACGACGTCCTGATCTGTGCGGCAGACACTTTCCGCGCGGCTGCCTCGGACCAACTGGCGATCTGGGCTGAGCGCACGGGAGTTCCGTTAATTCAACAGAAGCAGGGAACAGATCCCGCCGCCGTGCTCTTCGATTCGTTGAAGGCGTCAAAGGCCCGCGGTTCGGATGTGTTAATTGTCGATACGGCGGGCCGTCTCCACAATAAGTCGAACCTGATGGCCGAGTTGGAAAAAATGAAGCGGGTGGCTGCGCGCGAAGTTGAAGGCGCGCCGCACGAGACTTTGTTAGTCGTCGATGCCGTGACCGGTCAGAATGGACTGGAACAGGCGCGGCAGTTTCTGAAAGTCGCAGGTGTCACCGGTATCGTGCTCACAAAACTTGATGGCACCGCCAAAGGCGGAATTGCCGTCGCGATTGCGAATGAACTCGGCTTACCGATTCGCTACGCAGGCATTGGCGAAAAGGTTGACGATCTCGTCGTCTTCGATCCGGAATTGTATGTCAACGGCCTGTTTGAATAAGACTTCAGGTGCAACGAACAACAGCAACAGCGCAAAACGAAATTGCCGAATGGACCGAGGCGGATGACCGCTTCATGCACCGCGCGCTGGCACTGGCGGCAGAGGGCGCAGGGCAGGTCAGTCCTGGTCCACTGGTCGGCTGTGTGATTGTTTCTCCGTCCGGTGAAATCGTGGGCGAAGGCTTTTACGTTTACGAAACACTTAAGCACGCTGAAACTTATGCGCTGGAACAGGCAGGAGCGCGCGGGCGTGGCGCGACCGTGTACGTTTCGCTCGAGCCTCATGCGCATCACGGGCGCACGCCGCCATGCACTGATACGTTGATCAATGCCGGCATTAGCCGAGTGATTTCTCCGATCAAAGACCCGAATCCGAAAGTGTCCGGTAAAGGCTTTGCGCATTTGCGCAAGGCGGGCATTGCTGTCTCGGTTGGTTTGTTGACGCGCGAGGCCCGGCAACTCAACGAAAAGTATTTGCACTTCATGGCCACTGGCCGCCCTTTCGTTCACTTGAAGTTGGCAGCGTCGTTGGACGGCAAAATAGCCACGCGCACCGGAGAGTCGCAGTGGATCACGGGCCCTGAGTCGCGCGCGCGCGTGCATCAACTGCGGCATGAATACGATGCAATCCTGGTGGGCGCGGGCACAGCGTCCGTTGATAATCCGCTACTTACCGATCGTTCGGGTCAGGCCCGCCGCAAATCTTTGATTCGTGTCCTGCTTGATGAGGGTTTAACAATTCCGGCTAATACAAAACTGGTGGCCACCGCTACTGAGGCGCCGCTTATTATCTTCGCCGGCCAAAAGGCGGACACCGCTAAACTTGATTTACTCAGATCGTCGGGAGTTGAAGTCGTAATTGATGAAACAAACGGCCGGGATTTATCATCCGTTCTCACCGAGCTTGGGGCTCGCTCGATCCAGGGTGTGCTTGTGGAAGGCGGCGCGACCGTTGCCGGCAAACTGCTCGAAGGCGGCCTGGTAAATAAGGTCACTTTCTTTCTCGCTCCAATAATCATCGGCGGTCGCGAAGCGCCTGCGGCAATCGGTGGCGCCGGGGCGGACCGGCTGGCCAACGCGTTGAGACTTCGAAACGTCGAGATTGTGCGGCGCGGTGAAGACATTGAAATCACTGGATACCCAGGCAAGTCTGAAGAATGAAGGCTGAAGGATGAAAAAAGATCGCGAGGCTTCTTCACTTCATCCTTCATCCCTTAGCCTTCAGCCTTTGTCCACCACCCATCGTCCATCAAAGCGCTTTGGCCAGAATTTCCTCACCGACAAATCAATCATCAAACGAATAGTCGCGTCCCTCAATCCGCTGGCGAACGAGACAATCGTTGAAATCGGACCGGGGAGAGGAGCACTAACCGCGCCACTTATCGAACACGCCGGTCAGTTAGTTGCGATTGAGTTTGATCGAAACTTGATTCCAATTCTCGTTAACACGTTCGGAAAAAGGGAGAACTTCAAGCTCATCCAGAATGATGCGCTAATTACGGATATCTGCGCCGAAATTCGTCCCGCCGCGACGGCGCGAGTGGTTGCCAATCTTCCTTACAATATCGCCACCGCCGTTCTACAGAGATTAATCGAGCAGCGCGCGTGTCTCACGGAATTGATATTGATGTTGCAACGGGAGGTGGTCGACCGGATTATCGCGTCTCCGGGTTCTGCTGAGCGTGGTTATCTTTCGGTTTTCGTCGAAGCCTATTGCGAAACTGAAAAGCTGTTTGATGTCTCGCCTCGTTCATTTCGTCCGGCGCCCAAAGTTTGGAGCACCATCGTCCGGCTGACGCTGCGACCGAAGATCGTTGTTGAGGTGAAGGACGAAAAGCTTTTGTGGCAGGTTGTGAGTGCCGGCTTTGCCCAGCGTCGCAAAACGATTCTCAATAACTTGCGGAGTGCGCCACCGCCATTACAGGAAAGACTGAAAGCTCACGGCGGCGCAAGCCTGGTCTTGTGCCGTGCGGAAGTGGAACTCCAACGGCGTGCTGAGACGCTGGCGCTGGAGGACTGGGCGCGCATGGTGCGCGCGCTCGAGAGTTAAGCTTTGGAATTCGCCGGTTGCGGGGTTAACGGCTGATCAGTGTTTGCCGCACTGCGCAATACAATGGCGATAGACAGAAATGCAGGCGTGGTCGTGGTCATTCTATGCGTGAGGGAATAATCGTTTTGCTGGTCCACCCACGACCGTCGTTGCGTCGTTCAGGCGAATCAGCACTAATCTATTCGCCGCTGGCCCGTGTCACTTGCGTTCTGGTGGGTGCATAACTGACCCGTCGCAACTCCCGCATGCGACCGTCTGCAACCGTTCCTTCCACCAGCTCGTAGCCCATCAAAGCCAGGACGCGGCCCTGCACGAAGATTGGTCGGGAGTTGCCATACCAATCTACGCATGAGGCGCGACAAGCGTCGTCAACAGCCTTGTCAGATCGAGCCGCAAGCTCGCCGACTTCTTCAAAGTGCAACGAGTCATTTCGTAGAAAAAGGATTGCAGAAGAACTATCAAACAAGTGTCGGTAACCGGGACGAGCGGGAGTGCTAATGGGCAGTCCCAATGTGCCAGAGTCTGGCCCATCAGCCTTGTAGAAAAATCCCTGACTGCGCAGCTCGGCCTGTGACGCTCCTTTCCGCGTGAACCTATCCGCGACTTCGGGCCATTCACCTAATCGCACGGCGGAGAATTGCAGGTCGGTCCCGTCAGTTCCATTCTTTTTGACCGGCGCGGTCGAACCGGCCGCGAGGACCGGGGGAATGGTATCGCCGGGAATTTCAGTGCAAGCCGGTAAAATGAAGATGACGAATAGTGTAACGACAGCAAGCAGGGAAAGTGTTTTCATCGTGGCCTCTCTTGTTTTCAATGGACGATTCAAACGCACTTGCCCATGAAAGCGCGTTGAAACAAAAACTTACGCTCGTCTTTGCTGAAACTGAACTTTGCGCTAAGAGTCACCTGTTTGGTGCGGCTTGGGCTTTGCCGCCTGATGTGCGGCGGTGGCTATGCCCCGCCGAGAGCAGCCAGATTATTCTCGGGCTATGCCCTTGGTCCTGGCTAAGCCCTTCGGATCGGCCAAAGGCCGCACGAAGGCATAGCCCCAAAAGTAAAAAAGGCACGTCTACGGCGGGGCATAGCCACCGCCGCACATCAGGCGGCAAAGCCGAACCTGACGTGGCTCATGACTTTTGAGGCAAAGCTCTGAAACTGGACTAATGAATCTCAGGGCATTAGACCGGAAGCTACGGAGGGTTGGCAGGCGGGATGAGGGTTCAATCAATCCGAACACTCAGCATGGAAATCGAACCGCCATCAAATCCTTCGACGGGAAAGCTTACGTCATCGCCGGGCCGAGTGGAGCCGATGACATAGAGCAGCGGCAGATAATGATCAGGCGTCGGCGCAGACAACAACGCGTCACGTCCAAGGGATTCGTAGTCCACCAGCGGCGCGTGATCACCTTTGACTAAAAGCTCGCGCGCCATTTTTTCAAAGCGCACTGCCCAATCAAAGGCCTCAACGTTGTGCCGGCCCCAGGCGTATGTATGAAGATTGTGAATAAGATTCCCGCTGCCGATGATCAGCACGCCTTCGTCGCGCAACGGCGCGAGACGTTTTCCCAGCTCGTAATGAAATTCAGGCGCTTGAGTCTCGTCGATACTCAACTGGACAACTGGTATGTCGGGATTTGGAAACACGTGGCACAGCACCGACCAGGTACCGTGATCCAACCCCCAACTCTCTTCATCAAGTTGAACAGCAACCGGCGTAAGCAGATTCTGCACGCGGCGCGCCAGCTCGGGACTACCAGGCGCCGGATACTGAACTTCATAAAGTTCGCGAGGAAAGCCGCCAAAATCATGAATGGTGCGAGGTTGGACCATCGCGGTGACCGCCGTGCCCGGAAGATACCAATGCGCGGAGATGCACAGAACAGCTTTGGGTCTTGGCAGGGAATTGCCAATGTTGGCCCACGCTTCGGTGTATTGATTGCGCAGCAACGCATTCAGCGGATTGCCATGTCCGAAGAAAATCGCCGGCATTGGGTTACTCATGAACTATTCAAACCACTCGTTTTCGCGCTCTGTTCGGATGAAACTACTACTACTGCGCGTTGTATAAACCGGGGAGTTGTTTGCGTAGGTTTTCGATCTTGGGGAGATCGTTGAAGACGATGTAAGGTTCATCCGGATGACGGGCCAGATAATCCTGGTGATAGTTTTCGGCTTCATTGAACGACTGGAGGGCGGAAACTTTAGTCACGATGGGACGCGCAAAGACCTTAGCGCGGTTTAGTTGCTCAATATAGGCTTGCCCGATTCGCTTTTGCTCTTCGTTCGCGAAGAAGATGGCCGAGCGATACTGCGTGCCCGTGTCGGGTCCCTGCCGGTTTAGTTCAGTCGGGTCATGGGCCACCGAAAAGAATACCTTGAGGAGTTGACCATAAGAGATCTGGGATGGATCGTAAGTAATCCGCACCGATTCCGCATGGCCCGTTTCCCCAGTTCCGACTTTCTCGTAGTGAGCCGTAGCGGGTGAGCCGCCCGCGTAGCCCGAACGCACGTCGGTTACTCCCTTTACATGTTCGAAGACGGCTTCCACGCCCCAAAAGCAGCCCCCTGCAAGTACCGCAGTCCGCTCGCCTTTAGAACTGGCGAGTGGTGTATCCACAGCCGGATCCGGGAGTGCCGTGGCGGAAGCGGTGGCATTATTGCGAGCCATCATCGCCGCGACAATAAGAAAAATGACAGCAATTGCGACAAAATACTTATACATGATTTGTTATTTCCCCCAACCTAATATACGTAATCAGCGGACGGTTGGATTTAAGTGCGAACCAAACCAAACAGCGATCGGCGACCATTAGGAACACGTCCTGGCCCGGTCCTCATTGTTCAGTTAACAGATTGGCGTCGCGAAAGATTTGCCAGTCGCTCTCAGCGTTCTTGCGCCAGACAGTCAGCGTGTAGCCGCTGCGCCGATTAGCGGGCCCGCCCTCAATTGGCGTCATCGTCACCGACAACCTGGTCCAACTGTAAGCCAAATCTCCGCTCACCTGAATTTCCTGAATTTCGCAATCGGTTTCCAAACTAAACTTGCCTTGCCAGCCGGCAAATGAAGCGGCGAAGGCATCGCGCCCGCGCATCGGCGGTTGTCCCGCAACCAGAAAGACGACGTCCTCGGCCATCAAAGACAGTATTTGAGAGATGTTGCCTTCGGCGCTGACACGCAACCAGGTCGCGATCAAGTCGCGGATTTGTTGCTCGTCACTCATGGGTGTCACATTCGTTCCTACTCGCCTGGTTCTCCCTCCCCCTTTGGGGGAGGGCCGGGGTGGGGGTTTTAGGCGCTCACTAGACCCTCTCCTAACCCCTCTCCCAGAGGGAGAGGGGAACAGAATTCACTCATGATTACTCCACTGCTAAAGCTTCCTTTTGCCCAACCTCATATTCCGGTTTCGGCACTCCCAACAACCAATGATCAAACCAGCCGACGATGTGTCCCAGGCGTTCGATGCGGTGCCAGGGTTGACCGGAACGCGACAGCTCGTGCGATTCGTTGGGAAAGCGGACCATCACCGTTGGAATCTTGCGATACTTCAGCGCGCGAAACATTTGCTCGCCACCGGCGCCGGTGGGCGTGCGATAGTCAGCTTCTCCGAGTATCAACATCAATGGCGTGGTGACGTTCTTGACGTAAGTGATCGGTGAACGAGCTTTGAAGTCGTCCGGCTCTTCAAAAGGCGCGCCGCGGAACCACTCTGGCTGAAACTGCGAGAAGTCTGCCGAGTACCACCAGTCGGCCCAGTTTGCGATGTCTCGTTGCGACACCGCAGCCGCAAACCGCGTCGTTTGCACTATCGTCCAGTTAGTCAGTAGTCCGCCACCGCTGCCGCCGGTGACGCCCAACTTTTTCTCGTCGATGTACCCGCGCTTAAGCAGTTCATCGACGCCGGCCATCAAATCCTTATAGTCATCGCCCGGATAGTGATACTGAATTACGTTGCCAAAATCCTGTCCATAGCTGGTGCTCCCGCGCGGATTCGCATAGAGAACAACATAACCCTTCGCCGCCATCCACTGAAACTCGTGATCGAAAACAAATCCATAGGCTGAATGGGGACCACCATGAATATTCAGAATCAGCGGGTATTTTTTGTTTGGATCAAAGTCGGGCGGCTTCTGTATCCAAGCCTGAATCTTCTTGCCGTCGAAGCTTTGATACCAGATTTCTTCGGGCTCAGTGAGATTCAAACGAGAGAACAAACCGTCATTAAGATGCGTCAGCTGTTTAGGCTCGCCTCCCGGACGATCAAGCCAGAAGATGTCGCCTACGCGTGTCGGCGTAGAGAGCGTGTAAACAAAACTTCCGGAGTTGGTTGAGCGGAAAGCAATCACCGCTTGATTGCCACGGGTTAGATCAACGGGCCTGCCACTGGAGACATCAAACGTGGCGAGGTTTGCCCTTCCTTCTTTCGCATAAACTTCGACGATGCCACGGCCATCCGCAGTCCAGATGGGCAGACTGCCGCCGCCCGCGCGTGGCGGCGCGTTATCGCCCCCGACACCGGAGCCGACATCGTAGTCAAAATTGCCCGTCAGATTGCGCGGCTTTGCGTTCGCATCAATGTCGATTACCCAGAGGTCCGGTTGGGTGTACGAATTTATTGGCTGGCCCGCAGAAGCGATAAATGCCAGTTGTTTGCCGTTCGGACTGACGGCGAAAGGGCCCGCGCCCATATCAAACGATGTAAGCTTGACGGGCCGGCCAGCGACGATCGAAATTGAATAGATATCCGTTTTCTGAATCTGGTAATAGGGTTCGTCAACTCTGTCGGACGCAAAGTAAAGCTGCGAGCCGTCCCTGGCCCAGGTAACATGATCTTCCGAGTAGCGGCCCGTGGTTAGTTGTTTAGGCGTCACTTTCTCATCTGCGTTACGTGGCGCAACGACGATCCAAATGTGCTGCGGATGCTTCGCATCGAGGTAACCGGCGCCGTTGAATCTATAGACCGCTTGGGTTATCACGCGCACATCGCTGTCCCGTTTATCATCTGATTTGCTTGCGGTTGGACTCGGCGCGGCCGCTGCTTGCGACGGCAGCGGACTCGACGACCTGGTGGCCTCCTCCTTTTGCTTGGAGAGATCTTCCGCATTTACGTCGTTCACGAAAGCAATTATTTTACCGTCAGGCGACCACTGCGGTTGGCCGGCGCCGCGCGCAATACTCGTAAACTGAAACGAGTCCCCGCCGGCCAGCGGCAGCATGAAGAGTTGCGGCACATCAGGCTTCCCATCTTTTTCGGTAACGCGAACGAAGGCCAGATATTTGCCGTCGGGCGACCAGCGCGGCGCAGAGTCGCGCGGTCCCGTCGTCAGTTGATGCGTCTCGCCGCTGGCGGGTGAAACAGTCCAGATAGCGGTGTTGTAGCCATCTTTCTTTTCGTTGACTGTGACGCGAACAAACGCCACTCGCGATCCGTCGGGCGAAGTTTGCGGATCACCAACCCACTCGAAATTGAACAAATCTTTTTCGGTAATGTTGCGTTTCTGAGCAGGAACGGGACTGGCGACAATCGCCCACAAGACAAGCAGAAGAGGAAGGTACTTTCGCATTGTTGCGCCTTTCATACAGAGTCCACCACAAGGGAATTGATTTATCGGGGAGACGGAACAGCAAACGGATTATACGATCAACTGTGCGAGTAAAGCCCAATGATGCGCTCGATGGCCCGGCGACAAACGGCGCAGAAGTGATCGGTGCGCGTAAACATGATGCAGTTAATCTCTGGCCGGTAGTAACCCTTCGGTTCATAATTAGCGCCTTCGAATGCACCGACACGACCTGCATATTTTTCTGCGGCGAACATCGTGCGTTCGTGGGCCAACTCTTCGCGGAACAGCGCCTCCATAACATTCTCAGGAAGTTTGTCCTTCCGAATCTGCGCGCGGCGTTTCTGAATTTCATGAGAATACTTTTCAAATTCCGCTTTGTTCCAGGGAGTTGGAATTGGGGTGTCGGGTGAAACCATATCCTTCCATTTCAGAAAAGGTCGCAAGTCTCCCGCGACTCCAGGCACGTTCGTAATCGCACGCAGCGCGGTAACGTTGGGTTCCCATGGTTCAACATGTTCCGCGCTCGGATTGTAGGCAACGTCGGACGTGTAGTATTCGTCGGCAAGTCCGGCAAAGTGATGACCAAACTCATGCACAAAAACATAGTTGGCGAAAGCATTGTCCACCGCCACGGTGCTGTAAAGATTGAAAATTCCGCCGCCTCCATAGGTCCGGTTGTTCGCCAGGATCTCGATGAATTCGTAAGGAGCAAACTGTGCGACTTTGCGTAAAGCGTGATTATCAAAAGTGAGCACATAGCGTTCAGAGCCAAACGCATCGTAAGTCGCTCCAACCGGTGAATCATGATAGATGCCGGTTGACGGTCGAGAAATTCCACTCTCGTGCGCGGGCGGACATAAACCCCAAACATTGAAATCGTTGCGGTGCTCTTTGAATGGGGAAGTTGCAAACAGTACATCGAGCAACCGTCGCGCGTCAGCAACAAACTTCCTGGCCTCGCGCGCAGTGTAACCATCGCCCAGCAAAAGCAAATCCACCTTCGTTGCCGGATCGCCCATCTTTTGAATCGCAATTAACGGAGCGGGCGCAGACTGCCGGGACCGGTCGATAAAGATGTCTTTGGGATCAATGGTAAGGGACCAGATATCGCGCCACTCGTTTTTCGCGTCACGCTTTTTCAAAACGATTTGCACCGGCGCGTCAGGCGCGGGGAAGCGCAGCGATTCGCCAAAGGTTCGTTTGATCGTGGCTGCTTCATCCGTCGTTTCCCACTCGCCATAGATCGAGGCGAAACCACGAGAGTAAAGAATCTGTTTTGTCTTCTGATCGCGAACTTCAAAAAAATACTTACCAAGATTGGTGCTGTCGATTGTTTTGCTAAGATCGCCGGGCCAGGGAAGTGGCTCCATCACGACTCGATCAAGGCTGAACACTTCCTGCTTTGCGTCGCCGGTGTGGTAATAGTCCAGCCGCATAGTGCGCGGAACCGCAAAAGCTGAAGTCGCCAAGAGGAGAAGGAAAGCAGCGACAGTCGTCAGTGTTTTGATCATGTGGTGGATTGTAAGCGAAGCCGTGTGCGGTAGTCAGCAGTCAAATCGATAAAAACAACAGAACCAGGGGGACATCGAATCGAATGTGTACCGCTATCTGCCACGAGTTTAGACTCTGCATGCTATACTGAGCCGCTTGTTTAGCCCCGCGATTGCTGCGTAATGCAGCACCACCAACGTCCTGAGAGTGAGTAATAAGAAATAGTGAGTAGTGTTCTCGAGATTATTCCGCTCGGCGGGATCGGCGAGTTTGGAATGAATTGCATGGCTGTGCGTTATGAGGATGAGATGCTCATTCTCGACGCGGGCATGGGCTTTCCTGAAGAAACTGCCTATGGCGTTGACGTCTGCATTCCTAATTTTGATTTTCTCGAAGAGTACCGCGATCACATAACTGCGATAGTTCTTACGCACGGCCACGAGGATCATCTGGGCGCGCTGCCTTACCTTCTCAAGAAGTTCAATGTTCCTGTTTACTGTTCGCACTTCACCGCCGGATTGGCTGAAAGCAAACTCGAAGAACATGAATTGACGAACGACGTGTTACTCCATCGGGTCGAGCCGCGTGATGTGGTCGATATTGGCGTCTTCACCGTGGAGTTTATTCGCGTCTCGCATTCGCTGGTTGATTGTTTTTCGCTTGCCATCAAAACGCCGGTCGGCACAATCATTCATACCGGCGACTACAAGGTCGATGAGACCCCAGTGATTGGCGAGCCCATAGACCTGCGCTCGTTTCGGCGTTACGGACAGGAAGGCGTGCTCGCGCTTTTGTCGGACTCGACGAACGCGACGGTGCCGGGCCGCACCCCGTCAGAGCGCGCTGTGATTCCGGCGTTTGAAGAGATTTTTGCTGAAGCCGGCGGCCGCATCATCGTTGCCGCTTTCGCGTCGTCGATACATCGCCTGCAAATCGTGATTGACATCGCGCAACAGTTCAATCGCAAGGTTTGCGTGCTGGGGCGCTCGATGCAGAAGAACGTCGAGATCTCCGATCGTCTCGGTTACCTGGACATTCACGACGGCCTGCTTGTCTCGCTGAATGAAGCGAAGCAGATGCGCGATCATGAGATAGTGTTTTTGGTGACCGGTTCTCAAGGTGAAGCGCGCGCCGCTCTTTCGCAGATGGCGACGCAAAGCTATAAGGGCCTGATGATCGACGAAGGCGACACGGTCGTGCTTTCGGCGCGCATCATCCCCGGCAACGAGCGCTTGATTTCGCGAATGATTGGGATGATCTACAAACGCGGCGCCAACATCATTGAAGAGAAGCGCAGGCTGGTCCACGTTAGCGGTCATGCGTCACAGGAAGACATTCGCATCATGACCGAAGCTGTGCGGCCAAAGTTCGTGGTGCCGATTCATGGCGAGTATCGCATGCTGTTTCGCCACAAGGAGTTTGTCAAAAACCACTTGGGTTACGCTGAAGAAAACATCGTTCTGATAGAAAATGGCGACGTGCTTGAGCTAGACGGCGAGCGAGCGGCGGTAGTTGGCAAGCGGGAAATCGGGCGCACGTTTATTGATGACACTGGTTTTGAAGAGATCGAGAGCGAAACAATCCGTCAGCGCCGGCAGTTGGCGTATGAAGGGATGATCACCTTGGTTGTGACCATCAACGCACAAACAGGCGAACTGCAATCGCCGCCCGAAATCGTAACGCGGGGCGTGCGTGGCTTCGATTCAGCAAATGGTTCTTTGAAGGATGCGCAACGTGTGGTTGCGGCCGCCATCGCCGGCGCCTCGCGGCAAACACTTGCCGATGAGAGCCTGTTGAAAGAGCACGTACGCGTTGAGTTGAAACGTTTCATACAAAAACTTACGGGCGCGCGGCCGGTTATCATGCCCGTCGTCGTTCAAGTTTGAAGTTTCAAGTTTCAGGTTTCAGGTCTCAAGTTACTCTGGTTTTGGAAACACCCTTGGCCGCTAGAGTCTTTTATTGCTAAGGAGGTATGGAAATGGGGACCTTTAAGACCTTTGAAGAAATCACCGCGTGGCAGAAACAGAGAACTGACGAAACTCATTTATGATGTGACAGCAGAAGGAAGCTTTGCGCGAGATTATGGACTTAGGGACCAAATTCGCCGAGCTTCGGTCTCTATCATGTCTAATATCGCTGAAGGTTTCGAGCGAAGCGGGAATGCAGAGTTCAATCAATTCCTGGCAACCGCAAAAGGTTCGGCAGGCGAGGTTAGGTCCCAGCTATACATTGCTTTAGATCAGCGCTACGTGGAGCAAGATCTATTCGAGACACTCAGTTTTCTTGCTACAGAAGTCAGCCGAATGATTAGCGGTTTGATGAGTTATCTACGCCAGTCAGGGATCAAAGGAACGAAGTTCAAAAAACCTGACAAATAGCGTTGGCTTGAAACCTGAAACTTGAGACCTGAAACTGTGGTTGGCTGGCAAAACAGAGTTGTGATGATCACCGGCGCGTCTTCGGGAATCGGAGGCGCGCTTGCAGTTGAGCTTGCAAAACGAGGAGCCAGATTAGGTTTAGTGGCGCGTCGCGCTGAGGCGTTGGCTGAAGTTGCGCGAATAATTGCAACCAACGGAGGACAGGCGCTGGTCCTGCCCGCTGACGTACGCGATGCCGATTCGTTGCGGCGAGTGGCTGAACAATTACAGTCGACGCTTGGTCCGGTGGACGTGCTGATTGCGAATGCGGGAATTGGGCCAACGCGGGATGCGTCAGAGCTTGATGCAGCCGAAGTGTCGGACGTTATCAACATCAATGTCGTCGGAGCTTCGAACAGCGTCGTCGCCGTCGTGCCGCAGATGCTAGCGCGAGGCCAAGGCCATCTGATCGTTATCTCCAGTTTGGCTGCTTATCGCGGCTTGCCAAGATCGGCCGCGTATTGTGCCAGCAAGGCTGCAGTTTCGGCATTCTTTGAAAGTCTGCGGCTTGATCTTGAACCCAAGGGGATTGCGGTAACGATTATTCATCCCGGCTTCATAAAGACACCGCTGACCGCAGGCCGCGAGGCCCAGATGCCATTCCTGATGGAACTCGACGACGCGGTGCAAAAAATTTTATGCGCGATCGAGAAACGCAAAAAGTCATATGCATTTCCCTGGCAGCTTGCGAGTATTGTGCGCGCTGGGATGGTAATGCCTATTTGGATGTACGACCGGATTTCGAGAAGGAATTCGTTTAGGGGATAAAGGCGGGCTTTTGCCTTGGGTTTTCGGTCTTTGGACTTTGGTCTCTGGTTTTTGCGCTTTGTAACAGCTCAAGTTAGGCTAAAACCCAAGACCCAAGGCCAGAGATCAAAGACCTAATCCCAAGACCAAAAACCCAAGACCAAAGACCTGGTAACGAAGTTCAAATTTAACATTTCAAATCACAAACTTTCTGAATCTTCATGACTGTTCTTCAAGCCATCATCCTCGGCATCGTCCAGGGGTTAACCGAATTCATTCCCATCAGCTCCACTGCACACCTCGTGCTTGCATCCAGGTTGGTCGGGTTGTATGCCGGAGTCGATTCAGCGCTCAGAGCTGAGCAAACAACGGCCACGATCGCAATCATCCAGTTAGGAACGTTATTGGCTGTGCTGATCTATTTTGCTCGGGACATTGTGAATATCACGCGGGCGTTCGTCGGCGATCACATAGCCCTCCTAACGGAGAGTAGTGGCGAAAAGCCCGCCGGAGCGCGCTTGTCGCAAGACGCATGGTTGGGATGGCTGGTGATCATTGGATCAATTCCCGTCGCAGTCGTCGGCTTGTTATTCAAGCATCAGATCGAAGGGTCATTCACCAAAAACCTTTGGGTGATCGCGACGATGATGATTGTGATTGCGATTCTGCTGGCGCTGGCAGAAGCGGTCAGTAAAAAAAATCGTGGGCTGGCGGAGCTCGGCATTGGTGACGCATTGGCAGTTGGTTTTGCTCAGGTGCTTGCGCTGGTTCCCGGTTCAAGCCGTTCAGGCTCGACGATCATGGCAGGTCTCTTTGCCGGAGAAACGCGCGAAACGGCGGCAAGGTTTTCTTTCCTGCTTTCCATGCCTGCAATCGCGGCCAGCGGATTACTTGAACTCAAAGAAGCAATGCACAAACTTCCCTCGGGGAGTTTCTTGCCGTTGCTAATTGCAACCGTGGTTTCCGGCATTGTTGGGTATGCGTCCATCTGGTTCCTGCTAAGATTCCTGCGAACGCATTCGACCGCAGTCTTTATCGTTTACCGTTTAATCGTCGGTGGTTTGATTTTGGCCGCATTGGTAACTGGTTACATCTCCGCCAGCGCTTAATGGAACCTTCTGGAAATCATCCGCAACACTTCCAGAATTAAAGCACTACCAAAAGGTTTAGAGATTCAGGTAAACTGTTTTGCCCCTCTTCCTCCCCGACCCGACATTTCGGGGTCATCTCATCAATGCAAAAGGGCGGTGAATTTAATGAATGAAAAAGACCCGCGAGGCGCGCTTGTGCCTTCCCAGCGCCCACGTAGTCCGCGAGTTCCGGTAGAGTTTGCTCTTGAAGTCGAAGGCAAGACAGTCACCGGCGAGTCTTTTAACGTTAAGGCTCAGGCTGTCAAGATTAGCCGCGGGGGCGCAACTATTATTCTCGAGGCAGAAGTCCCGTTGGGTGCAATTCTAAAATTAACGCCGCCGTTTGGTTCCGAGCTGAATGCCGAGGTCAATGGCGCCTGGACGGATCAGCTCGACGGCCGCCGCCGAATTGGTGTCAAGCTGCTGGATCAGGACGGCTGGTTTGCTGAATAAGTAAGACGAAGTGATAATCCTCACATGACGGCAAAGCGTTGGATTGTGCGCGAGCACGATGCGCAAAAGATCGACGCGCTCGCTCGCGCTCTTAGTGTTTCCCCCACGATTGCAGCCTTACTTATCTCGCGCGGCTGTGCGGATGAAACTTCTGCACGGAAATTTCTTAAACCTTCTCACGAACATCTGCATGATCCGTACTTGATGAAAGGCGTGAACGAAGCCGTCACGCGCCTGCTGAGAGCAATCGACGACGGCGAGCCGATTCTTGTCTACGGCGATTACGATGTCGATGGCACGACCGGGACAGCGGTCCTTTTGCGCGCCCTGAATCTGCTCGGTGCGCGTACCGGTTTTCATATTCCGCACCGCTTCACCGAAGGCTACGGTATACAACAACCGGCGCTGGAAAAGGCCTGGGCCGAAGGCTACAAACTGGTAATCAGCGTCGATTGCGGTATACGCGCGCACGCCCCGCTTTACTGGGCGCGCGACAATGGCCTCGATGTCATCATTACGGACCATCACTTGCCGGACGAAGGCGAGGGTGTGCCACCGGCCTACGCCGTTCTAAATCCAAACCAGCAAGGTTGCACCTATCCTGACAAAAATCTGGCTGGGGTAGGCGTCGCTTTCAAGCTCGTGCATGCATTGTTCCGTGAGCGCGATCGTGAATCACAAGTCAACTCCTTCCTAAAGATTGTTGCTATCGGAACCGTTGCCGATGTCGCGAAGTTGACGGGAGAAAATAGAGCTATCGTCGCGCTTGGTCTCCAGGATCTGGCGAAGGCCACGAATCCCGGGCTGCGCGCGTTAATGGAGGTTTGCGGTTGTGGTGATGGCGCCGGCATGACTGCCTACGACATTGGCTTTCGCCTTGGGCCAAGAATCAACGCGGCGGGAAGAATGGATGCGGCGCGCGCTGTTGTCGAACTCTTCAGTACTCGCGACACGGCGGAAGCGAAGCGATTGGCGATGCATCTCGACACGCGCAACCAGGAGCGACAGGAGGTTCAGCGTCAGATCGTGGAGTTGGCGATCAAGGAGTTGGAAGGAAGCGCGCAGGATCCGGCGAATTCCTACGTCGCGGTGATCGCGGGTGAAGGATGGCATCGCGGCGTGATTGGCATCGCCGCATCGAAAATTGCCGAACGCATTAACCGCCCCTGCGTCGTCCTTTCAATCGAAGACGATGTCGCGCATGGCTCCGCTCGCAGTATTGAGCCTTATCATCTGCTCAATGGTTTGACGTCATGCGCGGATTTGTTCGACAAGTTTGGCGGCCATTCGCATGCGGCCGGCATCACCCTGAAGCGAGCTGGGATTGATGAGCTGCGTCGCAGATTGAATCAGCATGCAGGCGCGCATTTGACCGCCGATGATTTGCAACCTTGCGTCTATGTTGACGCCGAATTGCCCACCGAGGAGATTAGTTTTGAATTGGTTGCGCAACTGAAAGACCTGGAGCCGTACGGTGCCGGCAATCCCAGACCAACGTTTTTGGCGCGCAACTTGTGCATCGTTGCGGAACCGCGTCTAATTGGAGAACGGCATTTGAAGTTGCGCGTGCGTGGACCGCAGGGCCGGCCGCTCGAAACGATATGGTGGAATGGCGCCGACCGCGCCCCAGTTCTTAAGAACGGCATTGAAATGGTCTACACGGTTGAAAACAGTAAATGGAATGGCGAAACGTTTTTGCAGTTGTCGGTACAGGACGTGAGGAGCGGTCAGTAGTGGTTAATGGCCAGTAGCTATTCCGACTGACAACTGACAACGAACAACTAGCAATCCATGCAAGAGATCACCAGAAAAAGAGCTATTGCCATCGGGCTGCGCGCGCACGCGCCGCTGGTTGCGCGTGCTACGGCGCTTCTGATTCTGGTCGCAGCCGTAATCTTCGTCGCTGTTTCTTATTATCGTCTGCGCAACAACAAGCCATTTCGCCTCAAGTCCGAGACGCCCGAACTTTCCAAAGAAATCACCGGCATCATCAACGGTTATGAACAGCGCGTTATGAAGGGCGACCGGCTTTACCTGCTGGTCAAGGCCGCGCGCGATGTCACCTTTTCCGATGGTCATCACGAACTAGATCAGGTAAGTCTTTCAGTGTACCCACCGGTCGGCGATAAGCCGGATCAGATTAACGCTAATAAAGCCATCTACGATCAGCAGAATTCGATTATCACTTTTTTGGGTAACGTGAAAGTGGAGACCAAAGACGCTTTGAAAGTGAATACTGAGTCACTCACCTACGACCAGAACAATGAAGTTGCCCAGACAGATGCTCCAATTGCTTTTGAGCGTGATAATGTTTCCGGACACTCAACCGGTGCAATTGTTTTTTCGAAAACAAAGAAGCTGGATTTAAAGAAGGACGTGGAGATAACAGTTGCTCCTGAAGCGTTGAAGGATCCCCAGGCCAAGCCATCCGGCAGCCGATCGCGGCCAGTCACAATCCGGTCGGCGCAAGCGTCTTTCGAACAAGAGGCGATGAAACTGTTGTTTACCGGCGGCGTCACTGCCGAACAGGACCGCGACGTGATGAGCGGCGAGAACATGTATGCCACTCTCAACCAGCAGAAAAAAATTCAAAAGGTAGAAGTGCGTACGAATGCGTATCTGCGTTCGATGCAGGAAGGTCGCGCCGCCGAGGTTCATGCGGCCGACATGGATTTCTTTTTTGACGCGGTCCAGCGGCTGGAGCGGGCCGTGGCGATGCGCGACGCCGCTGCCAAGACACTGGACGCCGATTCAGACTTACAACTGACCGGCGCGAGCTTGATCGAAGTCTTGTTTCAAGCCCAGGGCGACCGCAGCTTGCTTAAGCAAATGCGCACCGAAGGCCGATCGGTTATCAACCTTTCGGCTCCCAAGTCGAAAGCAAACGATCCCCGCGCTGCTAACAAGCGATTGACTGCCGACACGGTGAAGCTGATTTGGCGCGTTTCCGGCCGTGACCTGGACAACGCCGAGGCCGTCGGAAATGCAGAACTGTTCATCGATCCTGTCATCAAGAATGCGCAGGCCGACAAGAAAACCCTGACCGCGCCGCGCATCGATTGCGACTTTTTCGAAAGCGGAAATCTCGCGCGCACTTTCACCGCTTCCGGCGGCGCCAAAACTGTGATTGAACCAGTTCAGACGGTTGCCGATCGCGGCAGTCGTGTGCTCACCTCGCAAAAAATGACTGCCGTATTTGTGAAAGACACGCAGGCGCTCGAAAGGATGGACGCGGTCGGCGATGCGAAGTTTAATGAGAACGATCGCAACGGTATTGCGTCAAACATTTCCTACACCGAGTCAGACAAGACCATTCGCTTGCGCGGGGGCGAACCCACAGTTTGGGATTCACGCGCCCGAACAAAAGCAATCGAGATGGATTCAGACCTGGCTAACAACGTGTCGTACGGTCGCGGCAAGATCGCGACAACCTATTACAGTCAGGAACAAACCAATGGCGCTGTTCCTTTCTCAAAAGTGAAGAGCCCGGTTTACATCGTCGGTGATCGAGGCGAGTTTCACCGCGACAGCGGCGTGGCTATCTATACTGGAAATGCGCGGGCCTGGCAGGATGACAATTTTGTGCGCGCCGACAAACTGACGATCTATACCAACGAAAAGAAGATGACCGGGGACAGTCACGTACAGAGCGCAATCTACAATGCCCGCCGCCGCGTCGAAGGAACAACCACCACAATTCCGGTTTTTGTGTCGGCCGATTCCATGTCTTATTCCGATCCAAACCGTACGCTGCACTACGAGGGCAATGTTGACATTCGCCAGGGCACTGACCGTCTCACCGGCGGCGTGGCGGATGTTTATCTGTTGCGAGACTCAAACGAAGTGGAGAAAACGGTGGCTCAGCGTAACGTAGTCATGACCCAGCCAAATCGCAAAGGGACCGGCGACTGGATTCAATATACGTCAGCCGATGAAGTGGCGATTCTCAAAGGTAATCCGGCGCGCGTCGAAGACATTGAGAAGGGCAGCACTGAAGGCGGTCGTTTGACCGTCAACATGCGAGACGGTAGAGTGATCGCTGACGACGTAAGAGGAGCACAGTCGGCAGGTCGCGTCAGGTCGACGCATAAAGTGAAGAAACAATAGCTGGATGACTTCCAATAAAGTTTGTTTGGCAACTGCCGTGCGGGCACTATGAGCATTCTGCCAGAAGACGTGAGTATCGCGATCAACCACAGCGAGCAGCGCGCCTCAATTTCCACGACCAACCAGCGATTAAACGAAACTCCTTCCGCTTCCGCGCTGGCAGCGTTCCAACTCCAAAAATCGTACGGCCGCCGTCGCGTTGTCGATAACGTGAGTTTGCATGTGGAGAAGGGCGAAGTTGTCGGATTGCTCGGCGCAAACGGCGCCGGTAAAACGACAACCTTCTACATGATTGTCGGTCTCGAGCGGCCCGACGCAGGTGTGGTGAGCCTGGGCGAGCGCGATGTGACTAAGCTCCCCATGTATCTGCGAGCGCGGCTTGGGCTGGGTTATTTGCCGCAGGAGCCATCGATTTTTCGCAAGATGACAGCGGCGCAAAATATTCTGGCAGTGCTCGAGACGATGGGCTTAAGACGGCGTGAACGGCTGACGCGCCTGGAAGAGTTGTTGGAAGAATTCGGAATCGCGCACGTTCGCAACACGCGCGGTGATGCGCTCTCTGGCGGCGAAAGAAGGCGAACCGAAATTGCGCGTGCCCTGGCCACCGAACCGCAGTACATCCTGCTTGATGAACCCTTCGCGGGGATCGATCCCAAAGCGGTTGATGACATTCAAAATGTCATACTTTATTTACGCAATCGTAGCATCGGCATTTTGATCACGGACCATAATGTAAGAGAAACCCTGGGTGTCACCGACCGGGCCTACATTATGGCCGATGGTCGAATTTTCCGATCGGGCATTCCGCGACAATTGACGGAAGACGCCGAAGTGCGCCGCCTTTATCTCGGCGAGAAATTCCGCATGTAAACTCAGTTGGGCGCAAATCGCGTCTAATCGAGTATAATCTCCCTGCGCTTTTCAATCGCAAAAACAATCAGACAGAACGCTGATTTTAATGAAGAAATGTCTCTTAAACTAACTACCAGCCTCTCTCAACGACTCGTATTGACGCCGCAGTTGCGGCAGCGCATCGAGATGTTGCAGATGACTACGCTCGAGCTGACTGATCTTATTCAGGCGCAGTTGCTCGAGAATCCCGTGCTGGAAGAAGTAGCGACGCAGGAAGAAGCGCAGGAGCTGGCCGAAAAGATTCTCGATCATTTAACTGGCGCCGATCCGGGCGCCGTGCCGGAACAGTCGGTTGAGGCTGTTGAAGCTGAATTGGGCAGTCCTTCATCCAACGGTTCTGGCGACACCGGGCCCTTGCCGCAGATTGCCGGAGAAGTTGATAGTGAAGCGGCGGAGGTTGCGGGTGCGGAACCAGGTGAAGAACTCCCGGGCGATGATGCCAATGTTGATGAAGGCGCGCGCGATCCATTTGAAGAGATCGATTTTGGCCGGGAGTTTCAGGACTACCTCGATCCCGGTTACAAGACTCAGGAAATTGAATATAAAGAAGACGCCCCTACTTTTGAACAGTTTCTAACTCGACCTCCGTCGCTTGCGGATCATCTCGAATGGCAACTCCACATGAGCCCAATCGAGCAGGATGTTTGCGATGCGGCTGTCAGCGTGATCGGAAACCTGGATGCCGACGGGCGCCTCAATGCAACCAATGAAGAGATTGCGGCGATGGGCGGCTGGAGCGAGCAGCTGGTAGAAGAGTCGCGGCAAGCAATACTTCAGCTCGACCCGGTCGGCTGCGCCGCGCGCGACGTCAAGGAATGTTTGCTGATCCAGCTCGAGGTGCGCGGTGAAAGCGATCGGTTAGCCGCACGATTAATTAGTGAGCATCTGTCGGAGCTGCAACAACACAAGCTGCCCCACCTGGCTAAACAGATTGGCGTTGACGTGGACACGCTGCTTGCGGAACTGCAATTCATTCGCACGCTTGATCCGTATCCGGGCCGGCGTTATTCCTCGGAAGAGCCTGTGCTTATCGCGCCGGAAATTTACATCGAAAAACTGGACGAGAACGACGACCAGTACATCATCTATTTCGCCGACGATGGCAGTCCACGCCTGCGCGTGAGCCAGCAGTACCAACAAATGCTTGGGCAGACGGACGTCAGCAATGAAACCAAGAGTTTCATCCGCGAGAAGATGCGTTCGGCAGTTGACCTGCTGCGGAACATCGAGCACCGGCGGCAAACGATTTACAAAGTGGTGGAATCAATCGTGCACCGGCAACAGGATTTTCTCGACAAGGGAGTGCAATACATCAAGCCCATGATGTTAAAGGATATTGCCGAGGATATCGGCATGCATCTTTCCACGGTTTCGCGGGTCGTTAATCGAAAATATGCACACACGCCGCAGGGGGTGATTGAGCTGCGCCGGTTTTTCACCGAAGGCATGATGAACGAAGACGGCGAAGAGATTTCCACGCGGATTATTAAGTTGAAGATCAAGAAGCTTATCGAAGAAGAAGATTCGCACAGTCCGATAACGGACGATCAGGTCGTAAAAATTCTAGTTAAAGACGGCATCAAATTATCGCGCCGAACAGTTGCAAAGTACCGCGATCAAATGAGCATCCCGGGATCGCGCGAACGACGGGCCGTGGTCTAAACGCCCGAAACTGCGCTGCACGTTCGGGGCAGTAATTCGCCCCCTGACTTAACCGATAAATCAGCCAGACAGTTCGGAGGTTTGGCAAGCATTACCATATCCACAGGCCTAAGAAGGGAACCGCGATTATGAGGTTTGAGTACACCGGGCGCCACGTCGAAGTTTCGCCGGCCATACGCAAGCACGTCGAAGATCATTTTAAGAAGCTGGAACACATTTTTAACGGTACTACAGCCTGGACGCACGTAATCATTGAAGTGGAAAAGAATCGCCAGATTGCCGAGCTGATTGTCCACTGGCGCGATCATACGTTGACTGCCAAGGACATCAACGCAGACATGTACATGGCGCTGACGCGGGCAATTGCCAAGATCGAGAAGCAGGCGCTCAAGCTTAAGGAGAAGACCATCGATCGCAAGCAGGGCGCCCGACGGACCGCCACGCTGGCGCCGATTCCCGATGGACAGTTGGAAGCTAGCCCCCGGCCGCCTCGCATTATCGCCGCACGCCGTTATTCGATTAAGCCGATGACGGCTGAAGAAGCAGCGCTAACTCTCACCTCGCAGACGGATCAATTCGTTGTCTTTCGTGACGCTGATACCGATCGCATCGGTGTCCTTTACAAACGCAAAGACGGAAACTTCGGCTTGATCGAGCCGTAGTCAGCGCATCTATCCCAGGCGCTTTAGCTCCTCAATGGCGAGCGGATACTCGAAGAAGCGCTTGTTGCCGTACTCCTTCACCCACTCAAAGTGTGTCCGCGCATCATCGCTCTTACCATTCAGCAATAGATCCATTCCCATGTAGGCGTGTGCCTCGGTCTTCTCATCGTTGTCAGTGGCCAACTGTAGCAGTTCATCAGCGCCAACCTCGCCCTTCAGATACCGGATGATACTGCATGGCCAATTTCCGCTCCTGATCTTATTGGTGGCTTCTTCGAGAATCGCCTGCGCCTCCTCGTTCATTCCCGCCTCACGATAGCCAAGGTTCGCGATGATCGCGAGATATGCCGAGGTCTCTTGCCGCCACCCATGCACGTCGAGAAACTTCCGGGCGTCGGCGGCTGCTTCCCGACCATGTCCTCCTTCGTACAAATAGGTCCACGATCGGTTCGTTAAGGCGTCTGGGCCATTAGGGACGAGGTCAAGGAACTTGGTCCATGATTCTATGGCTTTCTGATAGCTACCAGTTTTGGTATAGGCATCACTTAGAAAATATCTCGCGTTGCGGTATTGAGGGTTTAGCCGGAGCGCTTCTTCGAAAGGCGCAATGGCCTCAGAAAATCTGCCGAGCCGCATCAACATGAGCCCGATATTATGATGGATAGCTGGCACACTGGGATTCAGCCGACGAGCTTCGAGGTCTTCGGCTAGGGCATCCTGAATCCTCCCGAAACTATTATGTAGGACATTCCCGATTTCGAGATGAATACGCGCGTCATTTGGGTTGAGTCGCTTCGCCTCGTTCAGCTCGGTCATGGCTTCGTCGGGGCGCCGAAGGGATGCGAGGGTGATGCCAAGATTAAGGTGCGCGACTGAGTTGTTCGGATCTAGACGCACG
Source organism: Blastocatellia bacterium (assembly GCA_013697915.1). Lineage (GTDB taxonomy): Bacteria > Acidobacteriota > Blastocatellia > Pyrinomonadales > Pyrinomonadaceae > PSRF01. The sequence goes on along the minus strand of JACCVY010000240.1, from coordinate 436 downwards.
GCGGTCTTCATCGGCTCCAAAGCATCACCCACTCTTTCCATGTTTACGTATGCACTCCCAAGCCCATGATATGCCGCGGCTAAGTTAGGGCTGAGCTTGATAGCGAGTCTGAAAGCATCGACGGCCTTGTCGTACTGTTTCCCGTTCGCGTACTTATTGCCTGCTTGCAAGTACTGCTCGGCTGTGAGGGTTGGTTGCTGTTCGGTTGTTTGGGCGTTGGCAGATGAGAGCGACAGACAGCAACTCAGAACCAATAGACCCAGGATAATTGTTGGACGAGACATAGGCTCACCTCTCAACTCAGATCATGTGCGTGCACAGCTCATACTTATTTAGCTAGGTCTCTCAAGGGGATGAAGTCCCAGTGAAAATCCGGCGCGGGCTCTTTACCCATTGCTGATGCACTTTGCGCATAGAATCGGCCATTACTCATCAT
>JACCVY010000231.1 GCA_013697915.1 Blastocatellia bacterium | reverse complement strand
ATTCGCCGCCACCTTGAGAGACTGCCGGTGCGCGCGCGAAAAGACACGTTTGATTACCGTGCTTCCAAGTTTGTGCAGAGAAACAAGCTGAGAGTGGCGGCCGCGGCAATTATTTTTGTAACGTTGGTCGCTGGTGTCGTCGCGACCATCAGGGAAGCGCGAATCGCCCGCGCTGAACGAGCGAGGGCGGAGCACCGGTTTAGCGATGTGAGAAAACTGGCAAACTCGTTCATGTTTGAGTTCCATGATGCCATTAAAGACCTTCCGGGATCACTAAAGGCGCGCCAACTCGTAGTTCAAAAAGCTTTGACCTATCTGGACAACCTGGCGCAAGAAGCAGGCGATGACAAAGCGCTCCAAAGTGAGTTGGCTGTCTCCTATGACAAGATCGGTAGTCTGACCTTTGACGTATCTAAGAGTCTCGAAATCCATCTCAAAGCATTATCACTCAACGAAGCTTTGGTGCGAGCCGAACCAGCGAACACGAAGTATCAGGAACAGTTGGCAGCCAGCTACGGCTATGTTGCTGATCTTTCTCGACAGAGTGGCAATATTTCCGGGGCACTCGACAATCGGAAAAAAGCCCAGGACGTAATGGAAGTTCTCGCTGCCTCAGAGCCATCGAACATTAGATTTCGCTCGCAGCTGGCTGACGTCTATGAAGAAATGAGCATGACGCTTACGGAGATTGGTCAGATACTGCAGGCCATGGAGCAGGGCCGAAAAGCTTTGGCGATCCGCGAGGTGGTCGCCAAGACCGAACCTGCGAAGGCTGAATATCGCTTTAGCCTCGCACTGGACTACATACTTGTCGGAGGAGCCTTGTTAGAGCTTGGGGAAAATGCGGGCGCGTTGGAAAACTACCGTAAAGCTCTTACTGTCTCGGAATCGTTGCTCGCGTCTGATGCGATAAGCTCGCGTTACCGGCGGAACATATGGGTCTGTTACAGCCGTGTGGGTGATGCCCTCATAAGAACGGGGGACTTGACCGCTGCGCTTGCCAGTTACCGAAAAGGCCTCAGCTTCATAGAAGGTCTGGCTGCTGCCGATCCGGATGATAAAGGACACGCACGCGGTATATCCGTGACCTATCTGAAAATCGGAAATGTATTGGCAGGAATGGGAAAGACGGGCGCCGCGCTGGAGAGCTGTCGCAAGGCACTGGCTATTAGTGAAAACCTCTTAGCATTTGATCCGTCCAAGGCCGAAACTCGGCTGGACCTGGCGAAGATTTATACGAGCATGGGAGGTCTCTTCACAAGTTTCGGTGATTTGGCGAAAGCCCAGGATTATCTTCGCAAAGGGCAGGAACGGTTTGAAGAGTCGGCGAAGTCAGACCCGAAAGCGGTTACACCTAGAAAGGGTTTGGCAACCGCTTATGCCAGCATCGGTGAACTGCAGGCGAGGCTCGCCCTACACGCAAGTGGAATTAACAGGATTCAAACTGAGCACTGGCGGGAAGCGCGCCTGTCTTATCAAAAGAGTTTGGACATCTGGCGCGAGTTGCGCGAAAGCGGAAGATTGATCGGCGCAGACGCCGGCAAACCTGAAGAGATAGCACGAGAAATCGCCAAATGTGATGCGGCCATTTCATCTGGCCCGACACCCTGAATGAAGCGTCCGCAACTCAGCCGCCTCGAGGTGGTCCTACTGGCAGTCAGTCTGCTGGCCTCGATCGTTTACTTTGCCGAGGTGTCCCACAACTCGCCCACCTTTTTCATTGACGAAGCGTCGATCGCCTACAACGCGCACACTATTTCGCAAAGCGGCGTCGATGAACACGGCGAAAGCTTTCCGCTCTACTTTCGGGCTTTCGGCGAATACAAAAATCCAGTCTTCATCTACCTGCTGGCGGCGCTGTTTCACTTTACCGGCCCGAGTGTTTTTGTCGGACGCTTGCTGAGCGCCATCCTGGGAATGATTGCGGCGCTGTTGCTCGGACTGCTCGCAACGCGCGTTACGAAGAAGCGCTGGGCGGGGCCGCTCATCTTTTTAGCTGTCTTATTGACGCCGTGGGCCTTTGAGATTAGCCGGCTGGTCTTCGAAGTTTCTATCTTTCCCGCGCTGCTCGCTGGTTTCCTGTTGCTGCTGTACAAAGCTTCGCTACGCGCGGAGTGGTCCTGGCGTATCGCGACCGGCCTCGGTGCCCTGCTGGGCCTGATGACCTACACCTATTCGATTGGACGCTTGCTCGCGCCGCTGTTCGCACTGGGGCTCGCGTTCTTTTTTACGCGCAGCCGCCGCCGTGGAGTAATCCTCACTTGGATTGTTTTCGCAGTGATGCTGGTGCCGCTCGCGACCTTCAACCTGCGCCATCCGGGCGCGCTCAGCGAACGATACAAGTTTGTTACTTACGTTAAGCCGGGAGATACAAATACGCAGATCGTGCTGCGGTTTGTAAAAAACTATGGCGGCAACTTTGGTCCAGGGAATTGGTTCCTCAAGGGCGACCCGGAGCCGCGCCATCACCTGCAATGGTACGGGAGCCTGCTTCTCGGCATGGTGCTGCTGGCGACAATAGGACTTGTCGTCGTATTGCGCCGGCACTGGCGGGAAGCGTGGTGGCGTTTTATTCTCTACGGCCTGGCGGTCGCGCCCGTTCCGGCGTCACTCACGCTCGATCATTTCCACACGCTGCGTCTGATCGCGCTGCCAATTTTTCTTTTTGTGCTGATGATGCCGGCGATCCGGTTTCTGTCTGCGGACACTAGTCCACGGCCACGCGCCAGACGAGCCTTACTCGCGACGCTGGCAGTGTTGCTGTTGGTCCAGGGAGGAGTGTTTCAGTGGAAGTTTTACGCGGCCCCGGCGCGCGTGGATGCGTTTGACAGTTATTATCCTGAACTTCTCAACGCGGCCATGGCCCAGCCGGAGCGACCCATTTACCTGCTCGACAAAACTCCCGCCGCCTACATGTACGCCTACTGGTATTCGACGCTGCGCGGTCTGGATTTGCATAGTTTTCAACGCGCCACTCAAGCGGCCCCGCCGCCAGCCGGTGCGGTGGTCATCAGCCACGAATTACCCTGCACAAATTGTGAAATGATTTTGGAGCGCGGACAGTTTCGCGTCTACCGGCAGAAATAAAAGAGTGTTGAGTGCCGAGTACTGAGTGCTGAGTGCTGGGTATCGTCAAGCAGTTCAGAGTACAACCTTCAGGTTGCTCTTGCGCTGGTAAGAAGCAAGCTAAAGCTTGGACTCTGAACTGCTTGAAGATCACTCATCACTCATCACTCATCACTCATCACTCATCACGCATCACGCATCACTCATCATTTGTTTTACCGATTGACTTACGCTGCTTCTGCGGTATTTCCCGAAACGATGAGCGTAGGCTGCAAAAGAGATTGAAGCGAATCACGAACCAGAGCGCCACCAAACCATCACTGAAAACAATCTTCTTGCCTTCGGCGTAGGTGCGGCCATAGTAACTAATCGGCACTTCATAGATCGCCACTCTCAATTTCGCAATCTTGGCGGTGACTTCGACTTCGAAACCGAAGCCCCTGGATTTGATCACGAGGTTGCGAATGATGTCTCCGCGAAACGCCTTATAGCCGGTTTCAATGTCGGTCATGTTCAGATTGGTCAGCGCATTGGAGAGCCAGGTCAGCAATTTGTTGGCCAGATAGTGATAGAAATAGAGTACGCGCGCGGCCCGGCGCACCAGAAAGCGAGAGCCATAAACGACGTCCGCATGGCCTTCGAGAATTGGCCGAATCACTCCGTAGATGTCTGCCGGATCGTATTCCAGGTCGGCATCCTGAACGATAACAATCTCTCCCGTGGTGAGCGCGAACCCCGTCTTCAGTGCCGCAGTCTTGCCGGCGTTCCGACCCTGCCGCACCACGCGCACGCGTCCGTGCGTATCAGCAAGCTCGCGCGCTACCTGTTCCGTGCCGTCAGTTGAGCAGTCGTCAACGATTATGATTTCGAGCAGGCAGGGAACGTCTAATAACTTGTGCACCACCTCAGCCAAAGTCGCCTGCTCGTTGTAAACCGGCACGACTACGGACAAGCAGGAGGCGTATTCCTGTTTCACCTCTCGGTCTCCGCTCCCGTGATTGTTTGATTCCCACTGACTCATTTCAGATTCCTTAGCTGTAAACTGCGATCGCTATTACTTTCTCCCGCTATCAATGTATTCACCGGCCGCCATGAACCCTCGTGCCAACCTGCCGGTATCTCCTGATTTTTCAATCTCTCTAACCCAAAAGTTGAAGCCTTTTAGATTATTGTCTGGAGGGTCATCAGGATTGCGATGAAAATACCCGAAGTAATGGAGCAGCACTAGTGAGCGAATCTCTTCTTTTTCAACAAACGCTTTGGTGTTTACAATCTCAACCAGCACCTGGGCGCGCGTTCTCGTTCCCTGTTTTAGCCTGTCGATAATCGCAGCGCGGTCCTCAGCCTCGAGCATGATTCCGGCATTTCTCAACAGTGCGTCAACATACACCTCATCCGGCGCCCTTTTGTAAAGCGCCTGGAACTTCGAGCGCTCCACCCAACTGTCGCTAAACTGGCGAATACGATCGTCGAGCTTTGTTTTCTCCTCGGGTGCATCGATCATTACCCCGCGACTGATTGTGTCTATGTCAGACAGGAATTCTTTATAGCGCGGCATTTGACCGTAAGACGCCACATAGAACCGATAAAGATCCTGAGCCCGGATCTGGTACTGCCCCAGCACGTTAATGGGATCTCGTTTTATCAAGACATCCCATTCTCTAACTGGAAGCGCGAAGGGCAACTCACCTTCGGCTTTCGTTTCCGGCTCCGTCTTGACCACAGCATAAAGGTCGGCACCTTCGTTGCCATTAATTCCTGTCCCGAGGAAACTTCGAATGTAACGAAGGCGCCCCGCTGTGATTCCACGTCCCAGCATGTTTTCCACAGAGATGCGGTACTCAGGCCGGAGCCTCGAACGGTGAACCGCGAGGTACGACACCGGAGTTTCTTCGAGTACGTCGAGAAATCTATTGGGTATGGGTTGCTGGCGAAAAAGCGATTCGACCTCATTCAAGATTGGCGTGCCGAAACCTGAAACTGCAGTCACGAGCGGGCGATTGTGATCTGCCTGCCGTAGCACATAGCGATAGTTTCCTTCTTCACCTCCTGCAGGTAAATGAACTATCCCGCCGCGCATCGGCGTTTGCTTGAAATAAAGTGTTAGAGCATCGGGGTCAACCTCGCCGTGAACCAGTTTGAGCGGCGCCGCGTGCTGTTCAAACAGTAGTAGCGCGCAGACGATCACATAAATCGGCAGACTGGGAACGGCAGGCTTGCGAGATTGAATCGCTTTGACAAGCCGATTAGCGCCTAGTCCCGCCAGTAGTGCGATCCCCAGGTACGCAAGCATCCCCCATCGTGCGGGAACTCGAACACTTCTGAAGAGAAAGACGTATCTAAACAACAACCGATGAAAAAAGAAATGCATTCCGAGCGAGCCGCAGAAACCCACAACCGTCCAAATTAGCCCGAGTATTAATGTCTCGGAAGGACGCTGCGCGCGAATTATTTGCAGCATACTGCGCTCGCCCCGGAACCACGAGGCCTTGGGAAAGGCAATGCAAACGCGGATTAAGACTGCGAGCACACAAAGCGCCAGCGGTTTGCCTGCGTCGGTTATTCGCAATGCCTCGAAGCCAAAAAGCCTAATACCTTGTTCGTAACCAAAGGCTAAGGTGGCCACGATCAGGCAGCCGAGTGCAAACAAATCAAGAGCGATCACAAACAGTCTTAATCGATGAGATCTATCAACAGCAGAGGTCGCGGCTCTGCGGGCCGGCCCTGCAAAATAGAACGCAGCAATCATTAACAGTAACGGCAGCATGCCTGGGAACAGCGCGCGCTCACCGGCTTCCGGCCATGGACCAAACCCTCGCCAAATCTTGTTTGCAGGATCCGCTGACAGCCAATTGCCCACGCTGGCCGAGAACACTGCAGACTCCTGCGATGTGCGAATGATGCCGTACATTTGGGAAACCTTCTGATAAGGAAGAAGAAAAGGAAGCAGCACAAGTCCAGCCACGACCAGGCAGGTCGCGCCTCGGAGCCAGAAATCACGGTCTCTCCATATGCGGTAACGCGTTAGTAGAAATGCTCCTGAAAGTCCGAGTGGAATGAGTGTCAAAACAAACCAGTGAACGCATGTAAGCGCGTTCATCGTAAAAGCAATTCCCAACCAGATCGCACATCGCCAGGTTCTCTGACGCGCAAAAAGCACCAGCGCCTCCAGCAATAGCGGGATCCATCCGCAAAACATGTAGTTGAGGTGTCCCAGTTGATGAAAGCGATAGGGTGCGAATCCAAAAACAATTCCCGCTACCCAAGCCATACCGTCTGAATCCGAAAGCGTGCGGGCCAGTCGAAACGCTCCGTAGCCTGAGAGTATGAATCCGAGTAACTCCGCGAAGCCCTGAACGGTTATCGGGCGCATCCCAAGAGCAAATAAGGGAAAGAAGAGCATTGCAATTCCGTAGTTGTTCTCGCTGAATGCAAGCGTGTAGTGATAAGGAAAGAGGATCGGAGCTTGAAACAGATTAAGAGGATCGTGAAACGTTTGGTGATAGTCCCACCAGAGAATCCAACTATTGAGATAAGCATCACCCGGATCGGGAACGGCGTCGCGGATCATGCGCGCCCACGGCCAGGTCATGACTACTGTCAGGCCGATGAAGACTATAAAAGGAAAAATGTCGCGCCGGATTACTCTACGAGTCATTTAGTCATCCGATCCCAGTAGCCCACTCGATCTAACTGCAACGCATCATATTCGCTCGGTTGAATTTTCAATCGCCAAGCAGTAAAGTGCAGCGACCTCGTCCGGCGTCAGAAAATTTCTGTGGCTGACAGTAGAGTATTTCGCGGTGGTTTTCTAGCCTCTCAATGCTGAGACTGTCAAGCGGCCACCTGCCCGCGGTAATACGCCTTGAGTCTTATGATTGGTGATAGCGCGCTTGCGGTCGGAAAATGTTCGACTAGTTTCACCTGATTACCAAAGTGTCGTAAGGAGAAATGCAGAATGGTTCCACGGAAGGTTTTTCCCGTCCTGATTATTATTGCCGGCACTGTTGCGCTGGTTGGTTGCGGCGCCGGCCATAATCAAAATGAAAACGTCAGCGTTCGCAAAGCCGAGCAAACTCCAATTGCTGCGGGGCTCGCGAACGGGCCGCTGCCGGACAGCGCTTTCAAAGCAAGCATCTCTGTAGCATCCCCACCCACGAAGCTGCGTCCTGGACAAAAAGAGATTCTTGAGGTCACTGTTAAGAACGTAAGCGATGCAACCTGGCCTGCACACGGACGCAGCGGTGACGGCTATTTCCAAGTGAACCTTGGCAATGTCTGGTTTGATGGTGATGCAAAGATTACCGATAATCCTTACATAAGAAGTGGGCTACCCAATGACGCGCAACCGGGCGGAGTAGTAATGGTTCCACTGGAAATTACCGCTCCAGGAAAACCCGGCGACTACACGCTGCAGATTGATTTAGTGCAGGAGATGGTTGCCTGGTTTTCCGAGAAAGGAAACAACTCTCCTAAATTTAAGGTTAGGGTTGGGGACTAGCTGACTGGCCGGATCCGCATCTGATCTCAGTACGCTTCCCTTGCAAAAACGCGGGAGACAGTTACGGCTCTTCAAGGTTAGCCACCAGGGGACCCGTCGTAGCGGCTGGTGCACTAGTGACAATGAGGCTTGCTTTTTTCACACCATTAAATCCGCAACAATCCGGAATATCAGATTACAACGAGGAGCTTCTGCCGCACTTAGGTGCAGACGCAGAGATCACACTCTTCGTCGATGGCTTTGAACCCGCGAATGAAGATCTGCGCGCGCGCTTTCATTACGCCGATTACAAGCGTGAGCCAGGCTTGCTACAAACTCTCGGAAACTATGATGCCGTGGTCTATCACATGGGAAACGACCACCGTTATCACGCGGGAATACTCGCAGTAGCGCGGCAGCATCCGGGCATTGTCGTCTTCCACGACTTTGCCTTACAGGATTTTTTTCTCGGCCTGGCCCAAGCGCGCGGCCAGATGGAAATCTACCTGGAAGAGGTCGCCGCCTGTCACGGTTACGATGCCACTTATCAGGCGGCCGAGGCTTTGCAGCGCGGTAGCATGCCGCCGCTCGTGGCTCGCCCACTCGAGTTCCCACTTAACTGTCGTATTGCGCGCAGCGCCGAAGGCATTGTCGTTCATTCCGAGTGGGCCCGTGCGCGTCTCGCTGAAATTGCGCCGGCGGTGCCGATCGCGCACATCAACATGCCGATTAAGCAGCCACCGGTCCACGACACCAGGCGAAACTTTGACGACAAAGCCCCGGTGCAAATCGCTAACTTCGGACTAATCACGCCAGGCAAAGGAATCGAGAAAGCGCTCCGCGCGCTGTCGTCGCTCAAGGCCGATCACAATTTTCATTACACGCTGGTGGGCGAGCCGAATTCGTTTTTCGACGTGCGCTCACTCGTACGGCAATACGACATGGAAGACCGTGTCACCATTACGGGCCACGTCAGGCTCAACGAGTTTGAGCGCCGCATTGCCACAACGGACATTGCCGTCAACCTGCGCGAACGCACTGTCGGCGAAACTTCGGCAAGTCTATGCCGCATCATGTCGGCGGGCGTTCCCGCAATCGTCTACAACGTAGCAGCGTTCTCTGAATTACCAAACGACGCGGTAATAAAAATAGAACACGATGCGCACGCCGACGCGCTGCTGGTAGCATACCTGCGACGGTTGATCGAGGATGCGAATCTGCGCGCGCAAATTGGCGACAACGCCAGCCGGTACATGCTCGCGGAACACAATCTCGAACAGGGCGCCGCCGCCTATCTTTCCTTCATCCGCGAGGTTGTCGCCCGCCGTCCACGGCAGCAATTTCTAAATCGCATTGCCGACGAAATAGCAGTCCTCGGCGTACGCGGCAGTGAGGATCCACTAATGCTCAAGGTTGCTGGAGAAGTTGCCGTGCTGGCTTCGGAAGCGCTGCCGCCAATCCGGCCGGTTCACCAGAAGAACACGGCAAGCGTCGTCTCCGGCAATGGTCACGAAAGGCCAACGCAGCCGGCAGCAGCATCGCCGGGACGTTTGCCGAAACTTGAAGGCATCGATTACAAGCGCGCTGCGCTCGAATATCCGCGTGCGCTTGATGCGGAACGGAGTTACTACCTGCGCACCAAGCCTTTCTACAACCTGGCCCACAAGCCCGTGAAGCACAGCGGCTACGGAATGGATCCGGAAACGCACCGCCACTTCACCGACTTCGCTAACATGGCTGTAGCGCTGGCCTTGCCCGCAGGCGCAAGGATTCTCGATGTGGGCTGTGGCTCCGGATGGCTGAGCGAATACTTTGCGCGGCTGGGCTATGACGTGACCGGCATCGATATCAGCGACGATCTCATCGTGATGGCTCGCGAGCGTCTGGCAAAAGTGCCATACAACCTTGATCACGAAAGCACTCTGCGTTGCCGTTTTCTGGCGCATGACATCGAGATCGCGCCGCTCGCGGAAAAGTTTGACGCAGTTGTCTGTTACGACTCGTTGCATCACCTTGAAGACGAGCGCGCCGTCTTTCGGCATCTCGCGGCAATGCTCAATGTTGGGGGCTTGCTCTTCATACTCGAAGGCCACAAGCCCGCGTGTGGTTCCGCAACGGACGCTGAGTTACGCGATGTGATGCAACAGTATGGAACGCTCGAATCGCCTTTCAGTTCGGACTATCTCCGCGAGTTACTTTCCGCTAACGGCTTTGCCGTGGTGGGCGACTACGTCAGTATCAATGGCCTCTTCGAACGGGAGATGCTCGAAGGCGAACACGGCGATCGAATGTTGCCACTGCGCACGCTGGCGACTGACTACCATTACCTTACCTGCATGAAAGTTAACGACGGCGCGCACGCGACCAGCGTACCCGATAGCCGCGAACCGGGAATGCTCCGCGCGGAGTTCACGCTGAACGGATCCTTGCCGCAACATATCGGCGCCGGAGACACGCTCGAGCTGGCGATAACTGTCAAGAATGTCGGCGATACGCTCTGGCTTAGTGGGCAAACAGTGCGCAGCGGAGTAGTGATGCCGGGTGTCAGGATTATCGACGCGAGCGGCGAGGTCGTTAGTGAGTTTCATGGTCGTCCGCTGCTGCCACACGCCGTACCGCCCGGACAGACTGTTGACCTGGGACTCCAATTGGCCGCACCCGCGACACTCGGCAGGTACACAGTAAGGATCGACTTAGTGGATCAGCACATCTGCTGGTTTGCAGAGAGAGGATCGCAGCCACTCGTACTCAGTTTCGAAGTCGAGGTTGATTCACCTTAGAGACACAGCGACTAGCCGCCACCAAGCAGTTATTTCGCAATGAAGCATTTAACGAGCCTGCGGAGCAGGTGGCAGCATAAAGCCCAGGGTGGAGCGAAGCGGAACCCTGGGTAAAAACGGAAATTAACCCGAGCCCGTGGAACGGGCGACAGAACTCGGTTGGTAGAACGCCTCTGTCGCCCGCTACGCGGGCTAGGTGACAATTTGGATATCGAACCCAGGGTTCCGCTTCGCTTCACCCTGGGCTTTATGCTGACGCCTGCTCCGCAGGCTCGTCGAGTGCTTCAAATAGAGTTTTGTTTAGTCTGGTCGCTCTCTTGTTTTCAAAACTAACATCATGACGCGTGAAGAAATCCTAGCTGAACTGAAGCGGCTTGAGCCGTGGTTCCACCGCATCGATCTTGGCGACGGTCTCTACACCAAAACCGAAAGCGTGATGGGCGAGCCGGTCGATCATCCGCATGGGCCCTGGCAGACGATTCAAAAACTGTTGCCGCCGGATCTTAGCGGCAGGACATTGCTGGATGTCGGTTGCAACGCCGGTTTCTACGCCTTCGAGGCCAGGCGTCGCGGCGCTAAACGCGTGCTGGGAGTTGACGGCCAGCGCCAGCACGTGCGACAGGGATTGTTTGTACGGAAAGTCCTTGGCCTCGACGTTGAGTTTCGCCGGTTGAATGTTTACGAACTCAATTCGCGGACAGTGGGGCAGTTTGATATTACGCTCGCACTCGGTCTGCTCTATCACCTGAAGCATCCGATCCTGGCGCTCGAAAATCTCTATCAAGTCACGAACGAACTGCTAATCATTGAGACCGCGATCATGCCTCCTGAACGCACTCCTGAATCGTTTGCCCATCCGTTGGGCGAAAAGCAGATGTTGCTGCACAGCCTCGCCTTTGTTGAAAACCCGTCTGGCGCCAAGGAACAAGTCTTCAATTGGTTTCTGCCGGGCGTGGAGTCGCTCAAGGCCTTGCTGCGCACCACCGGTTTTAGCGAAGTGGAAGTTGTAGAAGCGAAAAACGAGCGCGCGATCGTTGTTTGCCGCAAGACCAAAGCGGCAATTGATGATGCTGATGCACTGAAACATTTCATCGCGCAACTGAAGCTCGAACAAGGACCGCGCGAATGTGCTCCAGCTTCAGAACTGACTTTTCATCTTCGCGTTGAGAACATCGGCATGGCGCGCTGGCCGGCCAACAGCGATGACGTTACCGGCAAAGGCGCTATTTATCTCGGCTCGCATTTGTTGAAAGACAATGAAGAGGAAGTTGACTGGGATTACGGGAGGGCGCATCTCCCGGGCGACCTGGAACCGGGTTCAGCAACGGAAATTGAAATCAAGTTGCGTGCGCCGCAAACGCGCGGCAAATACATTGTGGAATTCGATATGGTCGCCGAGCACGTCGCCTGGTTTGAAGATCACGGGTCGGGCACGTTACGGCGTGAACTGACGGTCGAATAAAGGCCTGACCGGTCACAAGAGCACAGTCTCTTCATGGCTTCAACTTGACGCTAGTCAAACCAGCGGGGGCATGCCCACCTTCCCGACCTGAGAGCCCTGAACAAATTCCTTGGTAACTTCTGACTTGGAAGCCTTTCAATCGCGAATCAGCATCCACCTCCGGTAAGCTCAGGGTTAGGAAGGCGGGCATGCCCCCGCTGATTCGCCACACTCGACAATGGACTTGCAAGGTTTGCTTGCTGAGCGAACTTTGTGGACGATTAACATTGGACGTCGGCGGAGTTAGTTCCGCACAGCAACGATCGTCGAGCGCTCCTCAAACCGATCGCCGTACATGTAGTAATACTGCGCGCTGCTCACCTTTGCGATGCGGAAGCCGAGCATGCCGAACACTTCACGATAAACGCCAAGCGAATAAGTCCACCAGGTAAAGTCATTCTCGGGATTGCTTGCCAGTGATTCAAACCGCGCGATCCGTTCATCCGTTTGCAGCAGCGGCGAGATGAGCACGATGGTTTCTGTCGTCAGGCGCGCGATCGAGGCGAGCGCAGTGATTTGATCGCTCAAGTGCTCCAGCACCGACCCGACGATAGCGATATCAAACTGTCCCAGTTCCGCCGGCAGTTCGTAGATGTTGCCGTAGTAAACTTCAGCCCTGGATTTCAGCAGGCGGTGACTCAGCCAATAAGCGTTTTTCCATTGCTCGATTTCTTTGCCGTACTGCTCGGCCCAGGCGTGCGCGTCGCGAGAATAAAGTTTGTCTTTGAAAGGCAGGAACGTCTGCTGTCGCGGATCGCTCATGTCAAACGACAGCACGCGCGCCGCTCCTCTCTTCTCGGCTTCGAAACTCAAGAAGCCGGTCGCTGCGCCAACGTCCAGCACTGACTTGCCTGCAACCGCTACGCCGCCGACGTAATCCTCGAACCGGCCGCGCAGGTCCCAGTGGGCCGGCACCAGACCAAACCCCGGCAAGTCCATCGCGTGATAAAAGAAACAGTCTTCAAGCCCGTCAACAAAACGCGGCCGCTCGAACAACGAGCTGGGATCAGTTATTTCAGTCATGTTCACTTCCCTCTGCTGCTTCCTCGCAGATTTGAAGCACACTCGTTGGTTCGCCTGGGCACAATTTGATAGGGAGCCTTCAATGAGCCTGCGAAGCAGGCGGAAGCGTAAAGCCCAGGGTGGAGCGCAGCGGAACCCTGGGTAACACGCGCTGAGGATCCCTAGCCCGCGCAGCGGGCGGCAGAATGCTATTCCCGAAGTTCTGTCGCCCGTTTCACGGGCTCAACGAATTTTCTTATTTATTACCCAGGGTTTCGCTTCGCTCCACCCTGGGCTTTATGCTGCCGCCTGCTATCGCAGGCTGGTTGTGCCAACATCATCGCGCCCGGGACCACCACCACACCAGCCCCACCAGCGTTAACAAAGAGACTATCAAACCAATCAGCACCGATTTGGGCCAATAGACAAGGGTAACTAAATGATTGCCCGCGGGGACAGCTACACCGCGCAGGTTGTAATTTACGCGCACGATCTCTGCCGAGCGTCCGTCAACAGACGCGCGCCAACCGGGGTAGTGATTGGCGCTGAGCACCAACAACGCCGGGACGGTGGATTCAGTCTTTACTTCGACTCGGTTTGGTTCGAGCGTTGTCACTTTTGCCTGGCCCGGCGACTCGTTTGTTTTGCCGAATTGAATGCCGGTGGTGAATTCTACCAAAGCTGTTTGTAACGGGTTCCAGCTTTCGCCGTCCGGAGTTTTGCCGGAACGGATAATCTCAATTTCATTTTGTTCTGTCGTCACTAATTCTCCGGTCGCCAGCCACGCCCGGGGCAACACGCGCGTGTTCTCAAAGACGGCCACGTTTTCCACTTGCCCGATACGTTGCCAGCGTTGGTTTGAATTGTTCAGTTGGGGCTGCTGTGGTTTTTGTTCGATTGCGGCGGCGACGGATGGTTGTTTTTCTGCGTTCGGTGCCGGTTCTTTCTTTACCCATTGCCTGCGCACAGGGAATGCTCGGTCCACGTCAGCTAGCGCGATGCGGTTTACGCTTAACACTAAATCCGGCGCGGACTGTACGCGCGCAACCGTTAACTCTCCGCCGGTAACGACGGTAGCGGCGGAAAAGGGTAAAGAAGCGACGTAGGTGTGCGCTTCATATTTTCCTTGGGCATCCTCTACTTCATAACTGGTTCCCACTGGAGCGCGCCGGTGCTTTATTCGTGAGCGTATGTCGGGGCGGTCATAGGCCCACTCGGACGTGTGTTCGCCGGCGCGCAATTCGAGATTCCACTTCTGTCCGTCCTCGCTATTTAAGCGCAGCTGGGCGACGACTGTGCCGTCGGGGACCGCATCCGACCATGACAGGTTTGTAAGCAAAGCAATCCGATCAACGCGCGTAGGCGGCATGCTAAACACCAGGCGCTGTCCCGAGGTAAGACTTGAAACGTTCAGATCCTCTTCGCCGAAGTGCTGGCCGCCGTAGACCTGCGTCGCCGCGGGAAAATCCCTGGACAAGTTTGCCGTGTTGTTTTCAACAGGCGCAGCCGATTTGGATTCAGTGTTTGAAGTCGAGGCAGGCCTCGCAAGCAAGTAACGTACGTTCAGCACATCGAGCTCGCGACTGTCATTACCTAAGGTGCGCGCGGCTTCGGTGAGTTCACCCCAAACTTTCATGTCGCCGGCCAGATGACTGTAGCGGGACAATCCGAAGCCGTCATAACCGGCAGCGTTTTCTACATCGTTCATCATGTAAATGTCGGGCTGCAGCAACACTTCCCAGGCGCGCCCCGGCATCGCCGGACTCAATCCAACAGCCGGATCGAAGGGTTGGTCCTCGGTCAGAATCCGATACGGTCCGGAGTTCTTGGCGTCAGCACCGTGCGCGCGCAACAGTGGCACGGTTGCGGGCTCGGTCCACACTTTCATGTCTGGTGTCGGACTTGATACACGCCAACCGGTTGATTGTCCCCACACCACCAAATCGACTGCGACGACTAGTAGAACTAACAACATCCTTCCGCGTCGCGGTTGTTTCGCAAGAAACCACAGAGCGCCGACGCTAAGAGCTGCGATTACTACCGGCAGGAATAACTCGGGCGCTCTTAAGATGGACACCGGTGCGGTGCGGCCCAGATGGAAGTCAGCGGGCCGTCCCAACGTAATCGCAAGGCAGGTCATTGCAAATACCGCGAGGCCGGCGACCAGCACCCGGCGCAGTGTCTTTTGGCGATCTCGCGCTTCGCAAATAGCGGTTAGTCCCCGACCAGCGAGCACGGCGAGCGCAAACTCAACTTCCATCAGGTGTCGCGCCGGCACGCGAAACAGATTTAGCACCGGCACAAAGTAAATCAATCGGTAGAAGTGGAAAGGCACGTAGCGACCAAGTGCGAGCAGCAGACAAGCAACCACAACCACAGTCCAAAATTTCGTCACCACATCGCGCTTGAGTAACAGTGCAAGGCTCGCCAGAGCAATTGCGGTCACTCCAACATAACCCACGTACTCGCCATAAAACGCCGGCCCAACGTAGGGCGCGCGAAACAACTGGCCATCACCTCCGCCCATGACGTAGGGCGCGAAGAATGTCCACAGGAAACGTGGCGGCAAACTGAATGACGTAAAAAAATCGTAGGAAGCATCAGCTCGCAGGCTATTGCGCAGCAGTTCCAGCGTGGGCAAAATTTGCACCGCTGCCAGCGCCAAACCCGCAGCTATCAGAACCAGCGACCAGAGATAAGCATTGCGCGCAGCGGCTGCTAGACGACTGGCCCGCCACCTGACTAAAGCGTAAGCCGCTGAAACAAGCAGAGCGTAACTGAGTGTCTGCTGATGACCGGCGAACACTTGTAAGGCAACGAGCACAGCCAGCAGCAAGCCGCGAGTCCGTTTACCATCGGCGCCATAGCCATCGATCGCCCACAGCAGCCAGGGCAAAAGCGCGGCAGTGTGCAGTATATTGGTGTGTCCGATTTGCCCAATGAGAAATCCGCTCCATTGCCAGACAAGACTCGTCAGCGCGGCGCCCGCGACACTCGCTCCAGTTCGCCGGGCGTAGACGTAAGCGCCCAGTGCTGCGAGCATGTAAGTCGAGAGCATCATCAGATTTGTCGCGACCGGTATACTGAAAAGCAGGTAAAACCAGTTCAGCGGAAAGAGCACTCCGGCCTGGGCCGCTCCAAATAGCGGCATGCCGCTGAAAATATAGGGATTCCAAAGCGGCAGATGCCCGGCGTGGATCATATTGGCGACGGCAACCCGGATGGGGATGTTAAAAATCACGCCGTCATCTGGAGAGATGATGAGATTGCCGCGCGTCGCCGGCAGAAAATAAACCAACGGCAGGAGCGAAACCACAATCGCCGTTGCACAACTCGGCGTTATTTTGGACTGAAGACTTAATGGAAGGCGCATTGAAGAAACAGGAAGCCGGAGCGACGATTGGTGACGCAATTGCTCACGCGTTCGCCGTCATCAGGCAATTGATTGCCGCCCGCAAGGCCGAAGCGGTATGTGCGGCACTGCTCATCGTGATGGCCGCCAACCTCTTCGCGGCGATCTCGAGCAAGAGCCTCACCAATGATGAACTCGTTCACATTCCGGCCGGATACTACCACCTTGTTGCTGGAAAGTTCCAACTGAACAACGAACACCCACCACTGGTTAAGATGTGGGCCGCTTTACCGCTTCTCTTCCTCCAGCCAAACGAAGCGCAGCCGGCGCCGGGCGAGGTGAGCGGAAACTTCGCGGAAGAAACGTGGAAGTATCTGGAACAGTTTTGGCCGCATAACAGAGAAAACTTCGAAGCGATTTTCTTCTGGACCCGCGCAATGATGATTCCTATAACGCTGGGACTTGGAATTCTCATTTTTGTTTATGCGCGCGATTTGTTTGGGGCGCGTGCTGCAGCGCTTGCCGTCGCGCTCTACACGCTCGAGCCGACAGTACTGGCACACGGACGCATTGTGCACACGGATTTGCCGGCGGCGTTTGCCTTTCTACTTTTCTTCTTTGTGCTTCGCTATTACCTGAAGGCGCGCACGCTGTGGCGCGCGTTGCTGTTGGGACTGGCAACCGGGTTGGCGCTGGTCATAAAGTTTTCCATGATCGTGCTGTGGCCCGTGCTCGCTGCGCTGGCGATTGCCGGCTTCATCTTTGCGGCACGTTTGCAGGAAAGTCGCAAACGGATCGCAGTCCATCTCGGAATAATAGTTTGCGTAATGATCTTTGTAGTTAACGCCGCTTACTACTTTCGCAGTCCGCCGATCGAAGCTGCCGACGTTAAGTGGGTGCAAACAATGTCTGCACCCTCCTTTAATAATTGGATGACATTTTTTCAGATAGGCTCGAAGGTCGTGCCCACTTACTGGCTCTTTGGCCAGTACAACGTCATGCTCCACAATCGCGATGGGCATCCAACATCGTTGTTAGGTCAATACAACCGAAATGGCTGGTGGTATTACTTTCCCGTCGCTTTCGCCCTCAAAACCTCGTTACCGTTTCTAATTCTCTCGCTGGCTGCACTGGCTTGGTCGCTATGGGCATTATGGAAAAGAGACTGGCGCTTTTTTTGGCTCATCATTCCTTTCGCCATCTACGCCGCAATGTCGATGTCGAGCAAGATCAATATTGGCATCAGACACTTTCTACCCGCTTATTCGTTTCTCTTCATTGCCGCCGGCGCACTCCTGGATCGCTTGCTGCGCGTCAAATATGCTAGGCACTTGACGATAGCCATCGTCGTTTTGATGTTTGGCTGGATGAGCGTCGAGATGCTGCGCGCCTACCCCGACTACATTCCTTACATGAACCAGCTCGCCTCGAATCATCCGCACTGGTGGTATTTGTCAGACTCAAACGTAGAGTGGGGTGATGACGCACGCGACCTGGCGGATTACCTGCACGCGCGTGGGGAAACCGAGGTGCGCGGCGCGCTTTCCGGAGCTTGGGGGACGTTGCAGTTCTATGATATTGGCTATCATGAAATGTTTCCGAAACCAGGCCGGGTGATTCCCGAAACTCGTTACGTGGCGATCGGCGCCAGTTTTCTGAACGGTTCGACTATCGCTATTCCGGCCGATGAACAAGGAAGACTCGTTTCCGAAGAAGAGCGCATTAACTATCTCGCCCCCTACCGCGCACGCATTCCGGAAGCGATATTCGGCAACTCAATTTTCCTCTATCGCTTGAAAGACTAAAGCGATGGTTTGCACAACTCGTCCCTGAGATGCGAAGGATAGTTTATCCCGCCGACTTACAGGCCGTGACAACGAGTTCGGTTCGCGAGCCGGCGGCTGATGCGTTCAGCCACTGGTTCCGCGTTGCAGTTCGCGCTCACGCGGCAGAACTGGCGACGGCGGCCTTGCTGTTGGTCATGGCTGCGAATCTTCTCAGCGTAATTGCGCAAAAGAGCATCACCATCGATGAGACGTCGGCAATTCCATCCGGCTGTTACTATCTGACTGTTGGGGCTTTCGATCTCAACAGCGAACACCCTCCATTGCCGAAAATTCTTGCTGCTCTGCCGCTGCTCTTCCTGGACGTTGAAAGACCGCCGCTGGACCAGGTGCCCGGCGATAACTACTCGCAGCGTACGGTAATGGCAGCGGAACGTTTTTGGACAGCGAATCGGGCCCACTTTCAGCAAATCTTCTTTTGGGCACGCGTGCCCGTGGTCCTAACTACAATCATGCTCGGTGTGCTGATCTTCATTTATGCACAACGATTGTTTGACTCGCGAGCCGCCGTCCTTGCGGTTGCGCTTTATAGCCTCGAGCCAAACGTTCTGGCTCACGGACGTATCATCAAAGACCTCTACGTTGCGTTGGCATACTTGTTCTTCTTTCTAGCTGTGCATGTTTACTGTTCGACGCCGAGATTGCGCAACGCGCTGCTGCTCGGCGTCGCGACGGGGCTAGCGCCGGCATTGAAGTTTTCAATGGTCATCGTCGTGCCGATTTTTCTGATCACTGGAAGTGTCCTGTTGGTGTTAGCGAAACGCCGCGGACAGGGGCGACCGCGGCTGTTCTTACAGCTTGCCGCCGCTGCAGCAACGGCGCTGATCGTAATTAACGCTTCGTATTTGTTTCAGCACCAGGCGTTGGTCCCAGCGGACACAGGAGAATTAATACGGACCGTACCCCCCGCGACTCCAGTGCTCGCAATTGTCCATTGGCTTTCACCTGTCCTGCCTCCCTATTTCATCTTCGGAAATTTGACGACCCTGGCTCACGAGGCCGGCGACCATCACGTTTTTCTTTTTGGCATGTACAGCACGAAAGGATGGTGGTATTACTTCCCGGCCGCTTTCGCGGTTAAGACGACGCTTCCCTTTCTCTTGCTCACGCTGCTGGCGATTGGGTGGGCCGTGCGAGAAACAATCCAGGGCAAGTGGATTTTCCTGATGCTGCTTGTTCCGGTCGCCATCTATATGCTGGTGGCGATGACGACGTCGGTCAACATCGGCATTCGCCATTTCCTGCCTACCTTTCCGTTTCTCTTTATCATGGGCGGCGCGTTGCTCGATCGACTGCTGGGCCGGCAATATCGCCGGCCTGCTCTTACAGCAAGTGCCGCGCTGGCTGTTGTCGCAATACTCATTGGCTGGATGACGGTCGCTGCCATCCGAGCCTATCCCGATTACATTCCTTACATGAACGAACTAGCGTGGGGACGTCCGCACTGGCAGTTGCTTTCGGATTCAAACGTCGAGTGGGGTGACGACACCGAAGCGCTCGCGCAATATCTCGCGGCACGCGGTGAACGAAATGTGCGGGCGGCGTTTCTGGGTGGGTCGGTGCTGTTGCCGCTCTACGGCGTTGAGTATGTTGATCTGCTTGCGCCTCCCGGCACTTCCCTGCCAGAGACTCGTTACGTTGCACTTGGGGCGAGTTTTCTTAACGGCACTAGCGTGCCCGGTTGGAGCGAGGGCAGCGGCCGCGAGACAAAAGATCAGCAACGAAACTATTTCGCAGCGTACCGCAACCGCCAACCCGAAGCTGTCTTTGGTCAAACGATCTATCTCTACCGCGTAAAGTAATCAGGAACTCGATTGTGTTCAGCTCACGATTCGAAATGTCGACCTGTTCGCGCGGATTCGTTCGGCAATGGTCGTGATTAACAGCGTCCCACAAATAATTAACGGCAAGAGCAGCCACCACGCGAGTGGATAAGCGAGCTTCTCACCCTGGCCCAACGCCGCGACGTGGTTCCAGAAAGCATTCTCTCCATGT
Source organism: Blastocatellia bacterium (assembly GCA_013697915.1). Taxonomy (GTDB): domain Bacteria; phylum Acidobacteriota; class Blastocatellia; order Pyrinomonadales; family Pyrinomonadaceae; genus PSRF01. The sequence goes on along the minus strand of JACCVY010000231.1, from coordinate 2,897 downwards.
AGACAACCCATTGCCCCGCGCAGCGCGCCAACCAAATTAACCACAAACGAGTAAACGCCGGCCAGCACCACAGCGACCGCAGCAAGCCGGCGTTCCGCTGAACGGGAAAGATGGCTAAAACCTATGATGCCGAGACACGCGAAGGGCATCGCCGGTAACAAGTAGCGCGGGCCAAACTGACAATCTCCGTCTGATTTGATGTTGAAGACAAATGCCGCCAGGACGATCAGCAATCCAATCAGCGCTAGAAACGCCCAGCTGCGTTTGATCTCACGTGGGTAGTACGACAATCCAAACAGCCCAATTGCAAATACGGGTACATAAAACACCAGAGCGCGCGCATTAAAAACCAGCTTGTCGCCCAAATTCCTGGGTGCGAACTGCCAGAAGGTGTCGGCGAACATGCCGGCGCCTGCGACATTCGCCAGGCGAAACGGATTGCCAAAACTGACAAAGTCAAAGATGAAGAGCGGCAGCAATCCGGCGAGCAAACTGATAAGAAAGACTGGTAAAAGTCCCCAGCGCCGCAAGGACAAAAAATAGATCACGCAAAGAAGGACCATGAAAAAGGGCAACATCGAGGTCGTGATTGTCAGGCCCAATAACAAACCCGCTGCGCCGGATTTGAGATACGTACGCTCCTCAACCTCTCGGCGCGATAGTTGGAAAATAAAATAGAAAGCAATCGCCAGATAGCCGGTAGCGAGCGCATCGTGATGCGCGATTCCTGAATATGGGAAGATCGTGGTTGCAAAAGCGTAGGCAAGCGTAGCTCCGGTGGGCCAGAACAAATCAGCGCCATCCGGGGACATTGCGCGGGCAAGTTTAAAGAAGGCGGCGGCGGAAGCAGCAAGCACCAGCGAAGCAGTGAAGAAGATAACGAGCGCGGAAGTGAGCAGATAGTTCTTCAGATAGTTGAGACCAAAAATGCGCAGCACAAAGAAAACAACCGCCCCGGCCATAAACTGTCCCGGTTGCTTTGCGGCGTACAGGTGCTCGTCATATTTGAAGACGTCACCCTTCGTTGTCATTTGCGGCGAGGCCGCCCCTTCAAGGTAAAAGTGGTGGCGCTCGACCATAGCTTCTACGCCGATCTGTTGCAGGTCAAACGCGATCAAGTTACTTGAATTGATTGCCGCGCCGTAAGCAAACCAGGTCAACAGGAAGATAAGCAACGCAGGACGAGCAAGTAAATCGCTTAATATTTTTTTGTTCGGCAGCTTCACGGCTTGCTCATAAGTTTCGTTAAAGAATCAACGTCGTGCGGAAAAATCCTGCAGAGCGATCGCATAAACCTCGAGCGTCCTATGTGCCGCCTTTTGCCAGGAGAATTCTGCGGCCCGAGTTTGTCCGGCAAACGAGAATTTCTCCCTCGCGTTGGCATCCTCCAACAACACCAAAATAGTTTCGAGGAGATTGTCAGCATCGGTCGGCTCAAAAAAACTTGCTGCCTTGCCGGCGATTTCAACGAGAGCGGGAATGCGGCTGGCAATCACCGGCGCGCCGCAGGCCATCGCTTCCAGTGGCGGCAGACCGAAGCCTTCATACAACGAAGGGTAAATAAACGCGCGACAGGACGCATAAAGTGCGCGCAGTTCTTCGTCATGAAGATAATCGGTGATGACGATACGATCTCGCGCCGGCGAATTTTTTAGAGCTTCAAAAAATGGATCAGCTAGCCAACCGCGGCCTCCGGCGATTACAAGTTTTAGTTTGCTTTGCGGGCGCGCGCGCGCAAGTTCCTCGAAGGCGGTAACCAAAACATCTAAATTCTTGCGCGGTTCAATTGTTCCAACCGCCAGTAGAAACTCATCGCCGCAGCCAAGTTTGCAACGGACTTCCCGGGTGCTGTCAAAATCCATTGGTCTAAAGGAGACTCGCGCCGCTTCCGGAATCGCGAAAACTTTCTCCGCATTGATGTTCAGAAGTTCGCAAACTTCGCGTCGCACACTTTCAGTGGGTGTGATGATGGCGTCGGCGGTGCGGGCCATCAGTGGCGTCCGGCGACGTGCCCGGCGAACGCTTCGCTTTTGATGAGTTTCAGGATAAAGCAAGAGTGATAAGTCATGGATAGTGAGGACGGTCGCGCAGCGCCGCCACAAGGGCACGTCATAGTTTGTGCCGTGGAAAAGTTCGATCTTGTTGCGGCGCACATAGCGAGGAAGGCCGTTCGACCACCAGTGACGACCGAGCGGACCGACAACCGCGCGCTTTAGCTTAAGATTTCCAGGCACCTCGCCTCCGGCCGGATTCGCGTCGCGTGCTACGGGCGCGTAACTTGACGGATAAACGAGCTCAAATTTGCTTTCGGGATCGGCGTTGGCGAGTGCCCGCGCCAGTTCAAAGGTGTAATGCCCCACGCCTGTTTTCGGCAACGTGAGCGGAAGACCATCTAGTCCAATATGCATTCTTTTTCGCCCTGGCAGTGCCTGCCGAGCAACCTGAGTACTGGTTGTTACTTCTCAGCTCAGCCAGTTTATTTCCGCGAAAGTGACGCGTTTAACCTTTGATTGACGCCAGTTGGCGCCACGAGTTAGACTTTAGCCCTTGTCGGTGCGTCTAAACATTTGGTTATGGATGACCCCTCGTTTCGAGGCCTTTTTCCTCAGAAGTTACAATGTTACGCCGGGAGCAATAAGATGAAATTTGCCGTAGCTTTATTAATCACAGCCTTTGCTGCCTTGACCGTCTGGGGGCAAGCGCCGACACTGCACATAGTAACTGAGATTCCCAATCTGCCTTCCGATCTTTACTACGGGAACACCAAGGTTAAGCCGTTGCGGTTGCGTCCCGGAACGAACACGCCCATCACCATCGCCGACCCGGACTTTTTCGTCAACCAGCAATACGTCGATTTCCTTAGCCGCTTCCCGGATCAGAGTGGCTTCGATTTCTGG
>JACCVY010000211.1 GCA_013697915.1 Blastocatellia bacterium | reverse complement strand
CCGTGGAAAAACAAACTGCGTTTTTCCACCGTTCCCACAGCCCCTACTGCTGCTGACAAATCAAGATGAAAAGCAGCCGACCCAAAACAAAAGACGATCGTTTACACAAAATCCTTGACGCTACCTCGTTTAGGGGATTCAATAAGGGAAGAGTCTAAAACCTCATTAAAGTTTGTTCCCAAGCGGCCAGCTTACCAGCAATTTCTGCCTTTCTATTCGTGCCAAAAGTGTTGTTCTTATTTTCCCTTAGTTCCTTTACCCGTGAGGCAAATTGGCGGTTCGCTGTGCTTCGGCCCAGTTTGTAGTCTAAGGATTGACTAGACGCACTCTCTTCGACAGGAAGCTGCGAAATTTGTAATTCAAGCTCTGTCAAGGTGCCATCTTCTGTATCGTATGAACCTTGTAGAGCTTTGCGTAACAAAGGAACGATACGTCTCGCTTGTTCTTTTAATCCCGCGTATTCATCGCCCAACTGCTTTACGAACTTAGGTTCACCATCACCAGTACCCCCCTCAAACCACACACCTTCAAAAACGAGATCTGCTTCACGCCCGGAAAAAGCCGCTCTGGCCGCCAAGTTTTCGAAAGGAAGATATTCGTCACTTGTCTCGCCGGGACTGAAAAGCTTCTCGCTCAAGCCAAAACTGTTCGTGATGCCCGCCTCACCCGCCAAATATGTGTACGAGACTATGTTCTTCCCTGATACATTTTTCAGCGTGACTCTTAACACGTAGTCTTGGTCCCGCTGAATTTTTGTTGTGCTGACGATTTGTAAAGCCTTTGTTTTATTTACAATAGTCGGTTCGAAACCTTGCGGGATAGTAATATCAGAGACCAAAACGCGCGCAGATGCCCATACCCCTATACCCAGGGCTATTCCTATGCAAGCACATGCAGTTGCAATCCGAGGGATTCGGGGAAGAGAAAATCTCAGCATACACAACCTCTTTCAAGTCGCGTGGTTGAACAGCAGGAGCTGGATTCTTGAGGAATGAGGCTCTTGCTAATGGGTGCGAAGACAACGCGCACCCTATGCTCATTACCGAACCATGTCAAGATTTTGCAAACGTGCGGCGAAGAAAATAAGAAGGGCGTCACCGTCTTTGCAACTACTTTCTCTTCCACCTCACGCCGTCTTTGGTGTCTTCGAGAATGATGCCCTGGCTTGCGAGTTCGTCGCGGATTTCATCGCTGCGGGCAAAGTCGCGCCGGCGACGTGCCTCCTGCCGCTCATCGAGCAGACTCTGAATTTCGCTATCGAGCATTTCAGTACTTTCCGCGCCAAAGATATTCAGCACCGTGTCGATTCGTTTCAGCAGGTCAAGTAACTCTTGTTTGTTTTCTTCTCTTACCTTTTTGCGAGCCAGCGCCGTGTTTACTTCACGAGTGAGATTGTGAACGACGGCCAGCGCCACCGATGTATTCAAGTCGTCGTCCATGCCTGCTTCGAATTCTTCGGCCGCGCGCAGCGCGACATCGTGAAGCGCTTCGTTCATGCCGGGTTCAGTTTTAGCTTCGTTCAGCCGCGCGCGAAAATCGCGTAAGCCTGCGACTGTTTTCTCTGCGCCCGCCAGTACATCAAAGTTCAAATTGATCTGTTTGTTGTAAGGAACGCTCAACAAGAAGTAACGAATGCCCGCAGCCGAATAACCCTTCGCTTTCAAATCGCGAAACGTGTAGTAGTTGCCTTTCGACTTCGACATTGTTTCACCTTCGACTTTGAGGTGCTCGAAGTGAATCCAGTAGCGAACAAACTGCTTTCCGGTTGCACCTTCACTTTGCGCAATCTCGTTTTCGTGATGAGGAAAGACGAGGTCGATGCCGCCGGCGTGAATATCAAAAGTCTCACCCAGATATTTCATAGACATTGCCGAACATTCGATGTGCCAGCCGGGGCGGCCGCGACCAAAGGCTGTGTCCCAGGCCGGCTCATTCTCGTTCGCGGGCTCTTTCCACAACGCAAAATCGCGCGCATCCTCTTTTTCATATTTGTCGGTGTCGATGCGCTCGCTGGCGCCGGCGATGTTACCCGCGAAGTTAATCTTCGAGAGCTTGCCGTATTCGGGAAAGGAAGCGATGCGGTAATAAACAGAACCGTCTGAGGCGTAGGCGTGATTTGTTTCAAGCAGTTTCTCAATTAGCGAAACCATTTCCGGAATGTGTCGCGTCGCGCGTGGCACAATCTCGGGCCGCTCGCAACCGAGCGCGTCAAAGTCTTCCCAAAGCGCATCGATGTATTTCGCCGTGTAGTCGTCAATTCTGAGCCCGGCTTCCTGCGACTTGGCGATGATGCGGTCTTCAACGTCCGTGATGTTCATCACGTGTTTGACTTTGTAGCCTTTAAATTTCAGATAACGACGCACGATGTCGGCGGCGACTGCCGAGCGAAAGTTGCCGATGTGCCCATACTCCCAGACAGTTGGACCACAATAGTAGAAACGAACCTCGCCCTCGTTCATGGGGTGAAACTCTTCAACGCGGCCTGTCAGTGTGTTCCGGAATCTAAGCATTCAATTATTCGTTAGCAGATACGCGCCCCCGGATTTACCGCGGACGCGCAGGTTTGTGAGTCTAGGAAAGGATCAAGTGCGAGTCAAACGCCCTGAAGGTGGAAGTGTGCAGTTCAGAGTACAAACTTTAGTTTGCTCTTGGCCCAACAAAACTCAAACTAAAGTTTGTACTCTGAACGTCTTGATCTGCGCCCCAAAAAATCTATTCCTCGTCCTTCGTCTTTCTGAAATGTTCCCAGCCGCCGGGTTCCAGACTCCAAATGCGAGCGCCTTCCGAGATTCTCACGCCGGATGATTGCTCTTGGATCGTGCCAACCCAGGTTACCGCGACGCCATCCACGCGCTTGGGTAGCTTGCCGACGTTTTCCGGTTTGACTGTGAAGAGCAACTCAAAGTCTTCGCCGCCGTGGAGTGCCAGCATCAACGGATCAAGTGCGCGGCGGCCACAGATTTCCGTTACCACTTGATCGATGGGAATCCGTGCCGCATCAATCACTGCGCCGACGCCGCTTTCTTCACAAAGATGATTCAAGTCAGACGAAAGCCCGTCGCTGATATCAATCATCGCGCCGGCAAGTTGCTGTTCGCCCAACAGAATTCCCCAACCGACACGCGGAACAGGACTAAGCTGGCGCAACAACAAGCGGTTTACAGAATGTTCTTCTAAAGGCTTCGGTCCACTTGCCGTGTGCACTCGCGCGCCACGTTCAATCAAACGCAACCCAGCGGCAGCGTCGCCGAGAAAGCCAGTCACAAAAATCTGATCGCCTGGCGCAGCGCCGCGTCGCAGAACCGCGCGACCCGAATCGCATTCGCCAATTAGCATTGAATCAATGACGATCTTATCTGTGGTGCGCGAAATGTCACCGCCGGCCAGTTCAACTCCATACAGCTCGGCCAAACTGAAGTAGCCGTCGTATAGGCGTTCCGCGAAACCCGATTCCCAAACATCAGGCGGCAGTCCAATTGACACAAACCCCCAGCGAGCTCGCGCGCCCATCGCCGCAATGTCGGAAAGCGAAACCGCCAGCGCTTTGTGACCAAGCAATTCGGGAGTCGTGGTATCGCGCTTGAAATCGATGTCCTCGATTAACAAGTCGGTGGTAACCAGCGAATCCTTGCCGCCTGTTGAGTGAATTATGGCCGCGTCATCGCCGATACCCTGCAACAGTACTGAGTGCTGAGTACTGAGTGCTGAGTCGGCGCCTTGCTTCGCCGCAACTCGCGCGCGGATTTTATTTATGAAATCGAACTCGTTCATTAAATCAGTGCCAAAAGCTGTGATTAAAGGAAAGCATTCAAGTACCAGAGTCTCAGGGTTGGGAAGGGCGGCTTTGGCACCCCAGCGCGGCTGCCGCGCCAGGGACCCCGCTTGCCCCCGCTTAGATCGAAAGGCTGAACTGGGCGGGGGCAAGCCACCCTTCCCAACCCTGAGATTATGGCGCTTGGACCACGGCTCTACCTCTGTGCCTCCGGGGGAAATGATCAGAGATTTCGGCGCAGGGAATCAAGGCCCGCCTCGATAGTTTCAATGGAAGTAGAAAAAGAGAAGCGCAGATGAGACTCGCCGTCAGGTCCAAAGACAACGCCGGGAACTGTCGCCACTTGGGCACGATCGAGCAGAATCTCCGCAGCTTCGCGACTGTCATGACTGACGCGCGATACATCCGGAAAAGCATAAAATGCGCCCGCGGGTTTTTCGCAACTCAGTCCCAACTCATTCAGTCCCGCCAAAAGCAGATTGCGCCGTTGCTTGTAGGCAACTCGATTTGTTTCCAGCATGTCCGAATCCGTGGTGAACGCAGCGAGCGCCGCCCATTGCGTCGGCGTAGAAACGCCGTTCGAAGAATACAACGTGGTTTTGCGCAGGCCGGTCATCCACGGTTCTGCTGCAACTGTATAACCGAGTCGCCAGCCGGTCATTGCATAAGATTTTGAAAGCGTGAAAATTGTGATCGTGCGTTCAAACATTCCTTCAAGCGACGCGATCGAAAAATGCTCGCCTTCGTAAACCAGGTCTTCATACGCTTCATCTGCGAGTACGATCAGATCTCGCTCCCGTGCAAAGCGCGCCACCGCGCGTGCCTCGTCGCGCGTGAACACAATGCCTGTCGGATTTTGCGGCGTGTTGTAGTAAATCGCTCGCGTGCGCTCAGTCCTGTAGTGCGCCAGAGTTTTCTCGAAACCTTCAGCGCGCGCCATCGCAGTGGGAACCAATACCGGCCGCCCTTCGCAATGCGCGATCAGATCTTTTATCGGCGTCCAGTAAGGAGAGAAGACAAGAACCTCTTCGCCGGGGTTAACGACGGATTGAAAGGCGCCGAACAAACCCTGCATGCCGCCGTTCATGATCATGACGTCGTTCGGCTGAGCGGCGATGTTATTTTTTGTGCGCAGCTTGTCTGCAATCGCGGCGCGCAGTTCGGGAATGCCGGACGACGGCGCGTAACGAGTTTTGTTTTCATCAAGCGCGCGCTTCATCGCTTCCTTCACGAAGTCCGGCGTGTTCATGTAAGGCTCGCCACCCTCAAACTGGAAAACAGTCGCGCCCTGCTCGCGCAGTTTCATTATGCGATTGCGAATGTTGACGATGTCGGAAAAACCAATTTCATCGAGCCGTGAGGCGAGGCGGAAAACAGTTGGAGACGTGGTCACTGTGGGAAGTCTTTCCTCTGCGTGCGGAGAATCGAAGGCGGATTATAGCTTGATGCTCAAGACGCGTCCACTTACGAGTGAAGCAACGCGTCAAACTTCAAGTCCAATCATATGGAAAAGTAATGGCTTATGTTGTTGCGTCATAGTGCGAAACATTCTATAAAAACTCCGTGGCAGCCTTTGTCTTCTTTTTGGCTTTAAGTGGTGGTTTTTGGTTTTTTCGTTTTCAACAAACGCGGTCGCGGAAAGTTGGTTGTTGCCTGGTGGCCGAGCATCTGGAAGAAACGATTGTCAGCCAGGGAAAGAGAGGAATTGCACGATCTTGAGTAGGGCTTCTCATTAATCTGTTACATCCTCGCTGCCATGATATGCACGATAATCTGGGTCACAGCTTTGATCGTTTTTATCTTGAGGAGAGTGTAAGTTTTTAGAGCCCAGACACCGCTGTCAGAATAAAGAACCCTTACCCAATCCGCGTTAGCAACCTGAACAATTACTTTTAAGACTCAGTTTTAACTGATCAGGGCTAAGTGCAAGTATTGACACGCCAAACGCGCTGGCAGTAACATGGCGGCCGCGTCGGGCTGCCGCGCAATCTCGCGATTAGTTCTCCTTAATTTCCCGAGCCGTAGTAGCACAGACTTTGGTCTACTGAACCAAGATTCACAGTTCAAAGGCAGTGCTGCCAAAACCATCACAGACTGAAGTCTGTGCTACCAACACAGGACGCAAGCCTGTGCCACAAGAACTGACGACCAAAAACCGGATCATGGGCCGTTCTGCCGTAGCCATCCCTGAAAAGCTCTTCTTTAAGATCGGAGAAGTTTGCGAACTGGCCGGTGTCCAGGCGCATGTGCTGCGCTATTGGGAATCGGAATTTCCCACGCTGGCGCCGCAAAAGAATCGTGCCGGTCAGCGCGTCTATCGCAAACGCGACGTCGAGATGGCGTTGCGCATCAAGGAACTTCTTTACGAGGATCAATACACGATTGCGGGCGCCAAGAAGCGACTCGCAAACAACCTGCGCGCCGGCGGAAAACTCAAAATCGTTTCACCGGAAAACGGCGAGGACCACGAGGACGAGTCAGGCCAGAGTGCAGCGTCTGCGCGAACCGGTATAAAAACCGAGATGTCGCGGGCTATCTCGGAAGCCAGGACCGCTGAAGATCGCAAGGCATTGCGCAAGGTTGCGACTGAGCTGCGCGAACTGTTGGCGCTGCTTGAAAAGGAACCACGCAAGACGCGTTGATATTTGAAGATCGAAAAAAATATTTGGCCGCGGATAAACGCGAATTTTATGAATCTGAAAAAATAGCAGTACGAGTTTTCTCAATACTGTCTTTTTCTGATCTGCGTTCATCCGCGTAAATCCGCGGCCAGTTTTGCGGTTGCAAATCGAGCAGTTTGCGTTACTTGTTTTTTGTAGAGATACTTGGCGTGACGGGACGTGGCGCAGCCTGGTAGCGCGCACCCTTGGGGTGGGTGAGGCCCCGAGTTCGAATCTCGGCGTCCCGACCAGTTCAAACAAGGCTTCCAATCGAAATTGATTGGAAGCCTTTAATTTTTAGCCACGAAATATTTGGTCGCGAAATCATATTTGGCCGCGGATAAACGCGGATTATGCGAATCTGAAAAAGCCTTCATAACTCTTCCCAGCTCTCCCTCAAATACATCGGGCGGCAAAGCCGAAGCTGCGCTAACAAAAGGTACTGTTAGGGCAAAGCTACTCTTCGCATTCATTCCTTGTTCTGATCCGCGTTCGTCCGTGTTAATCCGTGGCTAAACAAGTTCGGTGATCACAATTTCTGAAGTCAGCGCTTTATGGACCGGGCACTTGTGCGCAATTTCCTGAAGCCGAGCGCGTTGTTCTTCAGTTAGCTCGCCTTCGAAACTTACAGCGCGCTGAATGCGGTGCACATAACCTTCAGTCGTGCGCGTGCATTCGACGCAATCGCTCGCATGAATTCTTTCAGTGCGCAAGCGCACCTTTACACGCTCAAGCGGCCACCCTTTTCTTCTCGCGTACAGCGTTGTCGTCATCGAGATACAACTGCCCAGCGCCGCAAGTATCAGAGTGTAAGGATCCGGGCCCGCATCTTCGCCGCCTGCTTCAGGCGGTTCATCAGTAATTAGAACGTGGTTTTCGCCGTAACGAACTTCATTTTGCAGGTTTGTCGATGAAGTGACGATCACATCTGCCATAGGGGCCTCCTTGCAGTTGCATGTTTTGTGCGGCTAAACTCGTCGCGCTTTCCGACTAACATCATCAATCCGGTGCTGAGCAGGTCATGAAGATCCACGAGTATCAAGGCAAAGAACTATTGAAAAACTTCGGCGTCCCCGTCCCGCGTGGGCTGGTTGCGCGCTCGCCGGAAGAAGCCTTTCAGGCAGCCAAAGAATTGGCTACGGACATCGTTGTCGTCAAGGCCCAGATTCATGCAGGCGGCCGCGGCAAGGGCGGCGGCGTCAAGCTGGCGAAGAGTCCCGACGAGGCGCGCGAGATTGCGTGGCAGATGCTGGGCATGAAATTAGTTACGCATCAAACGGGACCGGAAGGCCGCGAAGTGCGCGTCTTGTTGATCGAAGAAGGCCTGCCGATTGATAAAGAATTTTATCTCGGCATCGTTTTGGATCGCGCCTCGGGCCAGCCCGTCTTCATGGCGTCAGCGGCTGGCGGCATGGACATCGAAGAAGTTGCGGCAAAGACGCCGGAACAGATCATGAAAGAAACTGTGGACCCGGCTGTCGGCTTTCGCGCGTTCCAGGCGCGCAAGCTGGCTTTTAGTTTAGGGCTGCCTTCCGAGTTAATTGGCCAGGCTGTGAAGTTTATGCAGTCGCTCTATCTTGCTTATGAACAGATGGACGCGTCGTTGATGGAGATCAATCCGTTTCTGTTGACTAAAGACAAACGGTTAATCGCGCTCGATGCAAAAGTAAACTTCGACGACAACGCGATGTTTCGCCACCAAGATTTTCTGGCGTTGCGCGACCTGAACGAAGAAGAGCCTTTGGAAATCGAAGCGTCGAAATTCGATCTGAACTACATCAAGCTGGATGGCAACATTGCCTGCATGGTTAACGGGGCCGGCCTGGCGATGGCCACGATGGACATCATCAAACTCGCCGGCGGCGAACCGGCAAACTTTCTCGATGTCGGCGGCGGCGCTTCGCAGGAAAGAGTTGAAGCTGCGTTTCGCATTCTGCTGGCGGACGAAAACGTGAAAGCGGTTTTGATAAATATTTTCGGCGGCATCGTGCGCTGCGACATGGTCGCTCGCGGCGTGGTTGAAGCGGCGAAGAAGCTGGGAATCAAAGTGCCGGTGGTGGTGCGGCTCGAAGGCACAAACGTTGAAGAAGGCCAGCGAGTTATTCGCGAGTCCGGCATGAACTTTACGGTCGCTAACGGAATGAAGGACGCGGCGGAAAAGGTGGTTGGTCTCGCGGCGTGAGCATGAGTATTGCGGCTATGCCGCGCTCCGTGCGGTAAGGCTTCGCCTTACCGTGAAATGCCACAAACTAGCGAGGCTATGCCTCTGACATACTCGAGGCGTAGCCTCCAAGAATTTGACAGAGTCTTTTCGGTAAGGCACAGCCTTACCGCACGGAAGGCGGCTGAGCCGCAAGCATGCCGCTGGAGTCGCACGCCCTGACCATCACAGGATGAAACGTCAAAGAATATTTCGGTTCGTGGTCCAAATCTGCCGCTTTGCTTTAGCAGGTTTGTTTCTATTCACGGCCGGCGCAAAACTCTGGATCGTTAAGGCCTTCGCAGCAAACGTCGGCGAGCTGCTGACTGCTTCGGGTTTCAACTACACCCGCTGGATGTGGCCGGCAACGTTCGCAGTTATCGTGCTCGAAGTCATCACCGCTGCACTTCTCTTGATTCCAAAAACGGTTCGTCTCGGCGCTTTATTCGCGGCCGCACTATTAATTGGTTTTGCGGCTTATGCGCTTTACTACGTTTATGTGCTGCATGGTGAGCCGCTCGAGTGCGGCTGCTTTGGCGGCATCATTGCGAGCCAGTTGGGGGTGAAGACGACACTGCGCAATCTCGCGCTGCTCGCGCCGGTGTTAATCGTCTTTTTTGGCTATCGCCGGACGCGGCCGTTGCAGTTGCAGCATGACTCGTTTGAACTTTCATCCGGCGCGGTTGTAAAGTGAACGACTTTGAAGGACCACGTTTCTAACATCTAACGTCCGACTTCTGACTTCTGATTATGAGCATTCTGGTTGATAAAAATACGCGTCTTGTGGTCCAGGGAATTACGGGCAAAGAGGGAACGTTCCACACCAAACAAATGGTTGAATACGGAACCAACATCGTTGGCGGCGTAACACCTGGCAAAGGCGGAACTACTCACGAAGGAATTCCGGTTTTCAACACGGTCAGCGATGCGGTGAAAGAAGCCGGCGCGAATGCGGCCGTGATTTATGTTCCACCGGCGTTCGCGGCGGACGCGATCATGGAAGCCGCCGCTGCTGGAATTCCGGTCGTCGTTTGCATCACCGAAGGCATACCGACGCTCGACATGGTCAAGGTGAAAGAATACCTGAGTGACAAAGCTACGCGTTTGATTGGTCCAAACTGTCCGGGAATTATCAGTCCCGGCAAATGCAAGATCGGAATCATGCCCGGACACATTCATCGCGAAGGTCGCATCGGCGTCGTCTCGCGCTCGGGAACTTTAACCTACGAAGCGGTGGGCCAACTGACCGCCCTCGGCATGGGCCAGTCGACCGCTATCGGTATCGGTGGCGATCCTATCGTTGGCACGACGCATGTTGATGCGCTGCGTTTGTTTCAGGATGACGATGAGACGGATGGCATCGTCATGATTGGCGAAATTGGCGGTACTGCCGAAGAAGAAGCGGCAGCTTTTGCAAAGGCGAACGTCACCAAGCCGATCGTTGCGTTCATTGCCGGACAGACTGCGCCGCCAGGTCGTCGCATGGGCCACGCCGGCGCAATCATCGCGGGCGGGAAAGGAACTGCTGCGGAAAAAATGAAGGCGTTAGAAGAGGCAGGAATTCACGTGGTCAAGTCGCCGGCGGATATTGGATCGGGCATGAGGGAAGCGCTGGGGGCATCTTCGGCGGCGTAGCTTTTTTAACTGCGGAGAGCTTTGCCCTAAAAGTCCTTCGGTGATGCGGCTTCGGCTGTGCCGCACATCCGGCGGCAGAGCCGAACCTGACGTGGCCCATGACATTTGAGGCAAAGCTGCCGCGGAGTAACGGCAAATTTCTTAGGCGGTAGAACTTTCCAGAACTATTAAGGAGATAGAGAAGAGCAGATGGGGAAGCTTACATTCGCAATCATTAAGCCCGACGCAGTGCGCGCGGGGAACACAGGTCACATCATTCAACGCATTCTAGACAACGGTTTCAAGCTGCGTGCGATGAAGACCTTGCACATGAGCCAGCGGGAAGCCGAGGGCTTTTACGCCGTGCACCGCGAGCGGCCGTTCTTTGCCGGCTTAACCGAATTCATGTCGAGCGCACCTTGCGTGGTTATGGTTTTGGAAAAAGAGGGAGCGGTCAAAGCCTGGCGCGATCTGATGGGCGCGACTGATCCGGCGAAGGCAGATGAAGGAACTTTACGAAAAGAGTTTGGTGCTTCGGTTGGCGAGAACGCGACGCACGGTTCGGATTCCGACGAAAATGCAGCCATCGAAATCGCGTACTTTTTCAGCCAGCTTGAATTAGTTTGAACCCCGTGGCGAACAAACCTGAGAAGTCTTCGAACAAGTTGGTGAAAAGTTTGCACTGAGCCCGCGAAGCGCGGCTTCCACCCGCTACGCGGGTTTGGAAACGCCAGCTCGCATTGACTTGTTCAGATCTTCCTTCAGCTTTGTTCCACCGACGACAAACTAGAGTTTGTCGGACATCGCGCAGATCGAATCACCATGAAACGGTGTCCCACCTGTAACCAAACCTATGAAGATGAGTGGTTGACTTTCTGCACTATCGACGGCACTCCGCTCATCGACACCGGATCGCTGTCTCAGGCGCCCACAGTGGTTGTGTCGGAACCTGTCGAGGCGCGAGAAAACATGGGCGAGCAGCCGAGCGCCGCAATCGCTCCTGCCGATTACCAGTCGCCACCCCAGAGTATTCCGTCTACCTGGCAATCGCCGCCGCCGCCTCGGATGGTGGCTGGTCCGTCGCAAAGCCTGGCTGTTTGGTCTATGGTGCTCGGGCTTGTTTCGATAACGCTCGGTTGGTGTTGTAGCTTCGGCCTCATAACAGCGCCGGTCGCCATCGTTTTAGGAATTTATGCGCTGTCGCAAATCAAGGGCCAGCCGAACCGCTACGCTGGAAAGCCCCTGGCCATAGCGGGAATTGTGAGCGGTGGCCTCTACTTTGTTTTGCTGGCGGTGATAGTTCTGATTTACGGCCTGGGCATTTTGCTTAGCGGCCTGAATAAACTTTAAAGTAGCCGAACGGGAAGAATTACAGTGAAACGTTGTCCCACTTGCAAACGAATATTTACCGATTCGAATCTTAGTTTCTGTACTGAAGACGGGACTCCGTTGGCAAAGGTGATCGACGATTCTTCTGAAGAGACGGTGGTCAACGCCTCCGGCAGAAGCGGCGCTCGGGCTGATGGACCATCGGCTGCCGGCGACCAATCTCAGCCGGCATATGAACCACCACGCCCTTACTCGCCACCGAATCAGCCGGGCAGACGCAGGGCCTGGCCATGGATAGTAGGAATCCTGGCTTTCCTCTTGATTGCAATAGCGGGGCTGGGAATTGCGGCAGCAGTTTTTGTTCCGAGAATGTTGCGTGCGGCAGCCAACGACAATTCGTCAAATACTAACGTGCGCTCATACCAGCCGGACAACGTCAATGCGAACTCGAACGCAAACACAAACGCGAACTCCAACGTAAATTCCAGCCAGGCTAATGAGAACGGCCACGAAGAAGACTTATCCCCGCCGCCGACTAATGATGAACAGGTGCTGGCGCAGTTGACCGATTTGGAACATGACTGGACTGTGGCGAACATTAATGCTGATAAAAAGAAACTGGATCGCATCCTTGCGGATGACTACGTGGGTAAGTCGAGCGAAGGAAAACCGCACGGCAAGGCCGAATATTTGAAGACCATAGAGCCTGACAACACGATTCAAAAATGGAATTTTGAAGATTTGAAGGTTAGTCTAATAGGCGCACGAGCCACACTTACTGGTATCATTCGACTACAGGTGAAAGACGAGGAGCTTGCGTTTAACTTTACCGATAAGTTCGTCTGGCGCGACGGCAGATGGCAGGCAACGGGATCGGAAGTGACGCCTATAAAACAGTAGGCAGTGGGCAGAAGGCAGTAGGCAGAAGTCGAATACAAGTTTCAAATTTCAGATTTCAAATTTTAAAGACCAAAGACCAAAGACCTAAGACCAAGAACCAACTGACCACTAACAACTGACTACTGACAACTGACAACAAAGCAATGTCCATTATCACTGACGTAATTCAATCGACGAAAGCCATCATCCAGGGAATGGGCGTGACTCTTTCCTACATCCCGAAACGAAAGTGGACTGTGCAATATCCTGAGGAACCAGTGACGGTGCAGCCGCGTTATCGTGGACAGCATCTGCTTCATGTTGATGAAAATGGCAAGGAGAAATGCGTCGCTTGTTTTCTCTGCGCCGCTGCTTGTCCGTCCGAATGCATCTACATCATCGCTAAGGATGATCCGCGCCTGCCCGCCGATCGCATTGGTGTCGATGAGCGTTACGCCGAGGTCTACAACATCGACTACGGCCGTTGCATCTTTTGCGGTTACTGCGTTGAGGCATGTCCGAAGGATGCGATTACGCATGGCTACAACTTTGAACTTTCCGTCTATAACCGCGCCGACCTGCTTAAGACCAAAACAGATCTTTTGATCACAACCCAGGTACAGTCGAAAAACTACCGCGTAGCTTTTTCAGATGAAGATGTCGACTCTGAGTACAAAGAAGTCTAAGCCAGAGGCCAGAAAACAGAGGTCGGAGATCAGAAGTCAGAAGTCAGAGGTCAGAGATCAGAAGTCAGACCGGTATCATCTTTAATCGCGACTTCTTATCCTGCACCGCAATGGACTGAAAGCTGACTTCCGACGCCTGACATCTGACTTCTGATCTCTGACCTCTGTTCCCCCGACCTCTGATTTATGGCCCACCGAGAACTGCACTACCGCTGGCAATACAATTTAAAGGCGAGCCCAGAAGAGCTGTGGCCTTTCGTTTCGGACACAAATCGTTTCAACCGCGATACTGGTGTGCCATCGGTTGAGCCAGGCAAAACTCGGCAGCGACTTAGAAACGCGCGCCATCGTTTGCGCCAGTCGATTTACGGCATGGCGGTGGAATGGGAAGAGCAGCCGTTCGAATGGATCCGGCCATCGCGTTTCGGCGTTACGCGAACCTACAGCAAAGGCCCGATGGTTGAATTGCGTGCGCTCGCCGAACTAACACCTCGCGCCGCGGGCGGCACCACGCTTACTTACGAAGTTTCCCTTACACCGCGATCGATGTTTGGCGCGCTCAGTGTGGCGCTGCAAATGAAGTTCGTCAGTGCTCGTCGCTTTGCTCGAGCATTCAAGAATTATGACGACCTGGTGCTGCAGGACATTCCACCAGCGTCCACCGACTCAACAGTCGAGCTGAGTTCGGCGGCCATCGATCGAATCGACAGTATTAAACTCAAGCTTCAGACTGACGCCGGCGAAACTGAAATCATTGATCGACTCGCAAGTTTTGTGCAGACGGCTGACCAGTTTGCCATAACGCGCATACGTCCTTACCAACTTGCCGATGACTGGAATGTTTCGCGGCGCGCGGTGCTTGAGTTATGCCTGAAGGCGACGCGCGCCGGCTTGCTTGATCTGCAATGGGAGCTTTTGTGTCCGTTATGTCGCGGCGCCCAGGAGACCGGCAGTTCGTTGCGCGAAATAAGTTCTGAGCTCCACTGCGAGACTTGCCGCATCGATTTCAAAGTTAACTTTGATCGTTTTGTCGAATTAACGTTTCGTCCTAACCCGTCGCTGCGACCGGTAGAAATGCAGGATTTTTGCATGGGCAGCCCGCAGCGAACGCCGCACATCGTCGCGCAGCAATTGCTGGCGCCGCAATCAAAACGCGTGCTGAGTCTGCCGCTCGAACCGGGCCGCTATCGGCTGCGCGCGCTGGAACTTTCCGGTGGCATTGATGTTTCCGTAACTGCCGCCGACGGAATTAACGAAGCTAAAGTCGCGATTGCCGAATCAGGCTGGCCGCAGGAGCCGCTGAAGTTGGCGACGCTGTCTTCGCTCGAACTTGAAAACGCGACTGCCACTGAACAGTTGTTGATACTCGAACGCCTGGCCTGGAGCGATCAGGCGGCAACCGCGGCCGAAGTTACGGCGTTGCAAACCTTTCGCGATCTTTTCTCAAACGAAGCATTGCGCCCGGGTGAACAAATTTCGGTGGGCACGTTGACGGTCCTTTTTACAGACCTGCGAAACTCCACCAGGCTGTATCGCGAGATTGGCGACGCGACAGCATTTGGTCGCGTGATGAATCATTTCGATGTTCTCAAAAAAGTCATTACGGATGAAGACGGCGCTCTGGTGAAAACAATCGGAGACGCGGTGATGGCAATCTTCCGCCGGCCGGTTGGTGCATTAAAAGCAATGCTGGCCGCGCAGGAATTGTTGGCTGCGCCTCCCGACGGGATGCCGCCGCTGACACTCAAGGCCGGAATTCACGAAGGGCCATGCATCGCGGTTACTTTGAACGACCGGCTCGACTATTTTGGCTCGACCGTTAACATGGCAGCGCGACTCGAAAGCCTGTCGACTGGCGATGACGTGGTAATCTCTCACGCAATTTATGACGATGCGGAAGTGTGCGAGCTGATGCGCGCTGAGAACCTGCAAGCGGCGCCGTTCGAAATCATGTTGAAGGGGTTTGACGAAGAACGATTTGAACTCTGGCGCGTAAGTAAGAAGACAAATTGTGCCGCGGATTTGCGCGGATAAACGCGAATCAGAATTTGGAAACGAGTAGGGTGTCCGGATAAACCAAAAGCAGAACGAATGTTTCGCCAACAAATCTTATGCAGGTTCTATTTTGTCCTGAATCCGTCTGTATCCGCGTTAATCCGCGGCTAATTTATTCTTAATGTCAATCCTGGAATCACGCGAAGTTTCAAAGCTCTATCAAATGGGCAGCACGAGCGTGACCGCGCTCGACAATGTCTCTTTGAAAGTTAGCGAAGGCGAATTCGTCGCGATCCAGGGGACTTCCGGCTCGGGAAAAAGTACGCTGCTCAATATCGTGGGCGGGCTGGATCATCCCACCACCGGTGAAGTCTTTTTCAACGCCAAGCCGCTTGGCCCATTCAGCAAACGCGAGATGGCCCGTTACCGGCGCTATTCGGTAGGAATGATCTTTCAAAACTTTAATCTGATTCCTACCATGAATGCGCAGGAAAATGTCGGTCTGGCGCTGGCGTTCGGCGGCTTGCGGGGGATCCAACGAAACCGCAAAGCGAGCGAGCTGCTGGATCGGGTGGGGCTCGCGGACCGTTTGACGCACCGGCCGGGCGAACTCTCCGGCGGTGAACAACAACGAGTGGCAATTGCGCGGGCGCTGGCGAACAATCCGAAAGTGCTGTTGGCGGATGAGCCAACCGGAAATCTTGATTCAACGCGCGCTCATGAATTGCTGGAGCTGCTGCGACGCATGGCCTCGGGCGACGCGCTGACGGTACTAATGGTCACGCACGATCGTGAGCTAGCCACCAGCTTTGCGGATCGCATTATCCAGATGAAAGACGGCAAGGTAACTGAGGAAGGATGAAGGCGGTAGGATGAAGGATGAACGCAGAGGCAGGAGGCGGAAGGATGAAGGCGGAAGGATGAACGACGCAATCGGCTTCAAAAATTCCTTAAGAAGACACGCGTGCGAGCGTGCCGTTATTCTGTTCATCCTTCCGCCTTCACCCTTCATCCTTTCCATCCCCGTGTGAGGTATATCGATGTCTATTAAAACTAATGAGATGACGCTTGAAGCGCTGCGGTCCGTCCCCTTGTTTGGATCGCTTGATGACCAGGCCGCTATCGACCTGCGGGAGTTGCTCACCGTCGAAGACATTTCTGCGGGCACTCAGCTCTTTCATAAGGGCGACGGCGGCGATGCGATGTACCTGATCGAAAGTGGACGCGTCCGCATCAGCATTACTGACCAGGACGCGCAGGAAGTGACTCTGGCTGATTTGGCCCAGGGGGATTTCTTTGGCGAGATGGCGATAATCGATGGTCGCAAGCGATCGGCGGACGCGCGCGTTGTCCAGGATGCGCGGCTGGCAATTCTTTCGCGGCCATCGTTTCTAAGTTTTGTACGCGCCAATCCGGATGTGGCGTTGGAAATGTTGAGCGCGCTAAGTGAACGCTTGCGACGCACCGACGAACTGTTGCGCTCCCGCGTCTCGCGCAACGCTAATGAAGAAGAACGACTGCGCGCGACTGTAGCTGATCGCGCCGCCGACATGATTGCGGAGTTTGGCGGCAGTTGGAAATTCATCGGCGTCTCGATCGCCCTGATACTCATCTGGATCTTTTTCAACTCCTACATTCTCTTCCGCGGTTTCGACCCGAAGCCCTATCAGATGTTGAACCTCGTCCTGGCGGTAATTGCTGGAATGCAAGCGCCAATTATCATGATGTCGCAGAATCGGCAGGGCGAGAAAGATCGCCTGCGCGCGGATCTGGACTATCGAGTGAACCTCAAGAACGAGCTGTCGCTTGCGGAAGTATTGCGCCGGCTCGACGTGCTCGAGAGCGAGCGGCTACCGAAATTGTTTGAAGAACAAAACGCCAAAATAGCTCAAGTCCAAAGTCCCAAGTCCAATGCCCAAAGTCAGGCGACGAATCTGTGACGACGCTCAAGTAGTTCAGAGTACAAGCTTCAGCTTGCATGCGTTTGGGAGAGGTGAATTCAACTTACAAGTGCAACAGTTGAATTCGTTTTCGCCCCAGAGGGGCGAGATGTTTATAGCTACGAGGGCCCGCCCAAAAGTTTCGCTCCGTTAGGAGCGAACCCGGGAACGGAACGTCTGCCGAGGCAAGCAAAGCGATTGCGCTCCTACAGGGCTTAAGAGTAATGAAAGGGACCGCCAGGCTATAAACATCTCGCCCCGCTGGGGCTAAGCCGTAAACAATGTTCTGTTGCACTTCAAACTTGAATTCGCGAGAAACAACCTAAAGGTTCAACTCTAAACTGCTTGAAGGAAATCGACGTTGGACTTTGGACATTGGACATTGGACATTGGACTAATTACCCATGATTCAAGCGATATTTTTTGACTTTAACGGCGTCATAATCGATGACGAGCGATTGCAAATGGCGGCGTACCAGGAAGTCCTGTGCGAGCATTCGATCGATCTGACGGAATCAGATTATTTCGCTGCGCTGGGCATGGACGACAAAACATTTGTGCGCACTGCATTCGCGCGCGCCAACAAGACATTGACGGATGAAGTGCTCGGCAGCGTGCTGGCGGGCAAAGGCGAGCGGCATCGCGCCCTGATTGAGGACGAGTTGCCGTTGTTTCCCGGTGTTGTAACTTTTCTGAGGGCAACATCGCGCAGTTATCAGTTGGGCTTAGTAAGCATGGCTAGCCTGAACGAGATTGATTACGTGATCGGGCGCGCCAAGCTGCAATCCCTGTTTGCGGTGGTGGTGAGCGCGGAAGACGTTACCGTATGCAAGCCGGCGCCGGATTGTTATCGCATGGCACTGGAAAAATTAAATGAGCAACGGCGAAGTGAGCGTCAGGCTTCGTTAACGCCGCGCGAGTGTTTGGTTGCAGAAGATTCCCCGCCCGGCATTGAATCCGGGAAAGCTGCGGGCATGCGCACACTTGGCGTAACGAACACCGTCGCAGAAGCCGCGCTGCGAGCGGCCGGCGCCGATGTTGTTACGCACAGTCTTGCCGATTGGAACGTAGACGCCGTGCGACATGTTTTTAGCTAAAAGACCAAAGACCAACTCTTTTAAATGAACTTTCTCGACATTTTACAATTGGCTTTCAGAAACTTGCGCCAGGCGAAGCTGCGCGCGCTGTTGACGACCGTGGGTGTGGTTGTCGGCGTGGCCGTCATCGTAACGATGGTTTCATTTGGTTTGGGCCTGCAACAGAACATGCTGGCTCGCTTTGGAGCGCTCGATCTTTTTAATGAGATCACAGTCTTTGGCCGCAGTCTTACTAATTTGGCAACTGCCGGTTTTGATCGACAGACTGGGCGCACCAGCGAAGGCGGCGAGCGCCGCGGGCCGCGTTTGAAGCCCGACAAGAATCCCACCCGTATTCTCGACGATGCGGCAATAAGCGAAATCGCAAAAATTCCCGGCGTTGCCTACGTGCAGCCGACTATTAGTTTGTATGTTTACACGCGCGCCAATGGCCACGTGCGGTTTGAGCCGGCGGCAGGCGCTTCAGTGCCCAACGGTTCATCGCGTTTTAAAACTTTTCTCGCCGGCGGAATGATTAGTTCGCCGGACGCGGACGAGGCGGTAGTTACTGATAGTTTCACTGAAGATTTTGGCTTCGAAAAACCTGAGGATGCAGTGGGTCAGACCATTGAGTTTCTTGCTCCGCCGGCGAATGTAAGCGAGAAGAGCAAGAGCGAACCCGTCCAAGCTAAAGAAGAAGGACCAGCGAATTTTTTTGGCATTCCGCTTGATGAGCAAGATACTACTGACGCGTCGCAAACAGATTTGGTGGCGCGTAAGTTTCGCATTGTCGGTGTGCTCGACCTCCATTTAAAAGATGGACCAGGACAGGGCGGGATGGTGGGCCTGCTGCCGGGCGCGGCGATTTACGTTTCCGTGCGCGCGGCGCGGCAATGGTCGCTGGAGCACCGTGGGCCAATGAGTCAGGTGGCGCTCGCGCTGGCGCGTCAATCGGGATCATTGAATGAGAGCGAAGCTGAAGGCTATGACGCTGCCGTTATTCGTGTAAGCGATCCCGTGGCGCTGACCGATGTGCGTAAGCGGCTTACCGATTTGGGATTCGGAAGCTTTTCGATCGTCGATCAAATCGAGCAGATCAAAACGGTATTCCTGATAATCGATTCGGCGCTGGGACTGTTGGGGGGCATCTCGCTGCTGGTTGCGTCGTTTGGTATTGCGAACACGATGATCATGTCGATCCTCGAACGGACGCGTGAGATTGGCATTATGAAAGCAATCGGCGCGGAAGATCGTGAGATCAAATTGATCTTCTTTTTTGAAGCGGCCGTAATCGGAGCGTGTGGCGGCGTGATTGGCGTTCTCGCCGGATGGGGAATGACCGGACTGGCTAATCGCCTGGCTTATCGCTTCGTTTTAAAACCGCAGGGGGCGTCATTTATCGACTTCTTTTCTTTGCCGCCATGGCTGTCGATGAGCGCAATCGCATTTGCGCTGATCGTTTCCATCCTCGCGGCACTCTATCCCGCGGCCCGCGCGGCGCGCATCGATCCGGTTAGAGCGCTGCGCCACGATTGAGCAAAAGAAAAGCGGTAGTGACTGGTTGAGCAGTCACTACCGCCAACTCTGAAAGGCAGAAGGCAGAAGGCAGAAGGCACGGGACGCTCAGCCGCAAACTCAAGACAAAAAGACGCCGCGGGATCTGACCGATCGCGCGGCGTTATTAGTTCTTGCTTTCTGCCTACTGCCGGCTGCCTACTGCCTTCTTACTAGTTAGTTCGCAGGTGGCGTTGCCGCAGCCGGTTTCGGTGTTCGCTTCCGTGGCTTTGGTTTAGCAACTACCGGTTCCGGTTTCGGATTCCAGAACGTCGGGTCAACCGCTGCAAATTCCTTTTCTACATAACTCATCTCGGGGGTTAACCAATAGGTGCTGCTGTCGCTGGACATGACAGCATCAGTGACCGTTTTGTCAGCGTCCTTGCGCACGTCGTCGCTCATTGCTGCGCGCACCCGCATCCCCACCGGATCATCCATTTCGCCAAGCGACTTCATTGGGCGAAAGATCAGGTAAGTGCCATTCGCCGTTCCCGAGACAACCTGAAAGACGGCCAGGTGAACGTTATTGACTTTCGCCTTCTCACGGGCAACGTTCACCATCTTCTGGATGTATTCGGCATACGCCGCGTCTTTTCCAGGTCTGAGGCGCACCGTCGTGATGCTGAAATAGCGCATCTGCGGAAGGAGCACGCCGGGATTGAAACTAAGTTCGGGCCGATAGATGGCCAGCATGTCGCGCATAGCGGAGTGCAACTGCGGGGCTTCGTCTGCAAGGTGGGCCAGTTCGGTTTTTGTGGTTCCGGTAGCCGCACCCATTTTTTTATCAGTGGCCTGAAGGATACCTTCGAGCTCTGCAAAACTGCCGGCGCCGGTAAGGTAAACTACTTCGTTCTCGCTTCCGGCAACCGGCACGAGCGCGAGGCGATGGTTCGGGGTTTGCAGCCTTCCAAAAATGGCCGCGAAGTTTGCAGAGTGTTTAGTGTGCGCCGGCATCATGCCGGGTTTGATGTCCTCGCGAACGAGGTAAAGTACTTTGGGTGGACCCGGCGCGGCTGGCATCGTCTGGCCCACAACCGCTGAAAATGCGGAAAGCACAATTAGAACACTGAGCATCAGGAGAGACTTCTTCATAAATACCTCCAAGGGTTTTAATCGAACGTTGATTGAAAACTTTTAATCCGCTTGAGCGGACGCAAAAAGCGAGTCTGGGGTTTGCAACAAAGCTTGCCTGGGAATTAGTTGGACTGGCGGCGATGACAAACCGCAAGGAAACATCCTCAGGGCCTGCCGCTGCGTCTATTTGGAAATCCGGGCGGCGAAACCATACGACCGTTTGGATCGTAAGTCAACTTTTTTGGAACGTGGTGGGTCAGTTTGATGTCCGATAAGCTTGAGCTTGTCGTAACGCAGCGACAAACCAAAGGAACCTCTGATTAAGTTCTTCGAGGCGTAGCATAGGTAGAATTTAGCCCGGCTTTTCAACGCCGGGTCGATTGAGAAGTTTGTCCCCGCCGCGTAGCGACGAGCGAAAATAGCGCTAGTTCTGGCGTTGCAACCCGACGCAAATAACTCGTTGACCGTTCCCGGCCTTGAAAGGCCGGGCTAAATTCTACCGACGCTACGCGTCGAAGAGCTTAACGCAACGTGCTAGACTTGCGCGCTTGCAGGCGAGCCGGGAAACATCCGTCCCAACTCCGGGATAGTAACGACTGTCCATCGGATAGCGTCCTTTCAACTTAGTGTTTACGATTGCGACAGCATCTCGAATATTGTTCGCCGCTGTTGCGGGTTCGCGTGAGAATGCGTCACAAGGAGATGATTAAAGTGAAAAATGTTCGCCGTCCGATCATAGTTATACTTACAATTGCCCTTCTCAGTTTCAATGCAAGTCTGCGCTCGGCCTGGTCGCAGAATAACTCGGCACAACTCGACGGGTTCACCGCGGAAAACTCTGCAACTGAACGCAATTGGGAATCTGAATTTCGCGCTATTCCCGAAGCGTCGTCGGCACGAGAACATCTGCGCCGCTTAACCGCGCAGCCGCATGTGGCCGGAACGAAGGAAGACTATGACACCGCCATTTACGTGCGCGATCAGATTCGTAGTTACGGAATCTCTTCCGAACTTAAAGAGTATGACGTGCTGCTGCCGTACCCCAAGCAGCCGAGCATTGTTGAATTGGTGGCGCCGCGCCGCGAACGGCTGACGGTTAAAGAGGCGGTCGTTCCGGAAGATCCATCCAGTTCGAATCCAAGAATCATTCCGCTCTTTAATGGTTACAGCGCCAGTGGCGACGTCACTGCGCCGCTGGTCTATGTCAATTATGGCTTGCCGCCCGACTATGACGAGTTGAAAAAAGTTGGCGTGGATGTAAAAGGCAAGATTGTTCTTGCTCGCTACGGCAATTCCTTCAGAGGTGTGAAAGCAAAAGTAGCGCAAGACAATGGCGCAGTGGGTTTGATTATTTTTTCTGATCCCGCTGACGACGGTTACATGCAGGGCGATGTTTTTCCGAAAGGACCGTGGCGGCCGGCAAGTTCGGCGCAGCGTGGTTCGGTGCAATTTCTTTCGACGGCGCCGGGTGACCCGTTGACGCCGGGCGCGCCGGCCATTCCCGGGACGCCAAGATTGAAAATGGAAGAGGCAACTACCTTGACGCGCATTCCAGTTCAGCCAATTTCCTATGGAGATGCGCGACGTTTGTTGGAACCGCTTCAAGGTCCGCTGCGGCCCAAAGGCTTTCAGGGTGGCTTGCCGTTCGCTTATCACGTGGGCGGAACGTCGGACGTTCGCGTGCACTTGAAAACCGACATGGATTACCAGACGCGCAAGATTTGGAACGTCATTTCGCGCATCGATGGCGCGCAGGAAAAAGATCGTTGGGTGGTGATGGGCAATCATCGCGATGCCTGGACGTTCGGCGCGGTTGATCCAAACAGCGGCACCACGGCCATGCTCGAAGCGGCGCGCGCTTTTGGTGGTCTCTTGAAAAAGGGTTGGCAACCGCGACGCACCATTGTGCTTTGTAGTTGGGACGGAGAGGAATATGGACTGTTAGGCTCGACGGAATGGGTGGAGGAAAACGCGGCCGAGTTAAAGCAGAAAGCCGTGGCTTACTTGAACGTCGATGCAGCCGTGTCGGGCGCAAACTTTGGCGCCTCTTCAGTGCCATCGATGTGGAAACTGATTCGGGGCGCAACTCGCGATGTTCCGGATCCGAAAAGCGGGAAGTCGGTCTACCAACAATGGCAGGACCGCACGCGTGATAATAATCCCGATCCTGAACTCACTGACGCCGAGATGGGTTCTGACACCCGCATTGCGGAAGCGCGAATCGGAGCGCTCGGTTCGGGCTCGGACTACACCCCGTTTTTGCAGCACCTCGGAATTCCTTCAAGCGACATGAGCTTTGGTGGCGACTATGGTGTTTACCATTCTGCCTATGATGATTTTTACTGGATGTCGCACTTTGGCGATCCCACTTTCATGTACCACGTTACTGCGGCCCGGTTGTGGGGAACGATAGCCATGCGCCTGGCGGATTCTGCCGGATTGCCACTCGACTATCGCGATTACGCAACTCAGGTCCGCGAGTTCTTTACAGAAAGCATGAAGACGGCGCGGCGGCGAAAATTGACGAGCAGCATAGATGAAAAGCAAATGAATGATGCGATTGACGCTTTCTCGAGCGAGGCTGAGAAAACGGAACGCGCCAGACAAGACGCGATCGTCCAGCCAAGTGCCGCGGCGCGACTGCGGCGCATCAACGACGCTTTGATCGCCGTCGAACGCGATTTGACCGACGCGCGCGGGTTGCGGGGTCGCAACTGGTATGTGCATCAGATTTACGCGCCGGGAACTTACACCGGGTATGCATCGCAGCCGCTGCCTGATTTTCGCCAGGCGCTCCAGGATCGCAACACGGTGAATGCCGGCGAAGCTCTTAACCGGATTGTTGAGGCTCTGAAGCGAGCCGCTGAGACGTTACGCAAAGCACGCGATTAATAATGCCAGTGGAACGGACTCTAGTCTGCGCCGTCTCGGCAATCACAGCCTTAAGTCTGTTCCACAACGCTGCAACTGGACCGCTTCGCAGCCGGGAATCGAAGGCAACTACTTGATTGAGAAAATAAAGAAAGACGAGGATAAGTTATGAGAAAAAGGCTTACGGGAATTAGCTTGGCGGCTTTTGTCTTGTTGATGATTTTGCCCGCGGTTTTTGTCGCCCAACGCAGAACTAATCGGCCGGCCGCGCAACCCGCACCGACCCCGGCGCGTAATGACTTAAAAATTACCTACCGAACGGCCACTTCGGGACAATCTATGGAGTCGACCACCATGCTCAAGGGCGCGCGTGAGCGCTCGGAAATGAAGCTAGGCTATGGTCGCGACATCATTAACATCACCCAATGTGATCTAAGGCGAACGGTTCAGATTAGTGACAGCGCGCGAAAGTATATGATTACGGCAATGGACTCAGCGGATTCCGCGATCGACAGTGGAGCCGCCGCCAGCGTTGCGTCCGAACCGGCCCGGCGCGGCGGTGTTGTCACCTACACGACCAACGCCGTCGACACCGGCGAGCGCAAAGAAATGTTTGGCTTCCAGGCGCGTCACGTTAAGACGAGCATGGTCATTGAATCTTCGCCCGATGCATGTAACCCCATTAAGCAACGAATGGAGTCGGACGGTTGGTATATAGATTTTTCTTTCGGCCTCAACTGCGAACGCGGTGCTTCTTCCGGGATGGGTAGCATGCCTGCAAGCGGCGGTTGCCGCGATCGTATTCGTTTCAACCGGCAGGGCGCGGCCCGCACCGGTTACGCGCTGCAGGAAACGGTAACGTCTTATGGTCCTGACGGGCGTGTGGCCTTCACATCTACAAAAGAAGTAATTGAACTGTCTCGTGAACCGCTCGACGCGGCGTTGTTCGATGTGCCCGCAGGTTATGTGGAAACCACGAACGCGCAGGAGTTGTATGGCATGCCGTCGATGGACGCCATCATGTCGCAAGCGTCTAAAGGCCGGACGCCGGTAAGCGATGACGGAGACAACGCGTCGCTGAGCAGCAATAGAAAGGCGCCGGGTTCCATTCGCGTCGGCGTAGTTCAAATCAACAACCGCACCGATCGCCAGATATCGACTGAGTCTTTGCGCGAGCGGTTGATCGGCGAAATTGAGGGCGCTGGAGTTGATGCGATCGCTTTGAACGCTTCCAGTGCTGCTGAGGCTGAGGCAGAAGCCAGGGCGAAGCAGTGTGACTTTATTCTTTATACCGATGTCACCTCGATGAAAAGTTCCGCAACCAAGAAGTTGTTTGGCCGAGTTGCCGGTGTAGGCGGCGTCGACAAGACAGAAGCAAAGATTGAGTACAAGCTCTATGCGGTCGGCGTTAGTTCGCCGCGCTTGCAATCCGGGGCCACAGCTAAAGAGGAAGGCGACGATGCCAGTGCCGGGACGGCCGTTTCAGAAGAAGCGAGGGCAGTGACGCGTCAAATAAAAACGCCGTAACGTTCAGTAACGTAGCCCAGGGCAGAGTGCGTTAGTGCCTCACCCTGGGACAGAAGAGGCATTATGAAGAAGAACCCTGAAAGGTTTGAATGATGAAATTCAACCCTTTCAGGGTTCGCTTTCTTTTTCCCCACCATAACACGGCGTGTTATGCCGGCTAAGTTAGCCTACGCCTTCGGCGTAATTCAGACTCAATTTGTTTTCGCTTTCTCGCCTTTGCCTTTGCGCGGTTGGATGACTTCGGGAGAAAGCTTGCTGGCGGCCTGGACAATCGTTTCAGCGTTCTCCATCAATTCATCGAAGTTGCTTACTTCTGCCGGATCCACCGCGCTGCTCTCAAGCGGCTTCAGTTGATCGACGATGCGGGAAGTGGCGCCCGCGAGTTTACGCAGGACCCTCGGCAGCGCTGGATTTTTTTCATCGCGATAGCTTACATCGTCAATGTTGTTTATCGCGGCGTCGAGGATCTTCGCGATGTCGCCCACCAGTTCGCTGCGAGTGCCTGACGGCAGGTCACCCCAGAACTCAGCATCTTTCTTCAGTTCTTTTGTATTGGTGGCCAATCCCTTTATCACTAGCAGACGGCGGTCAGCCGCTTTAATGAATACGTCGACGCGTTTATCAAGCTCCTGAGCATCCTTGACGAGATCGATTTCTTTTGGCGTTAGATAGTCGCGCGCCTGCGGGGGATGGGCCGTGGCTGTTAAGCAACACGACAAAAGCAAACCGAGCTGCGCCAGGCAAAGAAGAGTGCGTCGCCTCATGGTTTCTTTTCCGGCGGCACCGCGTTGGTTTGAACCGTGCTGCGGCCCGGTCTTTGTTCTGGGGAAGGACGATCGCGGACAACGGTGTTGCCATAAAAAGAGTTTAATGCTTCAGTCCGACCCTGGCGCGCGAAATCTTCCGTCTCTTTTAGCCAAACCGCATATGCCGCCGGCGTACTGCGGCGCATGATGTTCAGACGTGGCCCGTGAGCGCGCAAAGTCAGTTCGACGCGCTTGTAAAGGTCCCGAGTTTTATTGCTGTCCAGCTTGAGCTTGCTTAGAAAAACGAACAGGTCTTCTATAAGCGCAGAATACTTTCCTGTCTCCGCGGCAGCGTCGTCGTAATTGAGACGTGAGGTCTGTAACTCGGCATTAGTAAGATGAGCTTCGGCCAGGGCCAGGGCCAAACGCACGTGAGCTTTGGAATCCTTCTCTTCATCGAGCTGCATGCGATCTTGCCGCGTAACAATTTTCAACGGAGGCGGCGCAGGTTGTTCCTGCACCCGTACTTCCAGGGCGGACACTATCGACGCGGCTGTACAAAGAACCGTTAGGATCGAAATTCCAAAACGCGAAATTCCAACAACTTTCATTTTTGCTCGTTTTGATCTGCCCACGGAGTCATTGCTTGCCGCTTCGTACGGATTTTTTTTTTGCTTCCTTCGCCTCTTTGAATCTGGCGCCGCAAAGACGGCAGGCGTAGCTTTACTTTCTCGATCTCCAGTTGGTTCGCCTTTTGATCGGCATGAGCAAGGAACGCGTCGTACGCCGCTAATGCTTGTTCGTATTCTCCAAGATAATCGTGCGCCGTGGCAATGAAATAATAAGCAACCGTCAAATCAGGGTTGCTTTGCAGGAGCCATTCGTATTCGACCAGCGCCTCAGGAAACTGTTTTAGCTCGTATAGTGCGGTTGCCAGGTTGGCGTGCGCTGCGTAATTCCTGGGGGCCGCGATGACGACTTTTCGGAGCACTAAAACAGCTTCGGCAAAGCGGCGAGCCCGAACGAGGGCCGAGCTATACCCAGTAGCGAAATCAGCGTTGGCAGGTTCGAGCTCGAGAGCGCGCCGGTAGAAAGCAAGAGACCGGGTTGGATCAACCGTCCGGTAAGATGCACCGAGCCGGGCCAGCAGCACCGCGTTATCAGGATTTTTCTTCAGCAGTTTTTCCAGCGCGTCCCGGGATTGGTCCGGATCGTCGCTGTTCGCGAGTGCAATTTCTTCCGCCGTGCCAGTCACGTTCCCGGACTTAGCCCTCGCCGGTTCGGTCAAGCCCGCAGCTTTTGCTACCCGTTCCGCGTCGGCGTGTCTACCCGCGCTTTCATACGCCAGAGCCAGCCGGGACATCTTCTGCTTTTCACCAATGGCCAAAAGCTCCGCCTTCTTGAGATCTTCTAAAGGTGATTCGTGTTCGACGATGCGGAGTTCAGCGCGCGTCATGAGTGCATCATAATTTTGCGGCTCGAGTTCGAGAACGTGATTCAGGCTGTTAAGCGCAGCCCGGTTGTCGCCAGTGCCACGTTCAGCGAGAGCGCGTACAAACCAGATTGCAGCGCCCGCGTCGCTTTCGGCTGTCACCCGCGTCGCAAGTTGTAAAGCTTCTTTCGGATCGTTGGCAGTGAGGCGAACATTCGCAAGTACTCGACTCGCGAGCAGGTCGCGTGAATCGAGCCGTATCGCCTCGCGCAAAAGAGTTTCAGCTTCTTTTTGCCGGTTGAGCCGGGCCAGGAGTGCCCCCAGCGCTGAATAAGGAAGTGACCAATTCTTCCGCAATTCAATGGCGCGCCGAAAGCTTGACTCGGCCTCAACTGGACGTCCCAGAGCGGCCAGTACATTGCCTCGTTGAAATTCTGCCTGAGGAAACTCGGGCCGTACTTTGATTGCTTCGTCGTAGTACTCGAGCGCATGTTCATACTCTTGTAATTTCTCGCCCGGGTCTTTAATCAGGTCGCCGCGCGCGTGGGCGTTTTGACCCTGCTCAAATAACTTCACCGGATCGGCGCCCGAATCGCCAAATGCATCCGCGGTTTGGGCGGCTAGCGGATGGACCATGCCGCAAGCTACGCAAATCGCTAAGATCATCAGCGTCACTGATTGGATCCGTAATTGATTTATGATAGTCGGAAGAAAGGTCATGAAACTCTTCGCAACAAGGCAAGTAGCAAACTGAGGAGGGCGACATCTTATCATTTCAAAATAGCCCGCGTCCAAAACAAGCGTACTCGTTCTTTTGGATGCTGGTTGCGGTGATTTGATGCATGCGATAACATTATTTTTTGTAATCCCATTGGCAAATCAAACAGAAGGACATGCTGCTGGTGCACGTGTCTCTTCGCGGAGAGCGCACTGTTTTGAGCACTTCCTTAACTAATAAAGACCAAAAAATGGCCTCGCTTCAAATCCCTGATGGCGACTCGAGTCTGCTCAAGGAGCAAAGGCTGCGCGAGATCTTTCGCGAAATGGGCTCTGTGATTGTCGCCTTCTCAGGTGGCGTTGACAGTAGTTACGTAGCGTTTATTGCGACCAGCGAGTTGGGCGCAAACGCGGTGTGCATCACAGGTGATTCGGCGAGCTTGCCTTCACTGCAGCGACAAACGATCCAGGACTTGTCGAGACAATTTGGCTTTAATCACGAAGTAATCAAGACAGACGAGCTGGATGACTCTAATTACACAACCAACAACGGAAGCCGCTGTTACTTTTGTAAGGACGAGCTGTACACCAAATTGGCGGAAGTTGCGGGCGCGCGACAAGTCCAATTCATAGTGGATGGTTCGACATGTGACGACCTCAATGATTATCGGCCAGGGCGAGTTGCCGCTGCCGGGCACGGCGTTCGCAGCCCACTGATAGAAGCAGGCATAAGCAAAGCGGAGCTGCGACTGTTGAGCAACAACGTCGGTTTGCCCACCTGGGATCAGCCGGCAAGTCCATGTTTGTCATCGCGGATCGCGTATGGCCTTCCAGTTACAATTGCTCGCCTGACGGAAGTGGATCGCGGCGAACAAATTCTTCGCGAACTGGGGTTCAGGGAATTTCGCGTAAGACATCATGACAATCTAGTTCGTATTGAGATCGCGCGCGCTGAAATGGAACATGCCCTTAGCCTGGCGGTCGTAGACGAGTTGGCGCGGCGTTTTCGCGCGCTGGGGTTCAAGTATGTGACCTTCGATCTTGACGGCTACCGCAGTGGCGCAATGAACGAAGCCCTGGACCAGGATGGCGGGAAAATTTCCTGAGAGCTGCCTGGTGAAGTGGGAGAGAGACTGCGTTCTAAGCTTTGAATTCTACAAGAGTTTGGAGATGGACCATGGTGAGCATGCAAAACACAGTATACGTCGACGACATCCGCGAGATTAAAGAAGAGAATCCCTTTGAATCGATGATGTCACGATTCGACCGCGCGGCGCAGTTGCTGAATCTCGACCCGGATTTGTACGCCGTCATGCGCGTGCCCAATCGCGAACTCAAAGTTTATATACCGACCAGGATGGACTCGGGCCGGATCCAGGTTTTCGAAGGCTATCGAGTGCAGCACAACTTTGCACGCGGTCCAGCGAAGGGCGGCATACGATATTCGCCGGACGTCAATCTCGATGAAGTGCGAGCGCTTGCTGCCTGGATGACGTGGAAATGTGCTGTCGTGAATGTCCCTTTTGGGGGAGCGAAGGGCGGCATCATCTGCGATCCGCAGCAAATGTCGATGGGCGAGTTGGAACGCATGACGCGCCGTTATGCGTCGGAGCTCCTGGATTTTATTGGGCCGGAAAAAGACGTACCTGCGCCAGACATGAATACGAACGAACAGACGATGGCCTGGATTATGGATACGTACTCGATGCACGCCCGGCACACGGTTACGGCCGTGGTCACCGGTAAGCCAATCGATCTTGGCGGCTCGTCGGGCCGGCGCGAAGCAACCGGGCGAGGGATTCTTTTTGTGATTAATGAAGCTGTAAAGAAATTTGGCATGAGCCCGGAAGCAACGCGCGTGGTGGTCCAGGGATCAGGCAACGTGGGCGGGATTGGTGCACGATTGCTGCACGACGCGGGCTATAAAGTCGTTGCGATTTCGGACATACACGGTGGTATCTACAACCCAGCAGGCATTGATATTCCTGCTGCCTTAAAACATCTTTACGCTACGCGTTCATTTGAGGATTACGCCGGCGTCGAGCGCGTTTCCAATAGCGAATTGCTTGAATTGGAATGCGACGTGCTTGTCCCTGCCGCGACTGAGAACCAGATCACTTCTCAAAACGCTGACCGCATTAAGTGTAAAGTGCTCGCTGAAGGGGCTAACGGACCGACAACGGCAGCCGCGGATCAGGTCTTACATGAAAAGGGAATTTTTGTGATCCCGGATATTTTGGCAAACGCCGGAGGGGTCACTGTGTCTTACTTCGAATGGGTCCAGGACAGGATGGGTTACTTTTGGCGCGAGGACGTAGTGAACCAGCGACTGCAGGAGACGATGGTCGCCAGTTTCAACGATCTCTGTCGTTATGCCGACGCTCATTCGGTCGATACCCGCACGGCGGCTTACATGTTGGCGATTGATAGAGTGGCCTATGATACCCGGATGCGCGGCATCTATGCGTGACGGAAAAAACATAAAGAAAGTGGGCCTAAGTCATCAAAAAGTCTTGATTTCCCCCAAAAGGTAGAGTATGGTCTGGCAGGATTTTTGCTCGCACTTATGTAGTGATTCTCTGAATTTTGAGCAGGGGTTTGAAGTCTACATCGTCAACCTAAACTGCCCTTTTCACAATGTGGTGCTTAGATTTCTTGGTTGCAAATAGGGGAAATACAAGGCACCGGAGCCTTTTCGCGATGTGCGGTAAAGGCGATTGCCGGTGCTGTTCCTATTTGACAATTGGTGGTTGCGCCATCATCTACGCCAGACGGCCAAACTAACTGGGCCATCTGCTTGATGTTGGCATAAACGGGAAGCTTTAATTACTCATTTCGCAGGAGGAATGCGATGAGACTCGCAACAAGGGCGCTAATTGCAGCGCTCGCAACGTTGGTCTTATGTGCCGTAGTAACGGCGCAGACATTAAGGGATCCGCAGGATCCAAAGAATCAGTCACCGTC